>NZ_DELU01000026.1:190764-521739 GCF_002352785.1 Marinobacter sp. UBA2688
CCCCAGCCACTCTGGACGCGCTTCGTGGACTATGCCGTCAGTTTCCCAAGGCAAGGTTGATTGCCGGCGGCACCGACCTGTCCCTTGAAATCACCCAGCAGCTCAAAGACCTTGATCACCTGATCGGTCTGAGTGGCATCAAGGAGCTACAGGAGATCCACGAGGACGAAGACGGGATCTATCTCGGAGCCGGAGTGACCTACCGCGCCATGTTCCATAAGCTCGAGGAGCGTTGGCCACACTTCGGGCCGATGCTGGAGCGCCTGGGTTCGCGCCAGATCCGCAACCGCGGGACTGTTGGGGGCAATATCGGGAACGCTTCGCCAATCGGCGACATGCCGCCCGCACTGATTGCACTGGGCGCAGAGCTCGACCTGGACAGCGTTGATGGCACCCGGCGCCTGCGCCTTGAGGACTTCTTCCACGGCTACAAGCAGACCGACCTCCAGCCTCACGAATTCATTCGGGGCACCTGGATCCCCAACCCGGCACCTGATGAAAAGCTGTTCATCTACAAAGTCTCCAAGCGCATTGATGACGACATTTCGGCAGTGCTGGGTGCCTTTTGGCTCAAGCGCGACGGCGACACCATCAAGGACTGCCGACTGGCCTTTGGCGGGATGGCGGCAACGCCAAAGCGGGCCAGTGGTGCTGAAGCGGCGCTTCGAGGCCAGCCCTGGAATGCAGACACGGTTGCGGCCGCCATTGCCGCACTGGAACTCGAATTTGAACCCATGACAGACGTGCGGGGGTCCGCAGCCTATCGCTTGCAAGTAGCCGGCAACCTGCTGCGCCGCGCGTTTTTGGAGAGCACTCAAGACACCACAACAACAAACCAGCCCCTCATGGTGACTGACTATGCGTAAACTACCTCCCAATATTCCGCGGCCCACCACAACGGCGAAAGGGCTGACAGGCACCCAGGCATTTCATGACAGTGCCTGGAAGCACGTTCGTGGACAGGCCCGCTATATAGACGACCTCCCCGAGCCCGCAGAACTCCTGCACGCGGCCGTCGGCCAGAGTACGCACGCCCACGCCCGTATCACCGCCATGGATCTCAGCGAGGTTTGGGCCTACCCCGGCGTGGTTTCGGTCATGACCGTCGAGGACGTGCCCGGCCATACCGACATCGGGCCGGTCTTTCCTGGCGATCCGGTTCTGGCCGGAGATGTGGTCGAACATGTGGGCCAGCCGCTGTTTGCCGTTGCGGCAACGAGTCATCGCGCGGCCCGCCAGGCGGCCCGACTTGCGAAAGTCAGCTATGAGCCCCTTCCTGCCGCGTTGACCGCGGAGGCCGCGCTTGATCAGCAGTTGTTCGTGCGCCCCAGTCATACCCAGCTGAGGGGCGACCCGGATAAAGCGCTTGCCGAAGCGCCGAATCGCCTACAGGCCCAGATGCATGTTGGCGGACAGGAGCATTTCTACCTGGAAGGACAGGCGTGCCTGGTAGAGCCTACCGAAGACGCGGGCGTGTTTGTTCATACCTCCAGCCAGCACCCCTCCGAGGTGCAAAAGCTGGTGGCCGAAGTCCTTGACCTCCCCATTCATGAAGTCCAGGTGGAAGTACGGCGCATGGGTGGCGGCTTCGGCGGCAAGGAAACCCAGGCCGCACCGCTGGCCTGTATCTCGGCCCTGCTTGCCCGACGCACCGGGCGGCCCGTTAAATACCGGATGGCGCGCTACGACGACATGGTACAAACGGGCAAGCGACACGACTTTTTCAACACCTATGACATTGGGTTCGACAACGAGGGTGTGCTGCGGGGGGCCGACATCATGGTGGCTGGACGCTGTGGCTTTTCGCCCGACCTGTCCGATGCCATCGTCGACCGCGCCATGTTTCATTCCGACAACGCCTATAGCCTGGGGCAGGCGCGTGTTGTTGGCCACCGCTGCAAAACCCATACGGTTTCCAATACCGCCTTCCGAGGCTTCGGTGGCCCCCAGGGCATGATGATCATTGAGCGGGCAATGGACGATATCGCCCGCCATCTCGGCATGGACCCGCTGGATGTGCGCAAGCGCAACCTGTACGGACCTGGCCGCGATGTAACCCACTATGGTCAAATCGTCGAGCAGCACGTTTTACCGGACCTGATCGACACGCTCGAGGCCAGCTCGGACTACCGTCAGCGTCGTACCGAGATTTCCAGGTTCAACAAAGAAAACTCAATCCTGAAACGGGGTTTGGCCCTGACACCGGTGAAGTTCGGCATTTCATTCACGGCCAAACACCTCAACCAGGCCGGTGCACTGGTGCACGTTTACACCGATGGCAGCATTCACCTCAATCACGGCGGCACCGAAATGGGCCAGGGGCTTTACATCAAGGTAGCCCAGGTCGTAGCCGCAGCCTTCCAGGTAGACCTGGACCGGGTAAAAGTGTCCGCGACCCGGACCGACAAGGTACCCAACACCTCACCAACGGCTGCCTCCTCGGGCACTGACCTGAACGGCATGGCTGCCCTGGATGCCTGCGAGAAAATCAAGCAGCGCCTGGTCGAGTTTGCCGCCGAAACCTACGGCGTGAGCGCGGACTCGGTACGGTTTGAAAACAACCAGGTCAATGTCGGTGAGCAGCAGTTCGGCTGGGCGGAATTCGTGCAGCAGGCTTACATGGCGCGGGTTTCGCTGTCTTCCAACGGGTTCTACAGTACACCCAAGATTCACTATGACCGAGAAACCGGTCAAGGCCGGCCCTTCCTGTATTACGCCAACGGGGCTGCCTGCGCAGAGGTGGTGGTTGATACCCTCACCGGAGAGTACAAGACCATGCGGGTGGACATCCTTCACGACGTGGGGCAGTCGCTGAATCCGGCCGTGGACATTGGCCAGATTGAAGGCGGCTTTGTTCAGGGCATGGGCTGGCTCACCACCGAAGAGTTGGTATACAGCGACGAAGGCCGACTGTTGTCCAACGGCCCGGCGACCTACAAAATCCCGGCTGTGTCAGACGCGCCACCGGATTTCCGGGTGGCCCTGCTGCCTCACAGCCCCAACCGGGAAGCCACCGTATTCCGCTCAAAGGCTGTGGGCGAACCGCCACTCATGCTGGGCATGGCAGTATGGTCTGCCCTGCGTGACGCTGTTTCGAGCGTGGCGGACTATCGCTACAGCCCGCCCCTGGACACGCCTGCGACACCAGAGCGGGTGCTCCAGGCTGTCACAGCAACCGAGCGCTGGGTAGCAGCGCAGGGGGAACCGTCATGCAAGAACGCCTGACCTGGATCCAAGCCGTTGCTGACTGCGAACGTCGCGGTCAGCCCTATGTTTTGGTCACGGTACTGGGCGTAACAGGCTCGGTACCACGGGAGCCGGCCAGTAAGATGGTCGTCACCCGGGAACACAGCTACGACACCATCGGCGGCGGCCACCTGGAATACCGGGTGATCGCCCGCGCCCGCGAGCGCCTGGCAAACCACGAATACAGCTACGAGCTGGCGCACTTCCCTCTGGGTGCCAGCCTTGGACAATGCTGTGGTGGTAGCGTGGCGGTCCTGCTGGAGGCCCAGTCCGGCGGCGATGCCCGCCTTGTGGTCTTTGGTGCGGGTCACGTCAGCCATGCCCTGATGCGTATCGTGGGTGATTTGCCCTGGCAGATCACCTGGGTCGACTCCCGGCAGGAATGTTTTCCGGACAGGACGCCCGACAACACCACGGTTCATTGCACCGACGACCCGGTTGGGGACGTTCCCGAACTGTGCAGCAACGCCCATGTACTGATTCTGACCCACAACCACGCACTGGATTATGACCTCTGCCAGGCGCTGCTGAAACGGGATGATGTGCGCACGATTGGCCTGATCGGTTCGCAAACCAAGGCGGAGCGTTTTCGCCAACGCCTTGCTCACCGCGGGTATACCGAAGCCGATATCGACCGCATCCGGTGCCCCGTCGGGCGCAGTGACATCCCGGGTAAGCGGCCCATGGAAGTCGCGGTGTCCATTTCCGCCGAGCTTCTTAGCCTGGTCGCTTCCGACACGGCCGAGAAACCATCAAAACGAGGCCTCTCCTGGGGGGCTCTCAAAGCGCTTACGAAAGAAGTTAAGCCTAACGAGGTTGAAGTCGCGGGCCAGAAAACGTAACCCAGCAGACAACCTGACATCGCTGCTAATCCCCGGGCCGGCGCCCGTTTGAGCGCTGGCCCGGTAAATACCCTGTCATTAAAAGTTCAATTTGCTCACAATTTTTCTTGACAAGTAATACATATTTGTACGAAGTTGTCGGTCATAATGTATACAACAAAGAGCTGTAGGAATGACCGAAACAGACCACAGATTATGGATTCGCAATCCGCTTGCCTGTTCTGACCCAGGCGCAGCCGGCGGTATTGTCGTCACGGGAACAAGAATTGTGGAAAAAGTGGCCGGGGGGCAGCAACCTCACCAGCCCGTTAACGAGACCTTCGATGCTTCCGGGCATGTCCTGTTACCCGGCTTGGTAAATACCCACCATCACTTCTACCAAACCCTGACCCGAGCCTATTCCCCCGCGCTCAATAAAGAGTTATTTCCCTGGCTGACCACGCTTTACGATGTCTGGGCCAATCTCAACGACAGCCAGATGGCCCTGGCCAGCGAGTTGGCGATGGTCGAGCTGCTGATGTCGGGATGCACCACCGTAGCGGACCATCATTACGTCTTTTCCGGTGCCTTGGTAAACGCGATTGACTGCCAGGTCGAAACCGCCCAGCGCCTCGGCGTTCGAGCGGCACTGACTCGCGGGTCCATGAGCGTCGGGCGCGACGATGGCGGTCTGCCGCCACAGACCGTGGTGCAGGACGAGCAAACCATTGTCGATGACAGCCAGCGTCTTATCGACCGTTACCACCAGCGTGCTGAAGGGGCCATGACCACCATCGCCCTGGCGCCTTGTTCACCGTTTTCAGTCAGCCGGGCATTAATGCGCGAGAGCGCGCGGCTTGCAGAGAACAACGACGTTCGCCTCCACACCCATCTTGCCGAAACCGAAGATGAGACCGCTTACTGCCAGAAGCTGTTTGGCATGCGCCCGCTGGATTATCTCGAGGACAGTGGCTGGCTCACCGATCGCACGTGGCTGGCCCATGGCATTCATTTCAATGACGACGAGATTCAGCGCCTTGGCCGTGCAGGCACGGGCATCGCTCACTGTCCCTCGTCAAACATGGTTCTGGGCTCAGGGCTGTGCCGGACCCTGGAACTCGAAGCGGCGGGCTCACCGGTCGGATTGGCGGTCGATGGATCAGCGTCGAGCGACCACTCGAACCTTGCCTCGGAAATGCGTCAGGCACTGCTTCTGGGCCGCCTGCGTTACTCGCCAAGCCAGGTAACACACGAAGCCGTCATCCGCTGGGCAACGCAAGGCTCGGCCCGTTGTCTGGGACGAACCGATATCGGCGGACTGGAGCCAGGCCAGCAGGCTGACCTGGCACTGTTCAAACTTGATGAGCCGCGTTTCTCAGGCGCGGAGAATCCACTGGCGGCGTTGCTGCTGTGTGGTGCACAACGCGCTGACCGGGTCATGGTCGCCGGGCGCTGGAGAGTGACCGGCGGCCTGCCCTGCGACGTCGATCTTGACGCGTTGATGGCACGCCATGATGAAGCAGCCCGCCAACTAAGGAGAGCTATTTAGAAAATCTTTGTAGAGCTATTGGTAGTCAACAGTCAGGCATTCCTACAAAAACAACACCTAGGAGAGACTCATGACAACAAGTACATCCGAACGGCCAGATACCGGTCCAGGTGACCGTTATAGCACCCGCGACGTTAATTCCATGCCGCCCTTGCGCCGCGCGATACCGCTGGGCATTCAACATGTTCTGGCGATGTTCGTTAGCAACGTGACCGTGCCAATCATCATCGCCGGGGCGGCGGACCTGCCTCCCGATCAGACGGCTTTTATGGTTCAGGCCGCGATGTTTGTCGCTGGCATCGCTACTCTGTTGCAGTCCCTGGGCCTGGGGCCCATCGGTGCTCGCCTTCCTATTGTTATGGGGACCAGCTTCGGATTCGTACCGGTTCTGATTCCCATAGCCATCGGCATGGGGTTGCCCGCCGCCCTTGGGGCAGCGTTGTGCGGTGGCGTCGCGATGGCGCTAATGGGGTTGTTTCTTCCCTGGTTCCGGTTTTTGTTCCCGCCAGTGGTGACTGGAACCTTTGTCGTGATGCTGGGCATTCTGTTGATGCCCGTTGGTCTTGCCTACGCCGGTGGTGGTTTCGGCGTGTCGGATTTCGGCGCCCCCCATCACATCGGACTGGCCTCGCTTGTTCTCGTCGTCACCGTGGGGCTTCACCAGTTCGGCCGAGGTATCTGGAGTGAAGTTGCCCCACTGGCCGGTTTGCTGGTTGGCTTCGTTGCTGCCGCGGCTTTTGGCTATGTCGATTTCTCCAAGGTGGGCGATGCCGACTGGGTGACGTTCCCCACCCCGCTGGGCATTGGTATTGAGTTCCATATGGCCGCCATCATCCCCGTGGTGGTGCTGTCTCTGGTCACCGTGGCCGAATCCATCGGCGATATAGTGGGCACCACCGCAGGCGGGCTGAACCGTGAACCCACCAAGAAGGAACTCTCCGGCGGCGTTATGGCCGATGGCATCGCGAGCGTATTTGCTGCTGTTTTCAATGCGTTCCCCCAGATCAGTTTCAGCCAGAACGTAGGCATGGTTGCATTGACAGGCGTCGTTAGCCGCTATGTGGTGGCGATTGGCGGCGGATTCTTGGTGTTGGCCGGCCTGCTGCCAAAGCTCGGTGGTCTCGTTTCCAGTATTCCCAACGCGGTGCTCGGCGGTGCGGTACTGCTGATGTTCGGTATGATCGCCAGTGCCGGCATTAAGATGCTCAGCCAGGTGCCGTTCGACAAGCGCAACATGCTGATCATTGGCACCTCTCTGACCATCGCGGTGGGTTTGCCGGCACAAGAAGGGCTCTATGCCAACCTGTCCGAAAACCTGCAAGCGATGATCGAATCCGGTTTGATCCCCGGGGCCATTACCGCCATCGCGTTGAACCTTATTCTTCCCAAAATCCCAAACCCGGTGCCCGATAGCTCTGAATGCCCTGAAAGCTCCAAGAGCACGGCAATGAGGCCGGACTCACTTCGAATATCTGGGTGATTGAGGGCCGAACGGCCATGTTTCCCAGCGATAAACCAAGGATAACTCGATGAAAACAAAACCAGTGCTAGGCTTAACAGACGTCAATCTGATTCTCGACGCGGCTCAGAAAGAGGCCGACGCCAACGGCTGGCCGGTGACCATCGCGGTAGCGGACGATGGCGGCCATGTCCTGGGGCTGCGTCGGCTGGACGCAACGGCGCCATTCACCGCGCATGTCGCCATGGAAAAGGCCCGTAGCGCCGCCATGGGTCGAAAAGAGACACAGATTTTCGAAGACATGATCAACAATGGGCGACATGCTTTTCTTTCAGCACCGCTCCAGGGGCTTCTCGCCGGCGGCGTGCCGGTGATCCTGGACGATCAGGTGGCCGGAAGCGTGGGAGTCTCCGGCGTCAAACCCGATCAGGATGTGCGGATAGCCAAGGCTGGCATTGAGGCGATCACCTCATCCGTGAATCGCCTTTGAAAAGTGGATTGCCCCATTAACCACTGAAGCCATCGCACTGGAGTATCCATGAGCATTCGCCTAAAGCTAATCATCGGAATGGGGGCAGCACTGCTTGCCAGCACGTTGCTGTTGGTTTCCCTTAATATCGTCCAGATGCGCGGGCTTCTTGATCGATACCTGCTCAACTCCGCCCTGCCATCCAGCCTGGAGGCCATAGCAAATTCCGTTGAGCGTGACCTCCAGGCGCCTATCACAGCGTCACGGCTGATTGCGGGGAACAGCTACCTCAAAGAGTGGATCGGTGACAACGAACCACAGCAGGGGCTCGCCCCCGCCACCCGGTATCTCGAGGGGGTCAGGCGCAGCCAGGAGGCCGCCTCCGCACACTTCGTGTCGGTAAACACGGGCAACTACTACACCCATCAGGGCATCGACAGGGTGGTGACTCCCCAGGCGGACCGCTGGTTCTATAATTTCCTGGAAAGCGGCGAGACCATGGATCTGTCGCTGGACGTGGACAAAGCAACGGGTAAACCCACCCTCTTCATCAATGCCCGCATGGAGGATGGCGGCGAGGCTATCGCAGTAACCGGCGTTGGAATCGGGCTTGATCAGATGGCGGAGCGAATCAGGGAATTCCGCTTTGGTGAAACCGGTATCGTTTACCTGGTGTCTGAAACCGGCCAGGTCAACATTCATCCTGACCTGCAGCAAACAGATCAGCCCCTATCGAAGGTTATTTCTCCAACGGCGGCCGCCGAACTGTTGAAAGACCCGACATACCACCTGACCGAGTTTGATCGAGATGGCCGTCGCTTCATCGCCGCCAGCCTGCCTCTGTCGATCACGGACTGGCGTGTCGTTGTAGAGGTTCCGTCTACCGAGATTTACGGCGAAGCCAGCCGGGCCAACCAGACCTCCTTGCTCGTCGGCGTCCTCGTGGCTCTTGTTTTCCTCGGCATCATAGCTTTGGTCGCCACTCGCATGACGAAGCCACTGACGAAAATCACTCGGGCGTTGACCGAAATTGCCAAGGGTGGCGGCGATCTCACCCAGGAACTGGCGGTTGAACGCAAAGACGAGCTGGGCCAATTGGCGACCGGGTTTAACCAGTTTGTCGGGGCACAACGAGAGATGGTTCGGGGGCTTCTGGAGACGGCAATCCGGCTCAAGGCATTTGTCGAGCAAACCTCCACCGTGATGACGGCCAACACCGACCGAGCCAAGGAACAAAGCAGCCTGACGGATTCCGTCGCCACGGCGGTGTGCGAGATGGAAGCCACGGTTCAGGAGATTGCCAAAAGCGCTACGGAAACGGCAAACCAGCTGGAGCAGGTCGGCAACAGCGCCAGTGACATTCGTGAAGGCATGTCGCGTTCCATCGCCCAAGTCGAGGGAATGGCGAGTAACATCCGCGAATCGGCCTCGGCGATCCAGCAGTTGGCTACCGAAGCGCGGGATATTGGCCAGGTGATCGAAGTGATCAATGCCATATCCGATCAGACCAATCTACTGGCCTTGAACGCAGCCATAGAAGCAGCCCGGGCCGGTGAACATGGGCGTGGATTCTCGGTGGTCGCTGACGAAGTTCGCAGCCTTGCACAGAAGACACAATCATCGACCAAGCAAATTCGAACCATTATCGAGCGTTTGCAGGAGGGCTCCGAGCGTGCGGTCGAGACGATGGCCACAAGCGAGAAAGCCACCGAAGAAACCGTCAGTACCTCCGCCAGCATGGGCAAAGCTCTGGATGGAATCGGCGAAAACGTGGACCGGATTGTAGAGATGAGCCACCAGGTGGCTGCAGCAACCGAAGAACAGAGCTCCGTCACCGAGGAAATCAGCTCAAACGTTCAGGACATCTCTCATCTCAGTGCACGTTCGAGTGAGGACATGACGGCAGCCAGCCGTGAAATTGAAGAATTACGTGCGATGGCGGAAAAGCTTGAAGCTCAAATGAAAGCGTTCCGGCTCGACCGTGAAGACTGACTTAATGAAGAAAAGATTCGGGCGCTATACAGCTCATCCAACAACGACTAACTAGAGGGAGCCATCAGTGAAACAGATATTCGCCGCCTGCCTGCTGTTTGCCTTGACCGCCCAGGCAACTGCGCAGACATACGTGGTTGGAGTGGAACAGGGAAACTTCCTGCCCCATTACGGGGTTGACGAACAAGGCCAATACAGCGGCTTCGCCCGTGAACTACTGGACCTTTTCGCCGAACATGCCGGCGTAACCTTCATCTACAAACCCTTGCCGGTCGATGAATTGATGCCGGCCCTCGTTGAAGGCGAGGTGGACTTCAAATACCCGGATCATCCCGACTGGGCCCGTGCGGCAAAAACCGAGGACAGGATCAGCTACAGCCGCCCCATCGTGGAGTATGTTGACGGCGTTCTGGTGTCTCCGCGGCGACTCGGCCTGGACGGGGACCACCTCAAACGCATCGGCCTTGTCGATGGCTGGACGGCCCGGGGATACGAGGAAAAGATCGAGGCCTCACAGATACTCCCCGTACCCAGCGACAGCCTGCCCGAAATGATTCACCAGGCGTTGCTGAAGAACAGCGATGGCGCTTACTACAATGTGGTGGTCGCCCTGCACCATATCAACAATGTTCGGGTAAGGCCGGGCGTTCTCGTGTTCGACCCCAATCTCCCGCATACCCGAAGCGCCTACCGGCTTTCAACGATCAGGCATGGGGATTTGCTGCCACGCTTCGACAGTTTTCTTGAGGAGCGCCACGAACAGGTCGCGGCGATCAAGGCCAAGCATCGGGTAGAGGCCAACATTGGCACCGAGTACTTTGGCATGGAGCAATGGAAAGTGGACTTTCTCAAACGGCAAAAGGCGAAAAACACTCAGTGACACTGACCCTCTCGCCGTATTCTGGCCCGAACTGATCACGGCTACTGAGGGCACAGCTCCGTTTCCAGCCAACGGCGCACTTCATGCCGGTGACGCCTGCGGTTGAGCTGTTCACTGTGGATATCGCGGGGGAAAATTTCCGATGCACCGTCATGTCTTAGCCAGAAACGCCGGCGTACACCCACGGCATAGCGGCTGGGGCCGTGAACCACTGCGGCCCGAATTTCTACAGCAGTCACATCCTCGAACAGGTAGTCGCTGTCACTGTCGCTATCGTCACTTCGGCGCCCCAGGATAATGTTGCGAAATGAACCCAACACCAGGTACCCGCCGGGCTGCAACGGCCCCTGCCGCAATACCTGGTGTACATTGCTGTCGTCTGCCCCAACCCGGCGATACTCGGTAACGGTCAGGGTTCTCTCCTCACCGCTACGGGTTTTCAGCACCACCTGCACACACTGCACATGGATGGTTTCCTTGCCCATATTCACCAGCAGACACAGGGCGTCCGGGTTCTCGTTCTGGGCATGGTGAATAACCATATAGGGGCGGTTATTACGCTGATACTGGATCAGGAACAACTGAAAATAGACGATCCAGATAACCGCCATGACGGCGCTGCTGATGGGGCTTATGTATTCCATTTGCTCTCCTGGTTCAGCCGACTTATGCGCTTACACGTTCTGTCGATACACCAGGATTTCAACCCCATCTCCGAAACAGATCACCCCTCGCTACTTAACCGCGCCACCACAGCCGCCAGATCCGTCATACCCTTCTCCACCTGCTGAATGCCGGTAGCAATACCCGATATTTCATCCGAACTGCGACGTGACAGCGTCGATACCCCGTCCATGTTCGCGCGCAGGGACTCGATCAAGTGGCTGTTCTTGCCCACTACCGTGGAAATTTCTTCCAGGGATTCAGCGGTCTTTGCAGCCAGTTTACGTACCTCGTCGGCTACCACTGCGAACCCCCGCCCCATTTCGCCGGCGCGGGCGGCTTCGATGGCAGCGTTCAGGGCCAACAGGTTGGTCTGCTCAGCCACAGAGCGAATGGTGCTGACAATACTGCCAATCTGCTCGGCCTGGGTTTCCAGATCCCGGCTTACCTCCGTGGCGCTGGCCACCTCAGCCAGAGCCGACGCCGAGGTTTCCACCGCAAGGTTGAGGGCACGGGTAGCTTCAGCCGCAATCTGTGAGGTTTCCTCGGAAGTGGCGGCAGCCACGTCGGCTGCCTCGCGGGCGTTGTTCACCCGCGCGGTAATGTCCGAGGCGAATTTGATCACCTTGTATACCTGCCCGCCAGCATCCAACACAGGGCTGTAGGTGGCTTCCAGCCAGATACTCTTGCCGCTCCTGTCCCTGCGCTCAAACTGCCCTGAAAAACTCTCACCACGGGCCAACCGCTTCCAGAAGTCAGGGTTATCGCGATAGAAATCATCAAAGCAGAACATCCTGTGGTGCTGATGGATGATCTCGTCCTTGGCGTAGCCGGTGGTGGCCAGGAAGTTCTCGTTGGCCTCCAGTATCGTGCCGTCGGGCGTGAACTTGATGACAGCCATGTAGCGGTCGAGGGCATCAAGCATGGCGGTATCATCCGCCACTTTGTCCTGGGCGGCAGTCGCGTCTGTTGCCAGTTTGATGACCTTGAAGACTTTCCCGTCCTCATCGGTGACGGGGAAATAGGTGGCCTCCAGCCAGACACGCCGACCATCCTTGGCAAAGCGGGGGAATGTGCCCTGTTTCTTGATACCGCGCCCGAGATCCTCCCAGAAGTGCTGGTATTCCAACGACGCCGTATAGCTTGAGTCACACAGCGCCCGGTGGTGCTTGCCAATGACCTCCTGGCGCTCGTACCCGACAATGGATAGCAGGATATCATTGGCAGACTCTACAATTCCCGAAGGGCTGAACTCGATATACCCGATCTGGGAGGCAATGGCATTCAGGGTTTGCTGAATCCTCTCCTGTTCGCCCCTGGAGACCGTTAACTGATCCGTCAATTCCGCAATACGATGGCGCCCAAACATGACATTCTCTCCCTGATGGATGAAGCAGCACATTGCTCAATATATGCTCAACCCATCGGGGAAATAAGTAGCTTAAGGTACAGTTAAGGCAACGAACTGTAAGAAACAATTACATTACATGTTTAGCGATATGACCATCTTGAGACCAAGAGATCTCCGGAGATCACCTCCAATCCAGAAACGCATCCTTCACATGCCCCGCCAGCGCATCGTTGACCGGATTGCTGCCACTTCGCACGAGTGCGATCTGATACTCCGCCAGCGCCGGCAGCCCTTCCCGGTCGAGTTTTCGTAGCGGCGGGCGCACCAGGCTGACGGGGAACGGTGCAACCGCCAGGTCCGACAACATCGCCGCTTCCTGGCCGAAGCAATTATCGCAGGTGTAGGCAACCCGATAGGAAATATGGGCGTCATCCAGGGCCGTCAGCGCGGCCCGGCGCCATACGCAACCATGGCTGGCAAGCGCCACCGGCAGGGGTGACCGGTTGGCAGCGACACCCCCTTCGCGGCCGGCCCACACCAACGGTTCGGTGTGTACAACTTCACCGCGTCGCTCCTGCCCCTCATTGCCAATGGTGACCAGCACCATATCCAGCTCTCCCGCATCGAGCCGGTCCAGGTTCTGCTGACTGGAGCCAACCACCACATCCACCTGAACCGCCGGATACGAGCGCGCGAACTGCGCCAGTACGCCCGGCAGGATACGGCTCCCCACATCGTCTGAAGTGCCCAAACTGACCCGGCCTTCCAAAACGGGAGAGAGGAACTGCCGGATAGCCTCCTCGTTCAATCGCAGCAGTCGCCGGCCATACCCCAGTAGCACTTCTCCCTCGGGCGTCAGCCGGACGCGACGGGCTTCGCGCACAAAAAGGACATGACCGAGAATTTCCTCAAGCCGTTTGATCTGCATGCTCAGGGCCGAAGGGGTGCGAAAAACCTGCTTCGCGGCCCGGGTAAAGCTTCCGCTCTCGGCAATGGCCACGAAGGTTCTCAATACGTCGGTATCCAGTAGCGGGCCAACCTCGCGGTTAGGCGCAAGTTCGGTACTGTTCATAAGCCACCTTTCAATTTTTCTTAACTCAGATGTTAAATCTTTTCGTTTGTTTGATCAAAGGTGACGTTGCATGCTGATAACCATGCCCCCGCAAACACGCGAGGGCACCCATACTGATGACTGAACTGGAGATTGAAACGATGAGCCATTATCAGGATTTTCGCCGCCCCCAGCTTCGTCCAGACGCCCCCGCCAAGCCCCCGGAGCTGGAGCTTTACATGCCGGCCACCCCGCCACTGGCGTTCATGGCAACGGTTGAGTTCTGGGTCAGAATCTTCCGGCGCAGGCACCATTTTCGTCGCCTGTTCCTGCCTTTGCTGAAGGAAGATGACGAGATGCTGGCGGACATCGGCTTCGAGAGGACGGATATTCAGTGGGCGCTCAATCTCCCACTGAAGGTCGATGCCCTCAAGGCGCTGGAGGCATGTCGCAGAGCGCGGGTTTGTTCAAACGTAAAGTGACTCGATCACATCCGTATACTTCTCATAGATGTTGCTTCTGCGCACCTTCATGGTGGCTGTCACTTCATCGTCGTCATGGTCGAGCTCTTTGGTGAGCAGGTGGAAACGCTTGATCTGTGCCACTTGGGGTAACTGATCATTACCCCTGCTCACCTCGGCCTGGATCAGTTCATTCACCTGCGCCTGTTCTGTCAGGCTGCGGAAGGTGGTATAGGCAATCCGTTGCTGTTCGGCCCACTTGGCCACCGTGTCAAAATCGATCTGTATCAGGGCGGAAACGTATTTCCGGGCCTCACCGATCACAATGCATTCCTTGATATAGGGGCTGGCCTTGATGGTGTTCTCAATCTCCGTCGGCGACAGGTTCTTGCCGCCGGCGGTGATCATGATGTCTTTCAGCCGGTCGACAATCTTGAGCTGGCCATTCCGCCACTCGCCTACGTCGCCGGTATGCAGCCAGCCGTCTTTCAGGGTAGAAGCAGTCGCCGCGTCGCTCTTGTAGTAGCCCTTGAACATGCTGCCACCGCGCATAATGATCTCGTTCTGATCACCGAGTTTGACCTCAACGCCGGCGATCGCGACACCCACGGTTCCCAGCTTCACGTCATCCACCGGCTGTGCGGTTGCCACGCCGGTACTTTCCGTCTGGCCATAGACTTCCAGCAGCGGAACACCAATGGTCCGGAAGAATTCCAGAATCCCGGTGGAAATGGGGGCCGCTCCGGTCATCGCGATGGTACATCGGCGCAGGCCAATGAAATTCTGCAGGGCCCGGAACACCAGCCAGTAACTGAGGCTGTACAGGCCTTTTTCTTTCAGGCTCCACTGCGCCCGAGATTTGGTCGCCATAGGCGAACACGCGCGGATGGCCCAATCGAACAATGCCCGGCGGAAACGCCCTGTTTCCTGGACCTTGATATAGATGGCGGAGTGCAGCTTCTCCCAGATTCTGGGCACGCCCAGGAAAAAGGTCGGCGCAATTTCCCGCAAATCCTCCTGAACGGTCCGCAGGCTCTCGCCAAAGCTGACGGAGCTGCCTGCGTAAACCGGCGCAATGTTGGTTACCGCCTGCTCCGCCACATGGCACAGCGGCAGGTAGGAAAGGCTAGAACCGCGATCGTCCGCCTGCAGCAATTCAATAAGACCGGGAGCGGCAGCGTGAAGATTGCCCCAACTGATCATCGCGCCCTTCGGCCGTCCGGTGGAACCGGAGGTGTAGATCATCAGGGCGGTGTCATCCATCCGCTGGCCATCCAGCAATTCATCCACCAGTCCGGGATGGTCTTTTTCATACTCCCGGCCTCTGGCCTCAATGTCCTCGAACGCCGCCGGGGGCTCTGGATAGTAGCGAAGGCCTTTCATATCAATGGCAATGGTGTGCTTCAATTGGGGCAGTTGGGGCCAGGCTTCCAGCACCTTGTCGGTCTGCTCCTGATCCTCACACACCACAATGCTTGCATCGCTGTGTTCGAGAACGTAGGCCACTTCATTCCAGGGACTGGTCGGGTACACCCCAACACAGATGCCCCGCACCATGCCAATACCCATCTGGGCGATCACCCATTCCACCCGGTTTTCCGAGATGATGGCCACGTGGCCACCCTCCTCCAGCCCCATGGCGCGCAGCCCCAGACCAAAATGCCGGGCGCGGTTGTAGTAGTCCCGCCAGGAATAGGCTTGCCAGATGCCAAAGTCTTTCTGACGCAGGGCCAGGGCATCCGGCCGTTCTTGCGCATGGGCCCGCAGCATCTGGGTCAGGGTCAGATCAGGCAGGGAAGGTGTTGTCATGACAGCCACCGTTTACGGCGTTTATAGTGCTTGATATCGCGGTAACTACGGGCTTCACCTTCCTTGCCGCCCACACCCAGATAGAACTCCTGAACGTCCTCGTTCGCCGTAAGCTTATCCGCCGGGCCGTCGATCACGATCTTGCCGTTCTCCATGATGTAACCGTATGAGGCAATCGCCAGAGACACGGCCGCATTCTGCTCCACCAGAAGAATCGCGGTGCCCTGTTCACGGTTGATCCGCGCCACGATGGTAAAAATCTCTTCCACCAGCAGCGGTGCCAGGCCCAGGGACGGCTCATCAAGCATGATCAGGTCCGGCTGGGCAATCAGCGCCCGGCCCAGAGCCAGCATCTGCTGTTCGCCACCAGAGAGGTAACCCGCCAACTGCTTGCGACGTTCCCTGAGGCGCGGGAAATAGTCATAGACCAGTTCGTAGCTGTCGCTCAGGGAGGGCTTGCTGCCACTGAGGGCGTAGGTGGCGGCAACCAGGTTCTCCTCCACCGTGAGGTCTTCAAACACACGGCGGCCTTCCATGACATGGAAGAGTCCGTTACGCACCAGTTTTTCGGGAGGCGTACCTTTTACATCCCTGCCCCGGAAACGTACTTCCCCGGCGGTCACCTCCCCGTCTTCCAGGGTCAGCAGGCCGGAGACACTCTTCAGCGTGGTGGATTTGCCAGCACCGTTGGAACCGAGGAGCGCCACAATGGCGCCCTCCGGCACCCGCAGCGACAGGCCCCGAAGAACCTGCACCGACTTGTTGTAGACCACCTCGATATTATCGATTTCCAGTAAGGCTTCCATACAGCCCCTCAGTCGAGGTGAATCCAGTCCGATACCGGCTCATAACGACCTTCTTCAGCATTCACCCGCCAGATCCGGCCGACCGGGAAGGACATGTTCCGCACGGTGACCGGAATGCCGATGATGCCGCCAGTATCCCAGTCCTCAATAGAGGCAAGAGATTCTGCCATGTTGTCTCCGGTCAGTTCTTTCCCCGCATCGAGCGTGCGCTTGACCACTTCTGTCCAGACCATGGCATTGAACCATCCCTGCATGTAGCCGGTGGGACGGTAGCCCGCTTCCGGGTCACTCTTCTCCGCCTGGGCACGGAGGGCATCAAGCATGGGCCCGCTTTCCTCGCTGTCGTAATAGTTGTAGGGCATTACGCCCATGTAGCCATCGGCATCCGCTCCCATCTTGTCGATGATCAGTTTGTCCGAGGACCAGAAGGTGCCCATGAACTGGGTATCGAGGCCCATCTGGCGCATCTGCACCATGAACTCGTTGATCGGCGACAGTACGTAGCCATGGAACACAACATAGTCTGGTCTTACCCGGCGAAGCTTCAGAACCTCGGCGGACACATCCACACTGCCGGGCTTGGTCACGATCTCCTCGACAACCTCGATGCCCAGCTCGCCCGCGCGGGCTTTGCCGTTTTCGATGGGGTCCTTACCGAATTCGGTATCACTGTAAACAAAGGCCACGGTAGGCATATCACCGCCTTCACCCTGGGTGGCGATGTACTCCAGAATGATGCCGAACATCTGACTGTAGTTCGGGCCGGGAATGAACTGGTAAGGGTATTGCTCGTTATCCGTCAGCGCAGTGGCGAACGAGGCTCCGCTCATCAGAGTATTGCCCTGGCTATTGAGCTCAGAGGCAATGGCTTTCATGAAACCGGTGCTGTCGCCGTAATAGGTAGCCGGGGAACTGCTACCGGAAATTTTCTTGAAGGCCGCCACCGAACGATCCACCTCATAGGCGGTGTCTTCCATCACATACTCGACCGGGTGGCCATTGATGCCCCCCTGGCTGTTGATCCAGTTGGTGTAGTCGGTCAGACCGGCGTGGATGTGAATACCGGCAAACGCGAACACGCCGGAGAGCGGTATGGAGCCGCCAAACACGACGGGCTCCTTGTCCTGTGACATCACCGGCGCGGCGACTGTCAGCGCAGCAACCAGGCTACCAAGCCCGGCAAGCCGGCGACCTTTTTTGAGGATGTTTCTGAACATGTTCATTCTCCTTGCGGCTTCTTGTTGTTGGTGTTGCACGGGTTCCCGTGAGAGAACCATTAATTCCGGAACGGCCAGAGGCGGAAAAAGCGACGGATACGGTGCCAGATTTCCGCAAGCCCATGAGGTTCAAAAATCAGGAAGCCCACGATCAGGGCGCCAAAAATGATTTCCAGCATCGGCGACATGAACACGGGCGCGTTGGGGTAGAACGGAGTCAGGGCCGCCGTCAGCAGTTTCAGCGCTTCCGGCACCAGGGTCATGAAAGCAGCACCGAGGATGCCCCCCAACAGATTGCCCATGCCCCCCACGATCACCGCCGCCAGATAGAAAATGGACATGGAAAGCGGAAAGCTCTCCGGGGTAACCACACGGTAGAAATAGGCAAACAGGCCACCGGCCACGCCGGCGTAGAACGAGCTGAGCGCGAACGACATCAGTTTGTAGCGCAGAAGGTTAATGCCGAGAATCTCGGCGGAAATATCCCGGTCGCGAATGGCAATAAAGGCCCTGCCGATTCGTGTCCGGAACACATTCCGGGCCGCCAGCACCATCAGCACCGCCAGCGGCACGATGATGAAATACATCATGAAATCACTCTGGAACGTCAGCCCGAACAGGTGCGCTGGCTCCAGGCTCAGGCCACCCATGCCACCGGTGACGGATTCCCACTCGGCAAAAATGAAGTGCAGGAACACGCTCGCGGCCAGGGTAGCGATGGCCAGATACAGGCCTTTGACCCGCAGTGATGGCAGGCCCACCAGAATCCCGACGGCAGCAGCCATAAGCCCGGCCAGCAACAGCGTGACCGGAAACGGTAGGCCGGTGTTGATGGACAGCCAGGCCACCGTGTAGGCGCCAACGCCCATGAACCCCGCCTGCCCCAGGGAAATCAGCCCGGTAAAGCCGGTCAGGATGTTCAGGCCGGTGGTACTGATTACGGCAATGCCAACCAGGCAGCCCAGGTACAGCAGGTAAGAGTCGACGGCAAACGGGAACACCATGAGAATCAGCAGGAAAAGACCCAGCCACAGTTTTTGGGTCTGGCTGGTCCAGATTGCCTCATCGGCCTCGTAACTCTGTTTCGCGTCACCGATGCGCATCTTACACTCGCTCTATTTCGTGGGTGCCAAAAAGGCCATAGGGGCGGATAACCAGGATCACCGCCAGCACCAGGAATGTTGCCGGCATACGGTACTCGCCCCCGAGGTAGGCACCGGCAACCGTTTCCAGCCAGCCAATGAACACGCCAGCCACCAGGGCACCGAGAATGCTGTCCAGGCCGCCAACGATCACCACCACCAGCACACTCAGACCAATGATCCCGAACTGCGGACTGAGGCCGCCGGTGGCGGCCACCAACACACCGGCCAACGATGCCGCAAGAGAGCCAAACACCCAGGCCATGTTGAATACCCGGCGCACGTTAATGCCCATGGAATAGGCCGCCGCCTGATCCGAGGCCGTTGCCCTCAGGGCCACGCCACCCCTGGAGAAGCGGAAATAAAGCAGATAAATAATGAGCAGGGCCGAACCGATCAGAAAGCCGTAGGCAATTTTTGGAGCGAGGTAGAGTGGGCCGATAAACACCGGCTCCCGTGGCAGAAAACGGGGCAACAACTGCGGATCGGCAGTCCAGATGAACTCCACCAGGCCCACCAGGATACTGCCGATACCGATGGTGACCATCACCACCGAGATGGGGGACTCACCCAGCATGGGCCGGATCATGGTCTTCTCGATCACACCGCCCAGAATACTGCCACCGATCACCGCCAGCGGCAGGGCAATCCATGGTGATAACTCCATGCCGCCAGCAAAGGCCAGGAACAGATAGGCGGCAAACATCATGATCTCGCCAATGGCAAAATTGATCACCCGGGTGGCCTTGTAGATGATCACAAACCCCAGCGCGATAAGGGCGTAAAGCCCGCCCATGGCCAAACCGGCGAGGCTGATTTCACCAAAGAACAACCAATCCATCAGGCAACCTCCCCTTCTGGATTGAGCTTTCTTCGCAAACTGTCGATGTCACTGTTGCCCAGATAAGCCTTGACCACCTCGGGGTTGTTCTGAACATCCGCCGGCACGCCTTCGGTAATAACCTGGCCGAAATTCAGCACCGCGATATGGTCTGATATGTCCATCACCATGCCCATGTCGTGCTCTACCATCAGCACGGTAATGCCCCACTCTTCCCGGATATCCAGAATAAATCGGGCCATGTCCTCTTTCTCTTCCCGATTCATGCCGGCCACCGGTTCGTCCAGCATCAGCACCTTTGGTTGCATGGCTAGGGCCCGGGCAAGCTCAACCCGTTTTTGAAGCCCGTATGAGAGGCTGGCCACCGGCTGGCGTCGTATATGATCGATTTCCAGGAAGTCGATAATCCGCTCTTCCACTTGCCTGCGAACAGCCATTTCCTCCCGGCGGGCCGGCCCGAAATAAACCAGCGCACTGAGCAGTCCGCTCTTCATGTGCACATGGGCGCCAAGCTTGATGTTGTCGAGTACGGTCATACCCCGGAACAGGGCTATATTCTGGAAGGTTCGGGCAAGGCCAAGGGCGGCTCGCTTCGGCGGCTTGATACTGCCCGGCAACTCTTGGCCATGGTAGCGAATGGTGCCCTGCTGCGGTTTGTAAAAGCCGGAGATGCAGTTAAAAAGCGAGGTCTTGCCCGCACCGTTCGGGCCGATAATGGTCGTGACGGTGTTTTCAGGCACCTGGAAACTGACATCCTGCAGCGCCTTGACGCCACCAAATGAGAGAGACAGGTTACTGATCTCAAGGATGCTCACATTACCTCCCGGCACCCCTGGCGCCGGGCAGACAGGCTCGCGAACACGCCCTGCTGGTACCCATCTCACGCCCGAAGATGATTGTCGTTGTTGTTTTTTCTTGTCATCGGGAGATCCCCGATCCAGATTAAAAGTAGTCCATTCAGGCAACATTGGGCAAACCCTTCTACCCTGTTACCTGTCAGACACCGAAGGGCGCTGAACAAATAATGAAGCCATAGGCCCACCACGATGAGAGAAACATCCACCATGTCAGACTCATTGGTAACCACCGAATTCGACGCCGATACGGGCATTGCAACGATGACTTTCAACCGGCCAGCAGCCCTGAACGCAATCAGTGTGCCCATGGCAGAAGCCTTTCTCGCGGAGGCTCAGGCACTGAAAGACCGGTCAGGCCTTCGATGCATCGTTCTGACCGGCTCCGGGCGCGCTTTTATGGCGGGCGGGGATATCGCCAGTATGACCGGCTCTCCCGAACAGGCGGGCAAAGCCGTCAGCGCCATCCTGGGTGCGGTCAACCCGGCCATCCTCCTGTTGCGCAGCATGGACGCCCCGGTGATCGCGGTGGTCAAGGGGGTTGCGGCTGGTGCCGGGCTGAGCCTGGCACTGATGGCGGACCTTGTCATTGCTCAGGAAGACACCAAGTTTTTGCTGGCCTACAACGGCATTGGCGCCATTCCTGACTGTGGTGGTAGCTGGTTCCTGGCCCACAAGATCGGCGCTGGGCGGGCAGCCGAGTTAATGCTGCTGGGCCGAACCCTGAGTGCGACCGAAGCCAGGGACTGGGGCATGATCACTGAGTCTGTTCCGGAAGCCGACTTTGAAAAACGAGTGACTGAGATAACGAGAAACGTCGCGAATGGCCCCACCCGAGCCTTCGGTGCCTTTCGACGGCTTACGGACGGAGCCTGTGGCGATCAGTTGGCTGCCCAACTGGAAGCCGAAAAGGAAGCGTTCCTGGAACTGACCCGGACCGGGGATTTCGCAGAAGGCGTCGCCGCGTTCCTGGCCAAGCGCCCCCCTGAGTTCCACGGATCCTGACTGTCAGGATGCTACATCCTGGGCAGCCAACGCCTTGATGTCCGGGTACTCGTGTACCCGAACCTCCGATTGCGCGGGCGCCTGCTGAGCAAGCGCCGACACCTCGTTAACCATTGCCCTGGCCACGGTGACCGCCTCAATACCGCGAAACTTTTCCAGTGGGCCGATCAACGCCCGGTTGATGAGGGGCATGGCTTTTATGCCCAGTGCTTCGGCGGTGCGCTGCTCGTTGCGTTCGCCCAGCAGCAGACTGGGTTGGTAGATGGACAGGCAGGGATAGCCCAGCGACTTTATGCCGTCTTCCAGTTCACCCTTCACCCGATTGTAGAAAACGGTGGAAGACGATGAGGAGGCAATGGCAGACATCAGCACGAATACCTGTGCACCGTTTGCCCGGCCAAGCTCCGCCGCTTTCATCGGGTAACCGTAGTCCACTTTACGGAACTGCTCGCGAGAGCCGGCCTTCTTGATGGTGGTGCCCAGGCAACAGACGATGGCATCCACCGCGAACAGATCACTGTGTTCATCCAGGCGGTCGAAATCCACTTCCTGCTGATGCAGTTTTTCATGGTTCAGCGGCAACGCTCGACGCACGGGCGCGACGACCGATGACACGTCTTCCCGCGCCAGCAGACCTTCTAGCACCTGGCCACCGGTCAGGCCAGTGGCACCCAATAGCATCACTTTCATAGAATCTCCCTCAACCACGAAACAACACCCGAACACCCACTAGTATCCAGCACAAACTCCTGCCCCCGCGAGGCACTTTTCAGAGTGCAGTATTCCCCGTCCCGGGACCAGCGGGCGAGGTTACCGTGAAAACTCATCGCGGTGTCCGCCGAATCCGGATAGAAACACCCGGGTAATCGCCATTGCGTGGTCGAAGCGGCATCCGGTGCCGTCAGGCGTTGCCGCTCCTCCAGGCGTCCAAACACCCCGGCACCCGGAAGGCCGGTTGATCGCCCCTCAAGCTGCAGGGCATCGGAGGCCACATGGAGCGTATTGCCACCATCTGGCTGACCATGGAAGTGCGGATGGTAGCGGGCCCACCGCAGGTCACTATCCGACAACTCATCAATGCGGTAAACATCGCCAATCTGGAGCCAGCCCCACAGCCCGTGAAACGGGCGGGCCTGTTTTACAAACTGCCAGCGCCTGCCCTGTTTTTCCACGTCCCGAAACAGACCGAAAAACAGGAACAGATCCCCCACCCCCACCTGCTGTTTACGGAGGTGCCCCTGTGCGGCGCCGGTTTGCCCCAGGCAGGGCCGCCAGCCGGTTTCCCGGGGATAAGCGTCAGCGATCAGGTCCGGGTCGAGGTGGGCCTTTCGGGCGCCACCACGCCGGTTGCCGGTCAGGTCGGCCACCAGCTTGCCAACATTCAGACCATCGTGATGGATATCATGGTAGGTGATCCGGGAACGCGAGTCCGGGATCGGCAGGGTATAGAAAGACCTGTCAGGGAACACCGGGCTGGGACAGCCGCCTGCGGAGGAATCAAAGCCTTTACGGCTGAGGATCAGTTTCATAAACGCATTTTGGAGCAAGGAACGAAGCGCAACCATATCACGCCATTGAAAAGCAGTTTAAACTGACGACAACAACAGACTGGCCCACCCGCTGATTCAATGCCGATCGCCCATGACTGATTTTGAAACCCTGAACACGCTGAAGGCAGGCCTTGAAGCCTGGTGGCACCCGGGCGTTACCGTCCTGCTCTCAATGGCTATCACCTTTCTTGTGTACAAGGGGTTGCTGGCAACGGTTCAACGCTTAACCCGCAGCAAAACAGTTCCCCGCCTGTTCCTGGATGCCTCATCAACCGCTCTGGGCATTGCCATTACCCTGGTGGTGCTCAACGCCATCCTGGAAGCGGCGTCCCAGGACCTGCCTCTGATCAACCACTTCCGCCACGCCGCCACGCTGCTGCTGATTGTGGCCGTCACCTGGGCGCTGGTGCGCTGCACGTCAGCCATCGGCGACGTCATCGTCTCCCTGAATCCCGTCCTGGAAGGCCAGTGGAAACGCGCCCGCAAGGTGGAAACGCAAACGCGCTTCCTGGTGAGGGTGCTGAACATTCTCATCGTCATCGTAGGCCTGGGCGCCGCACTGGTCACGTTCGAGCCGGTTCGTCATCTTGGCAGCAGCCTGCTGGCCTCGGCGGGCATTGGCGGCATTATTCTCGGCTTCGCCGCCAAACCGGTGTTGGGCAACCTGTTGGCGGGCATGCAGATTGCCCTCACCCAGCCGTTCCGAATCGATGATGTGCTGCATGTGCAGGGCGAATGGTGCTGGGTGGAGGAAGTCACTGCCACCTACGTGGTGCTGAGGGTCTGGGATTTGCGACGGCTGGTGGTTCCGCTGCAATGGTTTATCGAAAACCCGTTCCAGAACTGGTCGAGAAACGACACTGAAATGATGGGAACGGTGTTCATCACCGTCGATTATTCCATGCCTATCGAACCACTACGAACCGAGTTTGAGAGGCTGCTGGAACAGGCGCCGGACTGGGACGGGAAGACCAGGATCGTGCAGGTGACCGAAGCCGGCGAGGCCAATATCGAGGTGCGCTTCCTGCTCAGTGCCAGGGACTCAAGCTCACTCTGGAATCTCCGCTGCGCCATCCGCGAGGGGTTGATCACCTTTATACAGGCGCAGTTTCCGGCGCATCTACCAAGGGTCCGTGCCAGGCTGGTGGAAACGCCCGACCAGTAACCCTCACCCCTGCTCTGCCCCGCGCAGCATGGCGTGCAGTAACTCTTCGGCATCGAATTTGGTCAATGCCTCGTCTGCCCCCACCTGTTTGGCATAACTCACGCTCATTTCGCTGTTCAGGGAGGTATGCAGAATGATGTACGGCTGCTTCAGGGCGTTGCCGCTGTCCCTCACATTGAAGGTCAGCTCGTAGCCGTCCAGGCCGGGCATTTCGATGTCGCTCACCAGGATATTGATGGGTTTTCCATCGCGGTTGGCGTCCAGCATCAGGTCCAGTGCATCCTGCCCGTTGGTGGTGACAAAATAGCTCACATCCTTGCTGTCCAGGGCGTCCGAGAGCTGTTTGCGAGCCACCTGGGAGTCGTCCACCAGCAGGATATTCAGGCCTTTCAGAGTTTCCCGTTGAACGTCTGTCAGCGTGACTTCCCGGGGGTTTACGGACTCCGGGTACACCCGTGCCAGCAACAGCTCCACGTCCAGCAACTGCACGATCTGATCATCGATATTCACCAGGCCGGTAATGAAGGCACGGTCGCCAAGACTCTTCGGCGGGGGCATCACCTTCTTCCACTCGGTTTCCACGATTTTCCGCACACTGCGCACAAGGAACCCGATTTCCTGGCGCTGAACATCGGTCACAATGATCGAAGCGGTCTTGCGTTCTTCCACCGTCAACGGCTGGTAACCCACGGCAGCAGCCATGTCGATCACCGGCACGGCGGAGCCGCGAAAACTCATGGTACCGATCACCGCCGAATGGCTGTGCGGTAGCTTGGTCAGCGGAACAAAGGGCATGATTTCCCGGATTTTCAGGGTGCCCAGGCCGAATGGCCTCTGATTGGTCAGATAAAACAACAGCAGTTTCTGGGGGTGTTTGGTACCCTCGGCCATAACCTCAAACCTGTCAGGAGCTTTGGAAAAAGTATAACAGGCGAAAGATAACATGCCGCCCAAACCGACATTGTAAGATTTTGCGGCCCTTCGGAGGTCGCATCGGCTGCCAGTGAATCCAGCGCTTCCTCTCCCGCGTATCACCTATACTGTTGTCATCGGGAGGCTATTCGATGAAACGCGCCTTTGCACTAATATCGGTATTCCTGTTCTTCGCCGTCTTGGCCGTGGGTGGTCATGCCGACGACGACAATATCGATGACGCCATCCAGAACACGATCCTGTCGCAGATTGAAGCCTTCGCCAATGACGACAGGCAAGCTGCCTGGGACCATGCCTCGGAAGGCATCAAGCAGCAATCCGGCTCGATAGAGTCGTTCTACGATATGGTGAAGCTATCCTATGCGCCCGTCCACCGGGCCTCGTCCATTGAGTTCATGGAGCGCATACCCCACCCCGGTTTCCAGATTCAGGTGGTACGGTTGTTGGGGCCGGAGGGCAAACGCTGGATCGCCCACTACCATATGGTCAAGAATGGTGATGACTGGAAAATCGGCGGCGTCGGGCTCAAAGAGGGTCCAAGCTCTATATAATCGCTGACCGGCTAATGGTTTCTGACGCCTATGTCTTTCAGCTCTGTCCGTCCGTAAGATACAGTCCATGAACCTGATTGCCGGCAGAGCCTGAACACCACCTATGAAGAACCTGACCTTCTCCTCTCATTACGCCAGGGCCGTTCTTTATGGCCTGGAGAAGGCCGGTGGCTATTCCGACGAACTGCTTCGCAATAATGGCATCGACCCAGAGTTCATCCACTCGCCACGGGCACGGGTGCCCACGGAACAGTTTATCCGCCTGTTCCGGCTGGTGTGGGGCAAACTGGATGACGAGTTCATGGGCCGTACCACACAGCCCTGCCGCGTGGGGCACTTTCACCTGATGGGATCGTTGGTGGTACACAGCAGCAACCTGGAAGAGGTGATCCGCCAGAGCATTCGCTGCTACCGGCTGTTCTCCGATGACATGGTGATTGAGCTGGACACCCGCGGCGATGAAGTGGAGCTGAGCATCACCCACCGCCATCCGGAACTGGACCCGGACAACTTCCTGGTGGAATGGCTACTGATGGTGTGGCACCGATTAATCGGCTGGCTGATCGGACGCAAGATCGTACTCAGCCACGCCACCTTCCAGCATGATTTGCCCGGACACTTTGACGAGTACCGGTTTGTTTTCCCCTGCCAGTGTTTCTTTAACCGCGACCGCAACAGCCTGTTTTTCAGCCACAATTATCTGGACATGCCGGTGACGCGAACACCGGAGGAACTGGATGGTTTTATTGAGAAGTCTCCGCGCAACCTGCTGATCTGGACCGATGAGGACGACAGCCTGACAACCCAGGTTCGGCAGATTCTGGAAAACGTGGACGATGATCGCCTGCCCACGCTGGAACAGATCGCCGGGCAGCTGCATATGACCGCCTACACCCTGTCGCGCAAACTGAAGGCGGAGGGCAGTTCCTACCAGAAGATCAAGGACAACCTGCGGCGGGACCAGGCCGTGATTATGCTCACGCGGCAGAACCTGACGGTGTCGGAGATCTCATCACAGCTGGGATTTACCGAGCCCGGCGCTTTTTCCCGTGCCTTCAAGCACTGGACCGGGCTCAGCCCACTGGCCTACCGCAAGCAGGACCAGTAGTTCTTCTTTCTCCGCTTACAGCAGTTCGATCGCGACAGCGGTACCTTCCCCGCCCCCGATACACAGGGACGCCACACCGCGCTTGAGACCACGCTGCTTCAGGGCGTTGATCAGGGTGACCATGATCCGCGACCCTGAGGAGCCGATGGGGTGACCCAGGGCGCAGGCGCCGCCATGGACGTTGACCTTGTCGGCATCGAGCCCAAGCTCATTGATGGCGGCCAGGGTAACCACGGCAAACGCTTCGTTGATTTCGAACAGGTCGACGTCGTCGCGGTTCCAGCCGGCTTTCTTCAGTACCTTTTCGATGGCACCGATGGGCGCAAGGGTGAACTCGGCCGGCAGGCGGGCATGTGTCGCGTGGGCGACGATGCGGGCCTGGGGAGTGAGGCCGCGCTTTTCGGCTTCTTCGCGGGTGGCCAGTACCATCGCGGAGGCGCCGTCGCTGATGGAGCTGGCGTTGGCGGCGGTGACAGAGCCGTCTTTGGCAAAGGCCGGTTTGAGGTGGGGAATTTTCTCGGGTTTGGCTTTGCCGGGCTGTTCGTCGGTATCCACCACGGTGTCGCCACCACGGCCGGAGACGGTCACGGGGGTGATTTCGTCGGAGAATCCGCCGTTCTTGATGGCCGACAGGGAGCGCTCGAGGGAGGCGATGGCGAAGTTGTCCATGGCCTCGCGGCTGATGTCGTATTTGTCGGCGGTGCGCTGGGCAAAGACGCCCATGAGGCCGCCTTCGTAGGCGTCTTCAAGGCCGTCGAGGAACATGGAATCCATGACCTGCCCGTGGCCCATGCGCATGCCGGCGCGGGCTTTTGGCAGCAGGTAGGGTGCCTGGCTCATGTTTTCCATGCCACCGGCGATCATGATGCTGTTGGTGCCGGCTTTGATCTGGTCGTGTGCCATGATGACGGCTTGCATGCCGGAGCCGCACATTTTATTGACGGTGGTGCAGCCGCTGGAGTCGGGGATGCCGGAGGCGCGGGAGGCCTGGCGTGCGGGCGCCTGGCCGAGGCCACCGGGCAGTACGCAGCCCATGATGACTTCCTGGATGTCGGCGGGTTGCAGGCCGCTTCTTTCGATGGCGGCCTTGATGGAGATGGCGCCGAGATCCGGGGAACGCACGGAGCTGAGATCGCCCATCATGCCGCCCATTGGAGTTCTTGCTGATCCTGCGATGACTACATCGTTGCTATTCATGTCTTCAATCCTCTGATTAAGCCTTACCTAAAACCGACCGTGCGATGATTTCTTTCATCACTTCCGAAGTGCCGCCGTAAATTCTCTGCACTCTGGCGTCGATAAACGCTCTCGAAATCGGATACTCGCTGGTGTAACCGTAACCGCCGAACAACTGCAAACAACCGTCGGCCACCCGGCACTGCATTTCCGTGGCGCTGTACTTGGCCATGGAAGCGGTCGGTGCGTCGAGTTCGCCTTTTTCGTACAACGCAATGCACTCGTCGACAAAGGCGCGGTTAACGCGGCAGTCGGTTTCCATGCGGGCGATTTCGAAGCGGGTGTTTTGCAGTTGGGCCAGTTTCTGGCCGAACAGTTCCCGTTCCTGGGCGTAGTTAATGGTCAGATCCAGGGCGCCACGTGCGGCGGCAACGCCGAGGGCGCCGATGACGAGGCGCTCGCGGGGGAGTTCGCGCATGAGGTACATGAAGCCCTGGCCTTCTTCACCCAGCAGTGCGGAGGCGGGGATGCGCATGTCGGAGAAGAAGAGTTCCGAGGTGTCGCCGGAGTGCTGGCCGATTTTGTCGAGGTTGCGGCCTTTGCTGTAACCGGGCAACGAGGTGTCGACCAGGAACAGGCTGATGCCACGGGCACCGGCCTTGGGGTCGGTTTTGGCAGCGACGATGACCATGTCGGCGTGTTGGCCGTTGGTGATGAAGGTTTTGGAGCCGTTGAGGATGTAGTCGTCCCCGTCTTTCACCGCGCTGGTGCGTATGGCCTGGAGATCGCTGCCGGCGCCGGGTTCGGTCATGGCGATGGCACCCACGGCTTCGCCGGAGACCATTTTCGGCAACCAGTACTGGCGCTGTTCTTCGTTGCCTATATGGCTGAGGTACGGGGCGACGATGTCGGAGTGCACCATGACGTTGGTGGACAGGGCGCCGAAGCCCATGCGGGCCATTTCTTCGCCCACGACGACGGAGTACAGGAAGGGCGCACCGCAGCCGCCCCAGTCTTCGGGTACGTCCACGCACAGCATGCCGGCGTTGCCCAGGGTGTTCCAGAGTTCCCGGGGTACGATGCCGGAGTGTTCCCACTCTTCGTAGTGGGGCGTTACTTCGGTTTCCAGGGCCTTGATGACGGACTCCCGGAACATGTCGAGTTCTTCTTTATCAACAGCGCTGGTCATGGGTGTCTCCCGTCGGTGATTAATGTGGCCTTGATTGGATAACGGTCAGTCTGTCGCAGTCACGGTCTGAGCGCCATGACATAACCGGGCAGGAAATTTGATAAAAAATAGCACCCCGAGGCTTCATCGCTGGCAGCCCCGGGGTTTATAACGCGCGGTCAGAGGTTTTTGGCGTCGTCCCGCAGCACGAACTTCTGGATCTTGCCGGTGGAGGTTTTCGGCAGTTCGCTGAACACAATGGTCTTGGGCACTTTGAACTTCGCCAGTCGCTCCCGGCAGAAGGCGATGATGTCGTCTTCGCTGACCTCCCCTGCTTCGGGCTTGAGGGTGACGAAGGCGCAGGGTGTTTCGCCCCACTTTTCGTCCGGCCTTGCCACCACGGCGGCCTCGAGGATGTCGGGATGGCGGTAGAGTATGTCCTCCACCTCAATGGTGGAGATGTTCTCGCCGCCGGAAATGATGATGTCTTTCAGGCGGTCCTTGATCTCCGCGTAGCCATCCTCATGCCAGACGGCCAGGTCCCCGGTGTGGAACCAGCCGCCGCGGAATGCCTCTTCGGTGGCTTTGGGGTTTTTCAGGTAACCCTTCATTACTGTGTTGCCGCGCAGGAAAATCTCGCCGATGGTGGTGCCGTCTTTCGGCACCGCTTCCATGGTTTCCGGGTCACCCACCATCATGCCGGCCAGGGTATGGTAGCGAACGCCCTGCCGTGCCTTGATTCTGGCCCGGTCTTCCACTGGCAGGTCGTCCCACTCGGACTTCCAGGCGCATACCGTGACCGGTCCGTACACCTCGGTAAGCCCGTAAACGTGGGTCACGCGAAAGCCCATGTTTTCGATAGCTTCGATGACTTTAGCCGGAGGTGCCGCACCTGCGGTCATTGCCTGAACCGTATGGCTGAAGCTGGATTTTGCGGCGTCAGAAGCGCCCAGCAAGGTGTTCAGTACAATAGGCGCACCGCACATGTGGCTGACTTTGTGTTCGCTGATCAGCTGCAGGATTTTCTCCGGCTCTACCTTACGCAGGCACACATGGGTACCCGCAAAGGCGGTGATGGTCCAGGGGAAACACCAGCCATTGCAGTGGAACATCGGCAGTGTCCACAGGTACACCGGATGCATACCCATGGACCACACCGCCTGGTTGCCCATGGCGTTCTCATAGGCACCGCGATGGTGATACACCACGCCTTTCGGGTTACCAGTGGTGCCGGAGGTATAGCACAGCGAAATCGCATCCCATTCATTTTCCGGCATTTGCCAGTCAAAGGCCGGGTCGCCGCTGGCCACGAAAGCGTCGTAATCCAGATCGCTCACCTGGGTTCCGGCACCACTGAATTCGGGGTCGTTGACGTCAATCACCTGTGGCGGGTTGTCGAGCATGCCGACGGCTTCGTTGATGACGTCGCCAAACTCCCGGTCGGCAATCAGCACTTTCGCCTCGCCGTGCTCCAGCATGAAGGCGATGGCTTTGGCATCCAGGCGGGTGTTCAGGGCATTGAGTACTGCCCCCAACATGGGGATGCCAAAATGACACTCCAGCATGGGCGGAATGTTTGGCAGCATGGCAGCAACGGTGTCGCCCTTGCCGACACCTTTGTCAGCCAGCGCGGACGCCAGGCGGCGACAACGCTCGTAGGTCTGCTGCCAGTTGCGGCGTGTGGCACCATGAATCACCGCCGGGTATTCCGGGTACACGCTGGCCGTGCGGGCCAGGAAATCCAGCGGTGTCAGTGTGGCGTTATTGGCGTCGGTTGGCTCTAATCCCTTGTCGAAGATGGAGTTCATACTGGTCTCCTAGTGTTGTTATCCAACACCTGACTATAGGGCACAGCCGACGTTTCAGCGAGCCCCCGCAGCCGTTCGGCGGGTATCCGGCTGATCCAGCCGCGCCATTTCCGCCAGCAGCTCCGAGGTCTTTTCCTTCATCAGGGCAATGTCCCCCCGGGACTCCACATTCAGCCGCACCAGCGGCTCCGTGTTCGACATCCGGAGATTGAACCGCCAGCGCTCAAACTCAACACTCAGGCCATCAACGTGTCCCACAGACACCGCATCGGCACCATAGATCTCCTCGATCACCGCAAGCAACCGGGCCGGATCATCCACCGTGCGGTTAATCTCCCCACTGGCGGGGAAAGCGTCAATGCGGGCGTCGATCAGCGACGATAACGGCTGCCCGGTCTGGCACAGGCGTTCGGCAACCAGCAGCCATGGAATCATGCCGCTGTCGCAGTAGGCGAAGTCCCGGAAGTAGTGGTGGGCACTCATTTCACCCCCATACAGGGCATCTTCCTCGCGCATGCGCTGTTTGATGAACGCGTGTCCGGTTTTGCTTTCGATAGGTGTTCCGCCAGCCTTTCGAACCAACTCCTGGGTGTTCCAGGTCAGCCGCGGGTCGTGAATGATCTTGCCGCCGTCTACCTTCTGCAGGAACTGGTCCGCCAACAGGCCCACGATGTAATAGCCTTCGATAAACCGGCCATTTTCGTCAAAGAAAAAACAGCGGTCGTAGTCGCCGTCCCAGGCGATCCCCATGTCGGCCCCTTCGCGCAGAACCGCCTCAGCCGTTACCGCCCGGTTTTCCTCCAGCAGGGGATTGGGAACCCCGTTCGGGAAGTGCCCGTCGGGTTCGTGATGCAGTTGTACGAAATCAAAGGGCAGCCATCGTGACAACGCGTCGATGACCGGGCCCGCACCGCCATTGCCCGCGTTAACCACCACCTTCAGAGGGCCAATCGTGGTGCCGTCGATGTATCCCAGCAAGTGATGGATATAGTCGGCCTCCACTGACAGGCTTTCCAGGCGCCCGGGAATGGCAGCATCCATAAACGGCTGAGAGACTCTGTCACGGATGGTGTTCAGGCCGTTATCCGAGCTGATGGGGCGCGATTCGCGGCCGACCAGCTTCATACCGTTGTGATCCTTGGGGTTATGGCTGGCCGTCACCATAATGCCGCCATCCATACTGTAATGACTGGTGGCAAAGTAGATCTGCTCGGTACCGCAAAGACCGATGTCATAGACATCTGCCCCCGCCGCCCTGAGCCCGGTGGTCAACGCTTCTGCAATCTCCGGGCTCGATAACCGGATGTCATACCCCACCACAACCCGGCGGGCACTTGTCAGCTCCACGTAAGCACGCCCGATTCGCTCTGCCAGTTCAGGATTCAACTGGTCGGGAACCCGGCCGCGCAGGTCATAAGCCTTAAAACAGGACACTTCCATAGCTGTTTCTCCGTCTAACCTTCGATCAATGGCGCGGCCCACCCTGCTGCCCCTGGCGGTTTTGCAGAGCGGGCCGCGTTGGCCCTATACCTTTTCCGACATCACCGGAATCTGCTCTTCCTCCACGTCCGGGGTGGGCGCCGCGCGACCGTACCGGTCGTCCAGGCGTTCAATGTCATCCTCGCCAAGGTAGGCACCAGACTGGACTTCAATCAGCTCCAGGGGAATGCGGCCGGGATTGAACAGCCGGTGTACCGCGCCGATAGGTATGTAGGTGGACTGGTTCTCGGACAGCAGGAACGTTTCCTCGTCACGGGTCACTTCGGCAGTACCCTTGACGATGATCCAGTGCTCAGCCCGGTGATGGTGCTTCTGCAACGACAGCTTCTCGCCCGGCTTGACGCTTATGCGCTTCACCTGAAAACGGTTGCCCATGTCGATGCTGTCGTAGCTGCCCCACGGGCGATACACCTGCCTGTGCGTGCGGGTTTCCGAGCGCTGGTCACCGTTCAGCCGCTTCACCAGTTTCTTGACGTCCTGCACCTTGTCCTTGTGGGCAACCATCAACGCATCTTTGGTGTCGACCACCACCAGGTCTTTCACGCCCAACATGGCCACCAGCTTGTCCGAGGTGTGCACCAGGCAGTTGTTACTGTCTTCCAGGCAGGCATCACCCAGGATGGCATTGGCGTTCTCGTCCTTGTCGGTCACATCCCAGATCGTGGACCAGGAGCCAACGTCGCTCCAACCTGCATCCATGGGCACCAACAAGGCTTTCGATGTTTTTTCCATCACTGCGTAGTCAATGGAATCGTCCGGGCAATGCTCGAATATCTCGGCGGGAATACGGGTGAAATCCATGTCGCGCTCGAGGCTTCGGGCGGCCAGAAGACAGGTGTCGTAAATGTCCGGGCTGTGTTTCTTCAGTTCCGCCAGGTAGCTGTCGGCCCGGAACATGAACATGCCGCTGTTCCAGTAGTAACCACCGGCAGACAGCAGCGCGGCGGCTTTTTCGGCGTCCGGCTTCTCGATAAAGCGGGACACCGGCCGGGCAGCGCCGGGCGCCTCTCCGGACTGGCCGGCAGCGATATAGCCGTAGCCAGTCTCCGGCCGGGTTGGCGTAATACCAAACAGCACCAACCCTCCGGACCTGGCGGCTTCCTGCCCCTGGGCAACAGCCCGCTGGAACGCCTCGACATTTTCAATGGCATGATCCGCGGGCAACACCAGCATGATGGCTTTGGGATCTTTTCGCGCCACTTCGATAGCGGCCATCGCGACCGCCGGGGCGGTGTTGCGGCCAAACGGCTCCAGCAGTATCGACAACGGTTGACGGCCTATGGCCTCCAACTGCTCTTTGACAATAAAGCGGTGCTCATCGTTGGCCACCACAACCGGCGACTCGGCGTCGTCGACCGGCAGCCGGCACAGAGTTTCCTGCAACATACTTTGTTCCCCCACCAATGGGAGGAACTGCTTGGGATAGGCCTGGCGCGAGAGGGGCCAAAGCCGTGAACCGTTACCACCTGAGAGTATGACTGGAATCATCGTTCTGCTCCTTTGCTCTACAAAGACGTACCACAGGGACGTCCGTTGGCGTATTAATCTGGACCCTTGAACCAGGGCCCGTTAGAACCGTTTACTTAGGGTGATGTTGCTGGGTGGATCCGGCTGCGCGCCCTCGGGCCACAGCGGGTTAATGCCGTACAGATAGGAAATATCGCCACCCAGACGGGTGGATTTCATCGGCCGAAGTTCATCCAGAAAGGCGGGCATTCCCTCAACAGGTCCCCAGGCGGCCTGCCAGGGTTCCATCCAGGCCAGGGACCAGGCCTTATAAAGCCCGTCGACAATCTGCTCGTCTCCGGTGATGTCTTCAATTCGTTCCGGATCATCCAGCCCCGCGACGACATTTCCGGCCATTTTCGTAAACTGGTCCTGGTAACGCTCGTAAACTGAGTTGCCATTGACCTCGGCAAACAGCGCGATCATGGTCAGGGGCTGCATGGCGTAGTTCATGTATTCCAAGGCCCGGGTTTCCCGGCTGAGTTCCTTGGGCAGGTAACCGTCCTCATTGATCTGCCCCATGGCTTCATCGAACTTGGCCAGCGACCAGTTCCAGTCGTCGCAGTCCTGGGTTGCCACCGATGCCGACATCACGGCCCAGGCGGCCCAGTAATCATGGTTGTTGACCTTCTTGGCTTTTCGATCCGTGTAGTAATCACGGACCCCATCACTCAAGCGCAGAAACCAGTCTTCAATTCGACGCGCCCGCTCCAGGTCCATGGCGGCCTCCGGCGCCGACGTCCACATCCTGAGATAGGCGTTCGCAGCGGCTGCCAGTGCCCATTTGCGTACCGCCTGACCGACGTGATTGATGTCATCCGTCAACAGGGCATCCGATGACGCCCACGCGTCGAGGTTGTCCAATACGCAATCCAGCGCTTCGGGGCCATCGCCATCAACCTGGTAGTCATCGGCAGCAGCGATAACAGCCTTCTCGAAATCACGCACGTTGCTGGTGGCCTTCTTGTACTCTTCATAGGCCTGCTTGTTCAGATTGTTGCGAGCGCTGTCACTGCCCTTGTACTTACTGGTCAGCGACAGCGAGCCGACGTGCGGCTCCACCCGCTCGCAGTCGTAGTCACCGCCATCCTTGTCTTCCGGCGTCTGGTAATAGCCCACCGGAGCACGCAGTTGTCCGTTCAGGCACTGCCCGGCGTGAACGCTGCTCACACCAAAGACGGCGGTTATCGCCGCAGACAGCAGCACCCGGCCCCATTGTCGATGTTCAGAGCGTTGTTGGATTCGCATAACCATCCTCTCTATGCGTTGGATGAATGTGCGTCAGATGTCCTGACGGCGACAGATTTTCGTGGTTACCGTTAAGCCTTCCGAGACCTGCTCCGGTTTCAGCGCGAGGTCCAGCGACATGAACATTTCATCGTTCCAGTTCGGCCCTTCCGGGAGCTCGAAGACAAACCGGCCAGGGGTCTCAACCCGATCGCCGTACTCCATATCCACGCGGTCCTTGCGCCCGAACACGTACCAGATGAAGGCATCAACCTCTTTCACCCCCGGGTCACTGAACTGCAGGTCGACGACGTACTCGTTGCTCGGCATTTCGATGAACTGTCCACCGCCGTTGTAGAGCACTTCGGTGGTCCCGGCCTTGACCGGCGTGGTTTTCTGCAACACCGGCTCCTGGCTCTCACAGGCACCACTGATCATCGGTGTGACCTGCCGATAGAACTCCGCACTGTCGAGGTTGTGGTAACCGGGCACCTCCCAGATCATGATCTTGGGTGGCGACTCCCGGAAGTTGTCGGAAAGCAGGTATTCGAACATGGAGCCGTCGTAGCTACCGCCGGCAACCGCCACGTTGAGCACCTCGACACCCAGAAACTCCTGCAGCGCCCCGACAAAGTTGTAGTCCTGGGCACCCTTACTGTTACTGGTGCCCACCAGGGTGATGGGGGGCAAGTCCTGGTCGCCAAACAGGGCGCTGGCTTCAGCGGATTGGCCGGTACCGGAGGACTCGGTGCGAAACTCGTCCACGTACTGCGAGCCGTACTCGAAACCGCATATCCGTTTAACCGCGTCCTGAAGCGACCCGTCCTTTCGGATCAACCCGGACCGACGAGTCACGAATTCCTGCTGCGACAACGACTGATAGGCCGGCATATCCTTGATTCGCTCCGCCACGACCTCCGCGGTCCGCCGGGCGCCATAAGGTGTCCAGTGGTGATCCCGCTTAAAGAAGAAGGCGTCTTCACGTGTCTCTTCGTCCAGAAGGGGCGTCAGGTCTGGAACCACCAGCCCTGCCTGGCGAAAACGCATCAACGCGTCAGCGTAATTTTTACGGGCCACGTTCCAGCTGAACGGCACCGGCGATGTCGCGGGCAGATGATTGGGATGAACCAGGCCTTTTGTCGGCTGAAACACCATCACCAATTCGGTACCGGTGGTTTGCTTCAGGTGCCTGGCAAAGCGCTTCAGGTGTTTCAGGCCTTCCAGGTTCGGCCCGAACTGCTCAACCAGTTCCGCTTCCGAACGGAACAGCCAGCCGTCTTTGCCCTGAACCAGCATCTTGAAGTTCTTCAGATAACCGGTGTCGTAGCTGGATGGGTATGCCGTGAGTGGGCACAGGTCACAACAGCGTTCGATGTTGTACTCGGGCAGCTCGGCGGCGCTGGCCTTTACACCCGCGACGCTGAGCAGCCCGAGCGCAACCAGCGCCCATAATCCACGGCCTCTGAACACCTGCTTCATACCGATGTATCCACTCGGTTTTCAGCGACAACCAGCCTCGGCTCGCCACCAACGTCGATGGCAAATACGCTGAATACCTTGCCGCGCTGCAGATTGACTTCACTGGTGGTTGCCAGCGCCTTGTTGCTTTGGAAAGCGCCCAGCGCAATGCTGACGGCGTTGATTTCGCGATTGGCCACATCAAGGGAGCCCACTGCATCAATCACGGCTACCTTGCCGTCGGACGTCTTCAGAGTGACCCCGCTATTGCTGGTCAGGTTGTAGAATGAAAGCAGTGCCTTGCGAGGGTTGTCGAAGGCGACATCCTTCATCACTTTCATCTCACCGGAATCCAGTACAACCACGGTGTAGAACTCGTTCTTTTTCATGTTGACGGACGTCTTCTGACCGGCAACGTCCACCTGATAGTTACCCTCAGAAAGGTAAATGTAGGGGCTCGCCTCCAACGGCGATACTTCCTTGATCACCTTGTCGCCCACAGAGGCGCGAGCAATGGCGCCGCTGGCATCCGCGTTCACCACGCGAATGAAGGCCGCCCCGTCCGGTGCCTCTGCGGCATAAAGCGCGTCCTCGCCGGCCTGGGCCATGTTCATGGAGACCAGCAAACTGCTGATCAGGGCAAAAAAAGCGGTATGCATCAGTGCTCTCATTTTCATCATCCTCAGGGGTTGGTTTCAGAACGGCTATCCGCTTGCGCGGTCAGCGTGTTATCAGCCCGGCGGAACCAAGCCTGGGCCTGTTCGGACTCCAGTGGCTGTGCCAGGTAACGCTCGGGAAATTCCCAGATCACCAATTGCGGCGGTTGATCCCGGAAATCGGAAGAGTTCAGGTAATCGATCATTGGTACGATAGGGCCGTCGCCTTCTTCGGCCACGTTGATCAGGTCCTGCCCCAGGTGCTTTCGCAAGGCGCCGGGGAAATCCCACTGTTCATTGGCGCTGTAACTTGTGCCAACCAGAACGGTGTTGGTGACGTCATCGCCAAACAGGGCGCTGGCGTTCGCCTGGCCGTCGTTCTGGGCGCGCGTCGTTCTCGGTTCCAGTTGGTCAGGTGCAGGACCGAAGTCGGTAAACGCTGGCTCCACTGGAATGTAATTGAGCAGGTCACCACGGTGCTGGACCGGTTGGCCAATGGATGTCACAAAGCTCTGCTCGCCCCAGGACAGGCCATTGAAGCGATCGCGGATGAACTCGGCAGCGCCTTTCGCGTAGAGGTTTGCGCCGTTCGGCGACCAGTGGGTGTCAGTTCTCAGGAACACCGATTCTCCATGACGTGTCGCCTGCTCCAACAACGGTTTCAGCTCCGGCGCGGGAATGCCCGCTGTCGCCAGTGACTGCTGGAACCGGTCGTACAGTGACATCATCGTCGGTTCGGGCTTCGTACTGCCCAGCATGTCCGAATGGATTCGGGCCTTGGCGGGCACCACCAGCACAACCAGCGGAACGCCCTCGGCCAACAGATAGTCGGCGACGCGCTGTACACGACTCAGGTTGCGATCGACCACCTCGCCGTCACGGCTGGCCGGGTAGATTTCCTCATCGGTAAACAGCCACTCGTCTTGTCCCACGACAACGCCTTCCCGGCCCTCGTCAAAGAGCGTGTAGTTGATCGCGGCCCAGAGATTGGTTCCCAGATCCTTCGCCGGGAACTGATCGTCGTAATGGCTCTCCAGGTTGCGGGCCAACTCACCGTTGACCGGGCTCAGCCCTGTTTCGGCCTGGTAACCCAGCAAGGGCCGCAAGGACAGCACACCCAGAACCAGGACCAGCGCGATGAAGAGAACAGCTGTGATTCGTGCAGACGTTTTAGTCATCAAATCCACCCTCAGAACTGGAAGTACAGGAACGGTGAGAAACTCTCAGCGGACAGTTTCAACACGGCGAGCGCAAACACCGGAACCAGCAACGGCGCAGCGGCGGACCGCCAGCCGGACAGGATGGGGCCAACCTCACGATGCCCGAGCCGATCCTTCAGCCCCATCATCGCGATCACTCCGAAAGCCAACACCAGGATCGCCAGGTTCAGGTCCCGGATGCCCTGGACAAAGACATCACTCAGGCCGGCACCGTCGAAGCTGAACATGGCACCGTAGAAACCGAAGGCCTCGGTGATCGTGCTGGCCCTGAAGGTGACCCAGCCGAGCATCACGAACAGGAAGGTCAGCGCCCACCGGAAAAACCGGAACCCGGACGGGCTGCCCGACACACCCAGCGCCCTTTCCACCGACAGCAACAGACCGTGCCAGGCACCCCACAACAGGAACGTCCAGTTGGCGCCGTGCCAGAGGCCGCCGAGCAACATGGTGAGTAGCAGGTTGCGATAAGTTTTGACCGTACTGTTGCGGTTGCCGCCCAGGGGGATGTACAGGTAATCCCGCAGCCAGGTGGACAGGCTGATGTGCCAACGACGCCAGAACTCGGTAATGCTCTGGCTGATGTAGGGCTGGTTGAAGTTCTCGTTAAACCGGAAGCCCATCATCAGACCCAGGCCGATGGCCATATCGGAGTAGCCGGAAAAGTCGAAATACAACTGCGCGGTGTACGCCAGGATGCCCAGCCAGGCATCCGCCGTACTGGGGTCAGACAACGCAAAGGCACTGTCCGCCAGCGGCGCTATCGAGTCGGCGATAAAGACTTTCTTGATGAAGCCCTGCATGAACCTGAACGCGCCCTCACCGAACTTTTCCATGGTATGGGTGCGGTAGGTGAACTGATCCGCCAGGTCCTTGTAACGCAGCACCGGCCCGGCAATAAGCTGGGGGAACAACGCAATGAAAGCCGCGAAATCAATAAACCGCCGGGTCGGTTCCGTATCCCCTCGATAGACATCCACCACGTAGGAAATGGCCTGGAAGATGTAGAAGGAAATGCCGATGGGCAGGATGATATTCGCCAGTTCCAGCGGCTGACTGCCGGCGCTGACCAGCAGGTTGTTCAGGCTGTCGACACCAAAGTTGGCGTACTTGAAGTAGCCGAGCGTCGCCAGGTCACCACCAACACCGATGGCAACCCACTTGCGGGCACTCGCGGTGCCAACACCGGCGCGGTGTATTGCCAGGCCGATGAAATAGTTCCAGAAGGTCACGGCCACGAACAGCAACAGGAAATCCACCCGCCACCAAGCATAGAAGGCGTAGCTGCCGATCAGGATAACCAGTGAGCGGTGCCTGAACGGTGTCAGGTAATACAGCCCCAGGAAGGCGGGCAGGAACAGAAACAGGAAGATATTGGATGAAAAAACCATGTCAGTTCTCCGCCTGCGTAACCTGGCCCGACACCACAGCCGTGGGCTCTATGAATACTGCACGCCCCTGGTTCCGTAGTGCGTCAAAAATCTGCATCTGGTATTTGCCAAGCACACCCTCGAAGTGGATCCCCACGTCTGACCTGGGGAATCGCATTCCAACGTCATAAATTGCGATGTAAGCAGGGTTGTCGGTCGACAGGGGGCCGCTGGCGTTGGAGGCTAGTTCGCCGCCCACCACGTTCATCGACACCTCGTAGGAGTAGAAGTCTTCTTTGAAATTACGGTCGGTGGCGGACAGGTCTTTCAACTGACCATAAATACCCCAGGTGCCGTTGAGCACCGCAACGTTGTGGTATACATTCACATTGCTGCTGTTTCTGACCCGGATGCCATTGCGCAAATTGTTCATCAACCGGTTGCCCCAGAGCAGGTTGTCCGGCGACTCGTAGAGCCCGATACCGTCACCCTGGTTGTCATAGGAAACGTTATTGGCCACCACGTTGTTGGAGCTCTGACGATCCAGAACGATGCCGGATAGTCCGTTGTCGTAGCTACGGTTTCCAACAATCCAGCTGTTATTTACCTCGCGGGAGATGATGATGCCGTGCTTCTCACGGGTGCCATAAACCTCGTTGTTGGCAATCAGCAGTCGGCTGGAGTAGTCATGGGGGTCGATGCCATACACGATGTTGTCTCGGTAGACGTTATCGACGATGGCAACGTCTTCCGCCTCATAGCAGTAAAACCCGTAGTAGAGATCCTCGAAGGTGGATTCCACCAGCCAGGCATGGGGCGCGCTGCGCTGCAGACGGGCGTTGTCGTACTCAGAGTACTGGGCCACGGTAAACCCATAGGATTTACTCTGGAGATAACCCAGATTTGCCATGGTGGTGCCGAGAATAAAGTTCTCGCTACCGCCCCAGCCCACATAGAACGGACGGAAGTTGCTTTTCTTCTGGAACGTGGCCGGGCCATTGGTCTCCTCGCGCCACCCAATAATCTTGCTGTCAATGGCAAACAGCCAGCCGTCGTTGGCAATAAACGAACCACGCTCCTCCGACAGCCGCAGAGTCTCATCGCGCAGAACCAGGGTGGCCTCTTGTTTGACCGCCAGCGGCAAACGAATGATGTAAGTACCATCGCCGACCTGTTCCATGTAGCGACGATCATTCACCTGCCGATAGACATCCTCCAGCGTCACCTTCCCGCTGTTAACCATAATCGCCTGAGGATGTGAAAACTGACGGATCACCCACTCGCGCGCCCGCCCTTCGTCCACGAAATCCCCCAGTGCACTGACCCCGCCCATACGTTCCACCGTTACATTCGGTGCGGAATCCTGCCGACCGGCAAGCTTTGCCTCGATGGCGTCACGGCTATAGCCGGATACATCAGGGATCTCAGGCTCAGGCAAATACAGCTCCTCGCCAGACTTTATCTCGATGCCATAGTCTTCCTCCAAGGGCGCAATCGCCGGCGGCGCATTTACCACATTGCCATCGTCGGCGCTGGCTGCAGCCAACGCATTCAGCGGCAATATGAGCGCCGTGGTAAGAAGGCAAAAAGCCCATCGGGTTTCCAGGATTTTCATGAGTTCTCCTCAGAACCGCTTCGACACGTCTACAACTACCCGATGCCTGGCGTCATCTGCGTCCTCGCCGTAGGCATCCCCTGGCATGAAAACGCCACCACGCAAACGGACATCAAACGCCGCCCAGGAGGTTGAAGCGCTATCGCCGTAGTAGCCCAATACCAGATCCACAGATTGGCCCAGGTCATCACTGCTGCCCGTAAAGCCTGGCTCGACCAGGTCGGAACGCACGGCGCCGTTCTCATCACTCAGCCAGTAACGGTGGTACAGCAGGTTGGCGTCCCAGGTATCGCGGTCAGACAATGCGGTGTAGAAGGTCAAGACCCGGATATTGCTCCACTCCGGTTGAATGGCTTCACCAAACCGCGGCACCTGGGAGCGGGTTCCCGTAAACCTTGAGCGGTTGCTTTCCAGGCTGGTTTGCTGAAAGGCATCACTTTCGCCAGGCTCACCACCACCGGACGCAACGGCACCGTGAGCGCCGACAACCCAGCGGGGCGTATCCAGCAATTGGGCACGCGCGCCCAGGTCTGCCGCCCAACCGGAGACATCGCGTTCACGATCGCTGAAGCCATTGGGCGCACTGGGGTCTGTGCCGACCACAGTGTCCGTACCATTCACTGCCGCAACCGACGCGAAATACTGGAACGTATCGTGGGAGTGCCAATCGAAATAGCTCCGATCCGCCTGGAGGGCCGTCCAGGTCAGCGAGTCCGTGAAACCTTCATCCAGCGTCTGGCCTCGCAATGCGTATTCTTCAGCCTGATCTCCGTAGCCCTGGCCATGGGTCACCAGGAAGCCCAGGTAGTGACCTTTCCGCCACTGCCAGCGTGTATGGGCAAAAAATCGAGCAATGTCCTGCTCTTCGTCCTGAAGTTCGTTGTTGTCAGTCCGCAACTCGGCGAACTTCTGGGCGACACCCACGGTGGTGTCCAGCAGCGATGTGTTGAAGATCCAGCGCGTGAGGGTAATATCGTCGTCCCACCACATACCGCTGTTTTCCTTCAGACGCTCACGGCCAAAGCGAATCGACTCCCCGGGATAGTCGCTCAGGCCGTTGTAATCCAGCCAAGCCTCCCTGAGCGCAAGAAAGCCGTCGGTGGTGGTCGTGCCGCCGATTTCGTCGCTAACATCCACCTGACCGGTTGCGCCAAACGCCTGCAGACGCAGTTTTGAGCGCCAGTGAGGTGACAGTTGCCAGACCCACTCGGGCTTGATGTCGAGGCCGGCTTCGTTGGATTTGGTCTCGCCATTGGAGCCCAGTCCAAGGCGCCGGTCGCCTTCGCTGATAAAACTGAGCTTGGACTTTATGTTCTGTTCAACCAGCCGCGGATAACTCTGGTTCGCCTCGTCTGTAGACTGCGCTACGGCGGGCGCTACGCCGAGTGATGCCAGGCAACTGACAGAGAGTGCGAGGCGAGTTAATCGATAGTTCGTTATAAGCTGCATTGAGCTTATCCTCCTTGTTTTGTGGTCGTTGCCGGGCCTGAAGTGCCTCCGGCGATCATCTGTCGCCGCGCGGCACGTTCCTGCCTGTACAGGGCCTCAGCTCTCTTTTCGGTGTGTTCGGGTAGCGACAGAACCATATCCACCATCAGTTCTTTGGCACGCTCAACGCCGCCCTCCACTGCCAGCAACGCGAAACTCCAGGCATAAACACGGTTCACCTCGATGCCTTTTGCTTCCCAGTAAAGCTCGGCAAGGGCGTAATCCGCCTTTGGAAAGCCTCGGCGTGCCGCCGTCAGAAGATGCTGCTTGGCCTTTTCGGGATCTGGCTCCCCGAGATAGCCACGCTTGTAGATGCGCCCGAGCAGGTATTCCGCCGAGGGGTATTTTTCACGCGCTTCCATGGCGTACTCGATCGCCTTCTTCGGATCGGTCGGCACAATGCGGCCTCGCTCATAGGCCCGGGCCAGTGACAGCGACGCCTTCAGGTCACCGTTGGCTCGCGCCTCCCGAAGCATCTCGATAACGACCTCCGGTTCAGCGAGGTAGTTGTTCTCCATGATCAACTTGGCGCGCGCCGTCAGGGCGGGCACGTAGTCGGGCGTCAACATCTGGTAGAGTTCGTTGGTGGCAGCCACCTGTTTTTGCGGGGTTTCGTCGTCCGACAACCACCGCGCGAACAGGTACAGATCGCGATCTTCAATACTGCCCTGCTCCCAGGCCTGCTTGGCCCGGTCAACAAGTGCCTTCAGATCCTCACTCCGGCCATCAACCAGATACACTCTGGCGAGCAGTTGGAAGCATTCGGGCTGGGCCTCGGCAATGGGCGCGCACAGGCCTTCAATCTCGTCCGTATGATTCTCGAACTGGCCGGTCAGAAGGTAGTAACGGGCCAGCGCCACGTCGCCTTTCGGATCTCCGGCGGCGCGGGCCTGCTGAATCAGCTCAAGCGGTTTGCCGTTGGGGAACTCCCGGGGGAAATGGATGTACAGGTTGATCAACGGGATCAACGCCGTCTTATCACCTTCCGCAAGCGCTTTGCGCAGGTAACGGGCGCCATTGGCCCGCTGCTCCGGGGTTTCCCCTTCCCGCGCATTCATCTTGCCTATCCGGATAGCAGCTCGTTCACTACCCTGCTCCGCGGCCTTCCTGTACCAATCCAGCGCCTTCTGGCGTGCTTCCGGTGTGTCCTGCGCACCATAAAGATCCCCCAGCTCCACCTGGGCGTCCGCCAGGCCAAACTTCGCCAGCTTTTCCAACTGCGCCCGGGCCTCCTGAACGTCACCTTCGGCAGCAGCCTTCTCAGCCCGCTGAATGTCGGGCAGGTTGCCACAACCAGACAGCACCAGAGTGAACAGACCGGCAATGCACGCTACTCGCTTCATGCTCCGCAACTCCCTCAACCTTCCGAAAACCGTTCAACAACCTTCTGCAGGCTCGGCATCCGGAACTGGTCGACCGTGACACCAATGGGGCGTCCGATTGCTTCAATCGGCAGCGGTTCGGCGGATTCGATAGACGCACTGATAACGTCGACCAGCCCGCCCTGAGCCTGGGAGTTCACATACAGCGACGTAATGTGCCCGGTCTGTTCCTTGCCGTTGGGGAGCCGCAATATCACCTGCTGCCCTTCTTCGAGCTTTTCACCCTGGTTAAACGGGAAGTTGGCAACAACGTGGGCGGACGAGTCCATCGGCGCCATAACCGCAAGCTGCTCACCCTTGCTCATGTACTGGTCTTCCGCCGGCCTCATGTTCACCACCTTGCAGTCACAGGGGCTGGTGATCGTTCCCCGAACCCGCTGGTCCAACAGCTCTTCGATCTGGCCGACGCTGTAGTTGCCCTCTCCAACCAGGTCATTCACATAAGACATCATGGGCGCGTCAAAAGTAGCGATAGCCTCGCCCGCCTTGACCTCCTGCCCAGGCTTGACCAGCGTTGTAACCTTTGCGTCTTTGGGAATCCGCAGGGGAATCTGCTCCGACGCCACCATGGCGGACTCCGCCTTGGTTACGAAGTAGATGTCCCACAGTTCGGAAACCACAAAGCTGATCGCAAACAGACCTATCAACATCACGATCAGGCTTCCGACCATGGCGCGAAGCTTGCCGAAGAATCCAAGGTCATTGCTGCCCTTGCCTTTGCGGGCCTTGGTGAAGTTTTCGCGGGACAGCGTGTTGAGCACATCGCCGGCGGAAACCACTTCACCGCTGAGGAATGCGGTAATGAGGTATCTCAGGGCGGAAACCTCCCGGGCTCCCAGATCCTGAAACTCACACCCACAGCGATCATTCATCGAATCGAAACTGCGCGGGACAAAGTTCACGTCAATGGCAAGATCAAAGCCGTCAACCTTGAACACCAGGCGACCCTTGTAGACCCGGCCCTGACGAAACGACTCCAGGCCCGTGTTGACACTGAACCCACCGGCCGAAAGATCGGCCACCGGAAAGTTGTGGGTTGAGCCACCAAGGTTTACAAACAGCTTGGCCGGAATTCTTACCCGGGCATACTGTCGCTGTGCCTCGGATTCATGGACAAACTGCGGTTCAATATCTGCCCTACTTGCTGCCATATTCATTGCTTTGATCCTTGTGTGTTGTCCCAACGATGATTGGTGTACATAAGAAAAACTCCCCTTGCGCTATACCAGCTTCATCACCACCGCCAGAAAGACACTGCCTGCGGATATCGTCATCACTCTTGACGACCAACGGTTCATGCGTTGTTGGAAAGACGCGTTGTTCGCGCTGAACCGGGTTTTCTGGCGTGTCCACGACTGTCGGTCGAGCCGGAAAAAGACATAGATTTTCACCAGCGAGCCGAAGATCTGGTTGAAATAGAGAATGCACGGATAGGCTGGCCCGACCGAGTGTCCGGTAGTGATAAGCAGCAACGTCAGCACCAAACGGGTAAGCCCAATCCAAAGCAGGTAGGCCACCAGCACAATACCGGAGTACTTGATGGACGCGACGATAGCCGCAGTCAGCCCCAGGATGCTGGTCCACATTGAAATGCGCTGGTCATAAAGCACGTACCAGGTAAACCATCCAAGGCGCCGGGGGCCAAGCTTGGTAGCCCGTGAATTCTGCCGCAGGGAGTTGCCATACCAGCGAAACATCAGCTGACGGGCAGAACGGATAAAGCTGGGATCAGGTGGATGCTCCACTGTGCGAATCGTGGCGTCCGGCACATAGAAGGTGTCGTAGCCCAGGCGCATCATGCTGAACCAGCTGGACTTGTCATCGCCGGTCAGAAAGCGGAATTCGCCCAGCCGCCAGTGCTTCAGGGAGTCATACTCCACGTCGCTGATGAACTCCGGGCGCGTAACCACGCTGGCCCGGAATACCGACATGCGACCGGTGAGCGTCAAAACCCGATACGACAGCCCCATCGAGCACATATTCATGTGGCGCTGGGCGAACCTCAGCTTGTGCCATTCAGACATCAGATAGCTGCCGCGCACCTCGCAAAACTCGTTGGTGGTCAGCGCGCCGATGTTCGGCATCAACCGGAAGTAAGGGGCGGTTTTACGTACCACTCCGGGTTCCAGCACGGTATCGCCGTCCACCACGGCCACCACGGCATTCTCGTCAGGCAGATCCCGTGAAATGGCACGAAAGCCGTACGCCAGACCATCCCGCTTACCGGTCCCCGGAATGCGCACAATCTTGAGCCTGATGTGGCTGGGTGGGTCAAGCTTCCGCCACATTGCCCGCATGAGCATTTCATCGGAAAGCTCCACCACCGATGCCACCACCGTTGTCGGCCAACCACACTCAACCGCTTCGCGGATAATAGAGTTGTAAACCATGGCCGTGGTGTCGGCATCGATACGGAAACTGGTCACCATCAGATAGACATGGGACGGAGCGGCGTCTTCGCCCAACGCCTTTGCCCGGCGCCGAATCTTGGGGAATGCCCATTTAAGGAAATACATCGCACGCAAAAAGTGGATAAACCCAACGGAGTACCGCCAGATACCAATCACCCCGATGACCAGGAGGAAGTGGGCGCCGCCCCTCACCGTATAGGTAGTGGGCAAAGAGATCGCCAACGCCCCGAGTACGGAGAGAAAAAGCAGCCAACCGCCTGTTCTGGACACTATGTTGTCTGAGATATAAGACATGCCGTCCGTTCCTGAAATAACATTCCGTGCGTTTTCTGAGCGTGACGCCCCGCCCCACCAGGGCACCAGGACGTCACGCATGGGGGTGAAGACTTACCAGCAGATGCCTTCCAGCACCTCGGTACTTGTGGTCTTCATGAAGCCCACAAGGTCAATCACCCGCTTGCCCTCAGGCACCTCCGAAATCACCGTTTCGAACAGCTCGTCGTTGTTGCCGACCACGATCACGTCCGCGTGATCAATCACGCCACGCAGGTCGCTGTGCATCAGGTTCGAGAGGTGCGGAATCTTCTGGTTGATGTATTCGCGGTTGGCGCCGTGGGTGCGGGCGTAATCCACGTTGCGGTCGAAGATCTGCAGGTCATACCCCTTGCCAATCAGCATCTCGGCCAGCTCCACCAGCGGGCTTTCCCGCAGATCATCGGTGTTGGACTTGAAGCTCAGGCCGAGCATGCTCACCTTGCGACAGCCGTAGCCGGTGAGGATCTTGAAGGCATGAGCAACCTGCTCATTGTTACTGCTCATGATCGAGCTCAGCAGCGGGTGCTTCACGTCCATCTGATTGGCCCGGTAAGTCAGTGCGCGCACGTCTTTGGGCAGACAGGAACCGCCGAAGGCGAAGCCCGGGCGCATGTAATAGCGGGAAATGTTCAGCTTCTTGTCCTGGCAGACAACGTCCATGACGTCCCGGCCGTCCACGCCCATCGACTTGGCAATATTGCCGATCTCGTTGGCGAAGCTGACTTTGGTCGCGTGCCAGATGTTGCAGGTGTACTTGATCATCTCAGCCACTTCGATGGGCTTACGGATGATGGGGGCATCAAGGTCCTGGTATATCCGCGCCAGGAACTCGCCGGAGCGTTCGTCGAGCTCACCAATGACCGTCATCGGAGGGTGGTCATAATCCTTGATCGCCGTGCTTTCCCGCAGGAATTCCGGGTTCACACACACACCGAAATCAACGCCGGCGCGTTTCCCGGACGCTTTCTCCAAAGCCGGGATGACCACCTCACGAACCGTTCCGGGCAGCACCGTGCTACGCACCGCTACCAGGTGCCAGTCACCCTTGTCCTTCAGGGCATTACCGATATCGCTACACACTTTCTCGACAAACTGCAGGTCAAGATCACCATTTGGCTTGCTGGGCGTGCCCACGCAGATCATCGACAGCTCACTCTCCTGGACCGCGATGTGCCCGTCGGTAACGCCGTTGATGAATCCGTTCTCGCGCCCGCTCCGGAGCAGCTCCTCCAGCCCCGGCTCCACAATGGGAGACCTGCCGCTGTTGATCAGATCAATTTTGATGGGCGACACATCCACACCGACCACGTGATGCCCCCGCTGGGCCAGACTGGCGGTACACACCGCCCCGACATAACCCAAACCAAAAATACTGACTCGCATATCCTTTACTCCCCTGACTGTCATCCAGCGACTCCCACCCGGGAGCCGCCATGAATCCAACGACTGACTACTGGTTGACTGATGACACTCAAAAGGCTCGGTACAGCGACCCCGAAATCGGAAAAGAGGTTCTTTTTTGAACTTTTCCCCGCGACCGGTGTCTGATTACGAACAGGCACGCTCAACAGAAAACGTTGCCCTGATGCGCCTTTTGAGTATCCAGTTTGAGTTGGGGGAACACGAAGACGGACAAATCACCGGCAAGCGATCTACGTCGTCCACAGCGTTCCAACAGCCAGAAAACTATCGTAACGAAACGTTAAATGCCTGTTACGAAAAGATAATTTCAACTATAGGCAAGGGATACATGTCTTGATTTTTGGTGTGCACAATTGGAATACAGGAAAGACCTAGTCGCCTGACAACGCAGAAGAAATGAAAAAGGAAATCATCAGAGCATGCACCGATAAGGTACATATGAGAGAAAGGAGTGCGCTTTTCTATTTCGTAATCGCAAAAAAATAAAAATCGATATTATAAAATCGAATCAAACGCGATTTTTTCGTATGGAACCCATTTGAATCTTTCGTCGTTATACAGGGTCGTATCGAGAAAAATACCGCTCAAAGACAGTGAAACTCAGCCGATCACCGACTGAGCCCCACCCCTGAACCCCACCAAAGAGGTGAGATTCGTGTTAACGCGCAGCTGCTTTATTTAGGCGCCATGCGCAGTGCACAGTCCAGGCGGATAACCTCCCCGTTGAGGATCGGGTTGCGCACCATTTGATCTACCAACATGCCAAACTCTTCAGCCTTGCCCAATCGCTTGGGGAAAGGCAGCGTGGCCGCGAGACTGTCCTGCACCTCCTGTGGCATGCCCGCCATCATTGGCGTCATAAAGATTCCCGGAGCAATAGTGTTGACCCGAATACCTTCCCGAGCAAGCTCGCGGGCGGCCTGAAGTGTCAGCGATACCACGCCACCCTTTGATGCACTGTAGGCTGCCTGGCCAATCTGGCCCTCGTAAGCCGCCACAGACGCCGTGTTGATAATCACACCCCGTTCGCCATCCGCATTGGGCTCCCGCTGGGCCATATCGGCCGCGGCGAGACGCAGAATGTTAAAGGACCCAATCAGGTTGACCTGAACCACCTTGCTGAATGCCTCAAGCGGCATCACACCATCCCGGCCCAGGATCTTAGCGGCCGGAGCAATACCCGCGCAGCTGACCGCCACGCCGCAGGGCCCATGCGCCTTACGGGCTTCGCTGAACGCGGCTTCCGCACTCTCAGAAGACGTCACGTCGCAGTAAATAAAGACGCCCCCAATGTCTTCCGCCACTTTTCTACCCTGCTCCTCCTGAACATCCAGAATCGCCACACGGCACCCAGCTGCCGCCAGGGCACGCGCTGAGCCCTCGCCCAAGCCGGATGCACCGCCTGTTACAATCGCTGCCACATTTTTGAATTCCATCATTCACTCCTGTTTCACATATCTGTTGGTTGAAATCGGGCCTTAAAAATACTTTACGTTTACGTAAACTTTATCTAACCTAAGTCTAAAAAGGAAATCTCTATGGACATCAAGAAAACTTACAGCATCAGCGAGCTGGCCAAAGAGTTCGACGTGACGACACGAAGCGTACGCTTCTACGAAGATCAGGGTCTACTGCACCCCACCCGGCGCGGCCAGACCCGGATCTTCAGCTCGAAGGACCGGGTGCGGCTGAAGCTGATCCTCCGGGGCAAACGCATGGGCTTTTCCCTGGCGGAAACCAAGGAGCTTTTTGACCTGTGGGACGAAACCCTCAGCGGCAACGAAAAACAGCTCCTGCTGATGCTGGACACCCTGGCCCGCAAACGGGCGCAACTGGAGCAACAGAAAAACGACATTGCCCAGGCAGAAATGGAAATGGACACCGCAGAAGCAAGATGCCGCGAGGCGCTTGCTGACCTGCAACAACGAAAGCGTAAACAGACAAAGGCCACCACCAAAGAGCCTGAGTCCACCGAGCAGAAATAACAGCAAGATCAAAAGGTAGCCAACCATGAAATCACAATACTCAGAGTTCAACTTCGGCCTCGGCGAGACCCTGGACATGCTGCGCGAGCAGATCAACGGCTTTGCCGCCAGTGAAATCGCCCCCCGCGCCGAAGCCATCGACCATGACAACCTGTTCCCCAACGACCTGTGGAAAAAGTTCGGTGACATGGGTCTGCTGGGTATTACCGTTGACGAAGCCTACGGCGGCTCCGGCATGGGCTACCTCGCACACGTCATCGCCATGGAGGAAATCAGCCGTGCCTCTGCATCCGTGGGACTCTCTTACGGCGCGCACTCCAACCTGTGCGTTAACCAGATCAACCGCAACGGCTCCGACGAGCAGAAAGAAAAGTACCTGCCCAAGCTCATCAGCGGTGAACACATCGGCGCCCTGGCCATGTCCGAACCCAACGCCGGTTCCGACGTCGTCTCCATGAAACTCAGCGCCAAAGACGCCGGCGACCACTATGTGCTCAACGGCAGCAAAATGTGGATCACCAACGGCCCCGACGCCCACGTCTATGTGATCTACGCCAAAACCGATCCGTCTGCCGGCCCGCGCGGCATCACCGCCTTCATTGTGGAACGCGACACCCCGGGATTCAGCCAGGCCCAGAAGCTCGACAAACTCGGCATGCGCGGCTCCAACACCTGTGAGCTGGTGTTCGAAGACGCCAAAGTGCCCAAGGAAAACGTCATGGGCGGCGAAGGCAACGGCGCCAAAGTCCTGATGAGCGGCCTCGACTACGAACGCCTCGTGCTCTCCGGCGGCCCGCTGGGCATCATGCAGGCCGCCATGGACGTAGTCGTACCCTACATCCGCGAGCGCAAACAGTTCGGCCAGGCCATCGGTGAATTCGAGCTGGTGCAGGGCAAAGTGGCTGACATGTACACCTGGATGAATACCGCCAAGTCCTACGTCTACATGGTCGCCATGTCCGCCGACCGCGGCAACACCACCCGCAAAGACGCCGCCGGCGCGATCCTCTACTCCGCCGAAATGGCCACCAAGCTGGCCCTCGACGCCATCCAGTTGCTGGGCGGTAACGGCTACATCAACGAGTACCCGACAGGCCGTTTGCTGCGGGACGCCAAGCTGTATGAAATCGGCGCTGGCACGTCCGAAATCCGCCGGATGCTGATCGGTCGCGAGCTGTACCTGAACAACTGATAAAGCAGCTCAAAGCCACTGGTCCTTACAGCTTTAAAGAGGCCAGCACCCAAAGTATGACGAGGGACTGGCGGGGTGTCTTTCCGGGAATGTCTCCGGCCATGGATGGCCGGAGTCAAGCGCACATGGACGTGCTCGTAGCGTGTCCCGGAAAGACACCCTGTCAGTCCCGAAGCCCCGTAACTCGAGGCCAGGAAAATGACGATACTGCAAAGCAAAGTGAACCCAAGGTCCGAAGAATTCCAGGCCAACCAGGAATCCATGGCCAAGGCCGTGGCCGATCTGCGGGACAAAGTAACCACCATCCAGCAAGGCGGCGGCCCCTCCTACCAGGAACGCCACATCGCCCGCGGCAAACTGCTCCCAAGGGAACGCATCAACCGCCTGCTGGACGACGGCTCCCCCTTCCTGGAAGTGGGCCAGTTCGCCGCCTACAACGTCTATGACGAAGAAGTCCCGGCCGCAGGCGTCGTCGCCGGCGTCGGCCGCGTCTCCGGCACCGAATGCATGATCATCGCCAACGACGCCACCGTTAAAGGCGGCAGCTACTACCCGTTGACGGTCAAGAAACACCTGCGCGCCCAGGAAATCGCCCTGCAGAACCGCCTGCCCTGCATCTACCTGGTCGACTCCGGCGGCGCCAACCTGCCACGGCAGGACGACGTCTTCCCCGACCGCGACCACTTCGGCCGCATCTTCTACAACCAGGCCCGCATGTCCGCCGACGACATTCCCCAGATCGCCGTCGTCATGGGCCTGTGCACCGCCGGCGGTGCCTACGTACCCGCCATGGCCGACGAATCCATCATCGTGCGCAACCAGGGCACCATCTTCCTGGCCGGCCCGCCGCTGGTAAAAGCCGCCACCGGTGAAGTCGTCAGCGCCGAAGACCTGGGCGGTGCCGACGTGCACTGCAAAGTCTCCGGGGTGGCCGATCATTACGCCGAGAACGACGCCCACGCCCTGGAAATCGCCCGTCGCTGCATCTCCAATCTCAACCGCCGCAAACCGGCCGACGTGGAGATCCGCAAACCCAAGGCACCGCTGTACAACGCCGAAGAAATCTACGGCATTGTCGGCACCGACCTGCGTAAACAGTTCGACGTGCGCGACGTCATTGCCCGCATCGTCGACGGCTCCGAATTCGACGAATTCAAACGCTACTACGGCCAGACCCTGGTGACCGGTTTTGCCCATATCCACGGCTACCCGGTGGGCATCATCGCCAACAACGGTATCCTGTTCAGCGAGTCCGCCCAGAAAGGCGCGCACTTCATTGAACTGTGCTGCCAGCGCAACATCCCGCTGCTGTTCCTGCAGAACATCACCGGCTTCATGGTGGGCCAGAAGCACGAATCCGAAGGCATCGCCAAGCACGGCGCCAAGATGGTCATGGCCGTGGCCTGCGCCGAGGTGCCCAAGATCACCGTATTGATCGGCGGCAGCTTTGGCGCCGGCAACTACGGCATGTGCGGCCGCGCCTATAGCCCCGACTTCCTGTGGATGTGGCCCAACGCCCGCATCTCCGTGATGGGCGGCGAACAGGCCGCCGGCGTACTCGCCACCGTCAAACGCGAAGGCATGGAGCGCAAAGGCCAGGAGTGGAGTGCCGATGAAGAGGCCGAGTTCAAGAAGCCCATCGTCGACTCCTACGAACATCAGGGCCACCCCTACTACGCCAGCGCCCGCCTGTGGGACGACGGCGTGATCGACCCGGCCCAGACCCGGGAAGTGGTCGCCCTGAGCCTGTCCGCCACCCTGAACCGCCCGGCCAAGCCAACACGCTTCGGCGTGTTCCGCATGTGACGGAGGAGAACACCATGACCGAACAGGAAACCGCGGTTCTACTCAATCGCCGCAGCGGCGGCGTCACCGAGGTGGTGCTGAACCGCCCGGACAAACGCAACGCCTTTGACGACGTCATCATCCAGCAACTGATCAACGCGCTGGAAGCCGTAAACACCGATGACAGCACCAGCGTTGTCATCCTGCGCTCCGAGGGCAAGCACTTCTCCGCTGGCGCGGACCTGGGCTGGATGCGCCGCATGGCGGACAACAGCCGCCAGGAAAACCTGGACGACTCGCGGGAACTGGCGCGGCTGATGAACGTGCTTAACCACCTGTCCAAGCCGGTGATCGGCCTGGTGCAGGGTGCTGCCTTCGGTGGAGCCGTCGGCCTGGCCGCCTGCTGCGACATCGTGCTCGCCACCGAGAAAGCCAGCTTCTGCCTGAGCGAAGTGAAACTCGGCCTGATCCCCGCTGTGATCAGCCCCTACGTGGTACGCGCCATTGGCGAGCGCCAGGCCCGCCGTTACTTCCTGTCCGCCGAAGTGTTTTCCGCAACGCAGGCGCAGGAATACGGCCTGGTGCACATCGTCTGTGACGATGTTGAAGCCATGAACGCACGCTGTAACGAGATGCTGCAGCAACTGGCCATCAACGGCCCAGAAGCCATGAAAGCGGCGAAAGACCTGGTGTTTGCCGTCAGCCACAAGCCGATCAGCGCCGATGTGATCGACGATACCGCACAACGCATTGCCGACATCCGGGTGGGTGCCGAAGGGCAGGAGGGACTTGGTGCCTTCCTGAACAAACGCAAGGCCAACTGGGTTCCGGAGGAAGAATAACCATGTTCAGCAAAATCCTGATCGCCAACCGGGGCGAAATCGCCTGCCGGATCATACAGACCGCCCACCGCATGGGCATTCGCGTTGTCGCTGTCTACTCGGACGCCGACGCCGACGCGCGCCATGTCGCCATGGCTGACGAAGCCTTCAACATCGGCCCTGCAGCCAGCTCCGAGAGCTACCTCAAAGCCGACAAGATCATCGAGGTGGCGAAAGAAAGCGGCGCCCAGGCCGTTCACCCGGGCTACGGGTTCCTCTCCGAGAACACCCAGTTCGCCGAAGCCTGCGAAGCCAACAACATCGTGTTCATCGGCCCGCCCTCCTCCGCCATCGCGGCCATGGGTTCCAAGTCCGCCGCCAAGGCCATTATGGAAAAAGCCGGCGTGCCCCTGGTGCCGGGTTACCACGGTGACGACCAGACTCCGGACACCCTGCGCAAGGAAGCCGAGAAGTGCGGCTTCCCACTGCTGCTGAAAGCCGTCGCCGGCGGTGGTGGCAAAGGCATGCGCGTGGTCGAGCGAATGGAAGACTTCGACGATGCCCTGGCCGCCGCCAAGCGGGAATCGAAGAACGCCTTCGGCAACCCGGACATGCTCATCGAACGCTACCTGACCCAGCCACGCCACGTGGAGATTCAGGTGTTCTGTGACAAGAGCGGCAAAGGCGTCTACTTGGCCGAGCGCGACTGTTCGGTTCAGCGCCGCCACCAGAAAGTGCTGGAAGAAGCCCCCGCCCCGGGCCTGAGCGAAGACACCCGCAAAGCCATGGGCGAAGCGGCCGTCAAAGCCGCCCAGGCCATCAACTACGTCGGCGCCGGCACCGTGGAATTCCTCTACGACGTGGACGGCTCCTTCTTCTTTATGGAAATGAACACCCGCCTGCAGGTAGAGCACCCGGTCACCGAAATGGTCACCGGCCAGGACCTGGTGGAATGGCAGTTGAAAGTCGCCTGGGGCGATGCGCTGCCGCTGGAACAGTCCCAAGTGAAAACCCGGGGCCACGCCCTGGAAGCACGTATTTACGCCGAAGACCCGGACCAGGATTTCCTGCCCGCCACCGGCAACCTGCGCTACCTGAGCACGCCCGATGAAAGCGCCCACGTGCGGGTGGATACTGGCGTCACCGAAGGCGACGACATCAGCATCCACTACGACCCGATGATCGCCAAGCTCATCGTGTGGGACGAAACCCGGGACCAGGCCATCAACCGTATGGTGCAGGCTCTGGAGCACTACCGCATCGCCGGCGTGAAAACTAACATCCGTTTCCTCCACGCCCTGGCCGACGCCCAGCCGTTCCGGGAAGCGGATCTGACCACCGGCTTTATCGAGGACCATCGCGAACTGCTGTTCCCGAAATCCCGGCTCGACACCCACAAGGCCCTGGTGCTGGCCGCCGGCTTCGTGCTGGAACAGCGCAAGTCCCGGGAAGTGATCAGCACCGACCCCTGGTCGCCTTTTGGCCGCCAGAACAGCTGGCGCATGAACTCTGAATACGCCCAGCCCCTGCAACTGCAGGTGGGTGAGGACATCCACGAACTGAAAGTGCTGGAACGGGACGACCGCTATCAGGTGTTTGTGGGTGACAGTGTCTACAACCTGACGGCGAAGCTGGACGACGACTACCTGCAGGCGGTCATCAACGGCCACCGCATCAGCGTTCACGGCAACCTGCACAACGATCAGCTGGTGCTCTTCTACGAAGGCGACACCTTCCAGTGCATCCTCTACCGGGAAACCTACGGCTTCGAGGAAATGGCCGGTGAAGGCAGCCTGGCCGCGCCCATGAACGGCGCCATCGTGGCGGTACAGACCAAGGTAGGCGACACCGTGACCGCCGGCCAGAGCCTGGTAATCATGGAAGCCATGAAAATGGAGCATGCCATCAAGGCCCCGGCCGACGGTGTGGTGACCGACATCTTCTTCGCCGAAGGCGATCAGGTGTCCGAAGGCGCCGAACTGATCGCCATCGAAGTCACCGACGACGAGGAGGCAGGCTAATGGCCTTTCCGACGCAGGTAAGACTGGTTGAAATGAGCCCCCGGGACGGCCTTCAGAACGAACCCGGCCCGGTGATCGACACCGCCATCAAGACCGGCCTGATCGACCGGCTGGCCGACTGTGGCCTCAACCACATCGAATCCGCCAGCTTCGTGTCGCCAAAATGGGTGCCCCAGATGGGCGACGCCGCCGAGGTGATGGCCGGCATCAAGCGTAAAGCCGGTGTGCGCTACTCCGTGCTCACCCCCAACCTCAGGGGCTTCGAAAACGCCCTGGCGGCCGGGGTGGACGAAGTCGCCGTGTTCGGCGCTGCGTCGGAATCGTTCAGCCAGAAAAACATCAACTGCTCCATCGCCGAAAGCCTCGAGCGCTTCCTGCCGGTGATGGAAGCGGCCAAACAACACCACATCCCGGTACGCGGCTACGTCTCCACCGTGCTCGGCTGCCCCTACGAGGGCGACATCGCCCCCGAACAGGTGGCCAAAGTCGCCAAGGCCCTGGCCGAACTCGGCTGCTACGAAATCTCCCTGGGCGACACCATCGGCGTGGGCACCCCGCTGAAAGCCAAACGCATGCTCGAAGCCGTGGCCGCCGAAGTGCCGATTGAGAAGCTCGCTGCCCACTTCCACGACACCTACGGCCAGGCCCTGGCCAATCTTTACGCGGTGCTGGAAGAAGGCATCTCGGTGATTGATGCGTCTGTTGCCGGCCTCGGCGGCTGCCCTTACGCCAAGGGCGCCTCCGGCAACGTCGCCACGGAAGACGTGCTATACCTTCTGAACGGATTGGGCATCAAGACCGGCGTCGATCTGGACAAACTGGTCACCACCGGCGAGTGGATCAGTGGACAACTCAAACGCCATAACGGCTCAAAAGTCGGCCAAGCTCTCGGAGGAAACTGCTCATGAGCCATCACAACAACGTCGTCGCCCTGGATCTCCCGATCCCCGAGATCAAGGACATGCCGGAAGACACCCAGAAGTACTTCCAGATCTGCCAGGAAAAACTCGGCATGATCCCCAATGTTCTGACCGCGTACAGCCAGAACCTGAAGCAGCTTGAGGGCTTTACCCGGCTCTACAACGAACTGATGCTCGGCGAAGGCGAACTCAGCAAACTGGAACGCGAGATGGTCGCTGTCGTGGTGTCCTCCGAAAACAAGTGCTTCTACTGCCTGGTGGCCCACGGTGCTGCCGTGCGGGTGCTGAGTGGCGACCCCGTGCTGGGCGAACACATGGTGATGAACTACCGCAGCGCCAAACTCGACAAGCGCCAGCGCGCCATGCTCGATTTCACATCGCACCTCACCCGCTCCCCGGCGACCGTTACCGAAGAACACACCCAGGCCCTGCGGGACGCTGGCCTCAGCGACAGTGCTATCTGGGACCTGAGCAACCTGATTGGCTTCTACAACATGTCCAATCGGGTGGCCATCGCCAGCGATATGCAACCGAATCCTGAATATCACAACCAGAGCCGCTAGCAGGCTGATTCAAACCTGCAGCTTGCCCTCGACGACAAAAACAATGGAGGCAGACACCATGAGCATGACTCTTCCCAGCTACACCAGCGGTACCTCCGAAGTACCCCTGCTGGGCATGACCATCGGCGCAATGCTCGACCGCACCGCCGAAAAATACCCGGACACCGAAGCCCTGGTCGCCCTGCACCAGGACATCCGCTGGACCTATAAAGAGTTCGTGGCAAAGGTCAACGAAGCCGCCCGCGCCTTCATGGCCATCGGCGTCAAACGCGGCGACCGCGTAGGCATCTGGTCCCCCAACCGCTACGAGTGGACCGTCACCCAGTTCGCCACCGCCAAGGTGGGCGCCATCCTGGTCAACATCAACCCGGCCTACGGCTTGCACGAACTGGATTACGCCATGAACCTGGCCGGTATCTCCGTGCTGGTCACCGCAGACAGTTTCAAAGCCTCTGACTACCGCAAGATGGTCTACGACCTGGCCCCCGAACTGAAAGCCGCCACCCCCGGCAAGCTCAAAGCCCAGAAAGTGCCCGAGCTGCGCGCCGTGATCAACCTGGACAAAGACAAGCACGACGGCATGTGGACCTGGGCCGAGTTTGTCGGCTTCGCCAGCGACGTCAGCCAGGAAGAACTGGACAAGGTACAGGGCCAACTGCAGTTCGATGACCCCATCAACATCCAGTTCACCTCCGGCACCACCGGTAACCCCAAGGGCGCCACCCTCACCCACCACAACATCCTCAACAACGGATACTTTGTGGCGGAGAGCCAACTGCTCACCGAGAAAGACCGCCTGGTCATTCCCGTGCCCCTGTACCACTGCTTCGGCATGGTGATGGGCAACCTGGGCTGCATCACCCATGGCGCCACCATGATCTACCCGGGTGAAGGCTTCGAGCCCAAATCCGTACTGCAGGCCGTGCACCAGGAAAAAGCCACCGCCCTGTACGGCGTGCCCACCATGTTCATCGCCGAACTGGCCGAGCCGGACTTCGAAACCTACGACCTTTCCACCCTGCGCACCGGCATCATGGCTGGTTCCATCTGCCCGGCAGAGGTGATGAAAAAGGTCAACGGCAAGATGAACATGAAAGAAGTGCAGATTGCCTACGGCATGACCGAAACCAGCCCCGTGTCCACCCAGACCAGCTCCCTGGACCCGTTCGAGAAACAGGTCACCACCGTGGGCCGCACCCAGCCCCACCTGGAAACCAAAATCGTCGACCCCGGCAACGGCAACGTGGTCCCACGCGGCGAAATCGGCGAGCTGTGCACCCGTGGCTACAGCGTGATGCTGAAGTACTGGAACAACGACGAGAAAACCCGCGAAGCCATCGATAGCGCCGGCTGGATGCACACCGGTGACCTGGCCACCATGGACGAAGACGGTTACATCCAGATCGTCGGCCGCATCAAGGACATGGTCATCCGCGGCGGCGAGAACATCTACCCGAAAGAAATCGAGGAATTCCTCTACACCCACCCTGCCATCGAGGAAGTGCAGGTGACCGGCATCCCCGACGACAAATACGGCGAAGAACTCATTGCCTGGGTGAAACTACGCCCCGACGCCGACCCCGTCACCGGCGACGAGCTGCGGGAATTCTGCAAAGGCAAAATCGCCCACTTCAAGATCCCCAGGAACTACAAGTTCGTGGATGAATTCCCGATGACCGTCACCGGGAAGATCCAGAAGTTCAAGATGCGGGAGATTTCTATCGAGGAGATGGGGCTTAAACCATAAACCCCAGTTCGTTAAAAAGCCTCCAGCCCTAGCTGGAGGCTTTTTAACTGATCCATGTAACCCATTCTGTTCGCTGAACTAGATCTTAGCCAGCAAGCCTTTACAAAAGATTCAACAGTGAGCTATTTCACCCCAACGGTGAATTGTCCCTGGTCAGGGGTCACTCCGAGCAAATCAATTAGACTTCCGCCCCTACTGATATAGTTCAAAGTTTGCGAACCACCGTCGGACTCAGACATCAAAACCCCACCTCCAGGTCCTACAGCCCAAGTACCTGAGGGCGGTTCCATTCCAAATGCCGCCATCCGATCAAACCACTCATAAGTAAAGGCATCAACACGTTCTAGAAATCCTGTATTCCTATAGCCCGAAGAGGGTTTCCAGCCCGGCGTTGAGACAACCTCTGAACTAGCGACAACGCTACCTTTCAAGCGAGCACGGTAATTTCCGTCCATTTCACCTCCCAACTCGTGAGAGACTGTATACGCCAAAAAGTCGGCTCTTAGATCCAGATAGTGGACAACGACTATCCGATTCCCACCGTCCTCGGCGTAATCTCCTGCTTCAATTCCAAATTCGCCAAAACTGGTCATATGGGCAAATTTCGGATAATACTGAACACAATCCGGATCTGGATCCAGACTACTGTAGCATATGATTTTTAATTCAGTATTTGGTATGAGAGATTCTCCATTGACCTCCAACCATCTCTCCGCCGATAGTCTAAGCTCCACGCTCTCTGACTTGATGAAATCAACTGCAAGCACAGCTGACCCCATTGAGCTTGCCTGCGTATTAGAACTCAAGTTCGCGCCTAAAACCCCCCTCTCAGAAGCCGCTACTTCGACAGACAGCTTATTCACAACACTGACATAAACGTCATATTCATCGCCCCAGTTTGTGATCGTCGTTTCGACCCAGCGTACCGACTTAGCTGCCGTGCCTGCTTGATCAAAAAACCATCCCCCACTAATTTCTCCATTTTGAGGCTGGCTCAGTATTTCACGCCAGCCATCAGGGTTGGTCCCTGCGTCATATAAATCGGGTGAAGTGGAAAGAGTATTTGGGCGAACATAAAGTGTGTCGGTGTAAGATTCATTCACCATAGCCACAAGCCATTCGTCACCAACGCCATCTTCAATGATTGCGGCACCATGTACGTTCCCTGGTGCCACAGCAAACAACTTGCCGCCACTATAAATCTGGCTGGAAAAGCCCTCCTCTCCAAAATACCTTGAGGAAGGTCCATGCCAACTTAATATACGTGTGGGTGTACCGCCTACGTATTGTCCCTTCCAATCAATATTACCGAACGCCGCATTATCGGTATTTACCGCGTTCCAACTGCCATCATGAGTCAGAAACTTTGCCGCCGTTGCAGTTTGTGCAACCAGCCCATGGTCACCCTGTTCCTTGAGTTCAACCGTTTTAGCTTGGACTACCTGTCCTTTCGTGCCTATCGCCTGGATCGAAAGGAAGACCCGCTCATCGGATAAGCCGGATACCGTTGCCTCTCTTTGCGTACGCCCAAATTCCGCCAACTTCTCCCAGGCGTCATTTTCGTGTGTGTTTTCATCTTGCTGAGCCAAAACTGGGTCATCAGTGAGATACGCATCAAATCGCTGAATGAACGCTTCATCAGCCTGCTCAACCGACCACTCGATATCAGCGCTTGTAGGGTCGTTCGACTTCCGAAATGCCTTTACTATCTCGGGAGGAGATATCTTTTTCGGGACCACGCTCACATCGATTCTTCGAATCGGTACTGCAACCCCAGGTGACGTATTCCCTACCTGAGAAATCTGGACGACATCTCTATATTCCCTAACTTCTCTTGAGCCCTGGTTATTGAACGTCATCGAGAGTGTTTGAGTCTCACCCGGCTCCAATTCACCTCTGTCCGGATACACCATCAGGTAACTGTCGGCCTGGTAATCCGCTCTCCAGCTCAGTGACTGCCCGCCCACATTTTTGACGGAAATAGTTCGAACAATATTCTCACTGCTTCCCTCTTCAATAATTTCGGATATGCCACTACCGTTGACAAGCATGGCTGCAGGAGCAGGGCCGCACATATTTAGTTTATTCTCAAAAATCTTGCCTTCTTTCGAACCGATTTTGACTTGAAGGCCCGGAGGCGTAATCCCAACAACCTCAAAAAACTTTTTTCCGCCTGTGGTTTCCCACTTTAAGACGCTTTCCAGCCCCGCATAAATGCCATATGTGAGCGATTCATTACACGCTGATGTTAAGTCGTACGATGATCGCATCTCGGAATAGCCCTGAATATCAATCGCGGGGCCCATTAAGTCGTATATCTGAACCGTAGGTTGCGCGCCCACATACATCCGGAATCTTGCCTGGCTTTCAACAACGGGTTCTCCGGGGCTCCAGTCACTGCTGTAGCCGCTCGAATACTCAAACCCCACCCCTTTTGAGTAGTAGATGCCAGCGAAAACCGACGATGTCAGGTTGGATTCAAGTCCCAACTGTCCCGTCACCTCACCATTCGCACCCAGGTATACGTCAACATAGGGATTCAAATAAACGGGCACAAAACCTATTAAGAAACTCGTTCTAGCAAAATTTATACGACCGAGCTTTCTCCGTACAACGTCATTTCCACCTGCACCCTTCTGAGTCTTCAAAGACCCACTGGCCATAAGCGTAATGTTTGCCTCATTACTGATGGAGGGAGAGACCTTAAAGAACTTAAGCCCCTCCTCATATTCGAATGAGGCGCTCACATCGAGCTCAAACTTCACATCAAGGCTGCCAGAGAGTTCCAGCAATTGGCCATCGACGTCCCAGGTTCCACTGTCTTGTAGCGTTGATTTAGTATTGGCTTCGGCTGGCTCTACCGACAAACTAATAACAGACGGGTCATTGCTTGACTGGGCCAATAATTTATAGGGCTTTATAGTTATTGATTGAGAGGCGGGAGAGGTTGGGTATTCAATCGACTCTATATCGTCCGCAGAGAACGCCTTACTGAACGTACCCGTTCCTTTTTGAATGACATCAGTAAGTTTCGCCTGCTGATATCCAAACTCGACCGAGTCCCCATGGCTGATAACATCCTGCACACTGACCAAGAGCGGCTTATCGTTGACTACGAGGGATACCTGGTCACCCGACGACAGGTTGATCAATCGGTTTTTCAGGGTCTCATCAGCAGGCAGGTCAACCGTTATTCTATCTGGCGAGACTTGGCCAGTGAGTCCTTCCCCGAGGCCTACATAGTTAGCCGAAATGGCTACTTCTGTGTATCCAAAGTTGATTTCCACGACCCGATCGCGCAGAAAGCTCTTTATTTCACAGCGAGTCCCATCTGCACTGACTTTATCGCAGCCATCCCATCCCAGCATTCTGCTCCCGGAGTCCGGGTAGGCAGTTAGATAGTAACTATTGGAACGACTTTTGGAGACATGAAAGCGTGTTTTTATTTGCTCCGGGTCGTATACCCTTTCACCATTTTCATCCAGCACGTACCCGGCACCGAAACCAACCACGGTAATACCCGCGTGGCTGGAGATTGTTTCATCCTGAGCTAACGAAACGCTTCCACCAAACAGATTTTTGATTTCCACATCGATCTCGTCGGTGGAAGCGCCCGAAAGAACGAGTTCAACATACGTCTGCATGTCACAACATACGGTTGAAAAATCAAAAGCCAGACTGGCCGTGTGCTGAGGATCATTCGGATTAAAATCGAGAACGTCTTGATGGTTAACCGCCCCATCCCCATTCAAGTCTTCCTTGAGAAATAGGCCTGCGAGGTAGTTTAAATAGTTAACAGAGTCAGACCGTTCCGACCTTTGTAGGTATGCGCTCGAAACTCGCCACACCAGGTCAGATAAAGGACTTACATTGATTCCGTTACGAACATCTTCGACAGCGGCTACTGCAAACACTTCTGCATTTTCAGAAATCGCCAATGATTGGCCGCTAACGTCGGCACCGCCGGTCACCCTCACAACAACCAGTTCCTCGGACTGAGGTGCCGTAAGATCCACTGCCCACTGACTTACCTTCAAGCCATCAGAACCATCACTCACTGATGTGTGGGCGTAGGTTTCCGAGCCTAAAAGATCAGTAACAGCAACATCACCTCCCGCATTTTGCAAGAAGTAGGCGTGGCCGATTTCAGGAGGCGCATTCGTGTCTGAAGATGAGTTTCCGCGACAACCAAGGAGAGTTAAAAACAGTGCGAGCAGTACGAAAAACTTCGAAGATAATCGTAGCATTATGATCAATCCTTTAATCCACAACAAAAAGCATTTCCTTTTGACGCTGCGACCTTAACATAATTTAATGTAAACAAACATGAAACAGCTTGCGACTCCTTCTGCCCGGCGGAGGTGATGAAAAAGGTCAACGACAACATCATATCCTGGGGCGAAATCGGCGAACTGTGCACCCGTGGCTACAGCGTAATGCTGAAGTACTGGAACAACGACGAGAAAACCCGCGAAGCCATCGACGACGCCGGCTGGATGCACACCGGCGACCTGGCCACCATGGACGAAGACGGCTACATCCAGATTGTCGGCCGCATCAAGGACATGGTCATCCGCGGCGGCGAGAACATCTACCCGAAAGAAATCGAGGAATTCCTCTACACCCACCCCGCCATCGAGGAAGTGCAGGTGACCGGCATTCCCGACGACAAGTACGGTGAAGAGCTCATCGCCTGGGTGAAACTACGCCCCGACGCAGACCCGGTCACCGGCGACGAGCTGCGGGAATTCTGCAAAGGCAAAATAGCCCACTTCAAGATCCCCAGGAACTACAAGTTCGTGGACGAATTCCCGATGACCGTCACCGGGAAGATCCAGAAGTTCAAGATGCGGGAGATTTCGATTGAGGAGATGGGGTTGAAGAAGTAACGCCCCTCCTCCAGTCCGCTCTTACCTCAGACCCCAGCCATGTGCTGGGGTTTGTGCCTGGTGTATTCTGTGTATACGCTTTTGGAAATGTCGGAATCATGCGGGGGGCCTGTAGCAGTCTGGAGTTATACGAACCGGATCGAAAAACTCCGGCGGTAGCCGTTTTGGACTCCGATTACCATTTGATTTTAAATAGTTTTCTGGGTCAGAAAGGGACGGCTACAATTGGAATTATACGAATGCGTGTTATGCGAACGCGTTCGTGTAACACGCTGTTAAATTCTTTTGCCGCACCCTCGCTAACTATGATGTAATACCTTGTAGTAATCCGCATTGAGGGTACAGTTATGAGTGTCACTACCGTTCGTCTTCAGGCAGAAGTTGAACAGCACCTGGAAGTAATTGCCGGCAGACTCCACCGAAGTAAAGGCTGGGTGATTAATCAGGCGCTATCAGAATACATTGAAAAGCAACAGCGTGAGCAGGAGCGTTGGCAGCAAACGCTAGAGGCAATGGAATCGGCCGCCCAAGGAAAGGTAGTTGATGCTAGCGAGGTCCATGGTTGGCTCAACAGTTGGGGAACCGAAAACGAGCAGGATGCGCCGAGGTCAGGTAAGTGAAACTGGTTTACACGGACGAAGCCATTGAAGATTTGAAGCGCCTCAGGGAGTTTATCGCAGTTCACAATCCTCCTACGGCAGGCAGGATAGCCGCAGAACTGGTTAGCAAAATCGAATTACTCCCAGACTTCCCCAGAATGGGAACACCGGTTGAATTGGCGCCGGTACCTGATTCCATCCGCGACATGGTTTTTGGCAAGTACGTTGTCCGCTATTCCGTACATGTGAGTACCATCATCATTCTAAGGGTATGGCACGAGCTAGAAGGCGAACGATAGCCATTTAACCAGTGGCTCTTGTCGGACGTGCCTACGCTGGCGCTCCGGCACGTCGCAAAGCCAAGGCGTTACAAAGCAAGGGAGAGTGTGCGGTTATGATCGCCAGGGAATGGAAGTGCCGAGTGCCTGAAGCCCACAGTGCGGGGTTCACGGGCTATCTTTACGAAACCGGCATCAAGGATTCGTCTGCAACACCAGGCTTTCTCGGTGCTCAAATCTTCCGTCGATCATTGCCCGCCAAAATAGAACTTACCCTCATCACTTACTGGGACAAGCTGGAGTCCATCAAGGCGTTTTCTGGCAACGATATTTCGCGGGCACGCTTGTACCCAGAGGATGAGGTTTATGAGCTTGAGCCTGACCTTTCGGTGCAGCACTATGAGGTCATTGAGCATCAGTTTTCGGCAGAGCAGCGGGGGTAAACGGCCGCTGTCCCGGTTTATAGGTGCGACACCGACCAGTGCCAGTGCTGCAATCTCTTTTCGGTTCAATGATCGGAGTTCCGGGAGCTCACTGAGGAGGGTGTAGGCGAGCACGCCGATGGCTTGGGCGTAGCGCATTGGAGAGCGATATCAAGGTTCGAGTTATCGCTTGAGAGTCATGCAGCGCTACGCACTTGTTACCGGTCTCTCGAATGAGGAGCCTGCCATCATCGAGCTGCTGCATGAAGGCCCCCAGCGGCCACTGGCATCAACAATCTCTACAATTCAAATACACTCAGGCGTTGAGGGTTCGCCCCGGTTCCCGAGCAGCACATTCCGCCAACGGCCCGGAAAACTGCTTCATTATCGCAGAATCGAAATCACCCATCCTGTGTGCCAGAGACTTGTCGGTTAACCCACATATTTCCTTCGAAGATTGCCCGCCGCTGGACTACCTCTTGGTTCCAGGTGGGCGGGGGACGCAGAAAGAAGTCTACAACGAAGCCCTAACAGGTTTTGTGCGACGGCAGGCTGAACACTGCCAGGCGCTGTTATCGGTGTGTACCGGGTCTTTCATTCTCCATGCTGCAGGCCAGTTGTCTGGTAAAAAAGCGACCACCCATTGGGCGTCACTTGAACGCCTGAGAGCCTTGGGTGATGTTGAGGTCATAGAAGAGCGCTTTGTTGAGGATGGCAGTATCTGGACATCGGCCGGTATCTCGGCGGGTATTGATCTCATGCTGGCGTTTATCGCGCGCACTTTCGGAGAGCAAATAGCGGGTGACGTGCAGTTCAGTTCTGAATATTTTCCTGCTACAACCCGTTATGGAAAGGTTGAGCAACACCCTGATGCGCCGACGTACTTGAGGCGTAGCAGACTCCATTGTCGTAACCACTAATGCTCGAAGCAGTTCGCGGGCGTCATACACAAAATGCATCAAGGACAGACGCGTGCTCATAACTGAAACACCCAGATTGTTACTGCGTGAGTTTTCATCCGGTGATGTGGACGCACTTGCGGAGATTATTGGTAACCCGAAGGTCATGGAGTTTTCGACCAATGGACCATGCACCGAGGATGATACCCGGCAGTTTATCGACTGGTGCCTGGACTCATACCGGGATAATGGTTTTGGTCAGTGGGCTGTTGTTGATCGTCTTTCCGGGGCGGTTATTGGTTTCTGCGGATTGAGCCACGTAGAGCTTGATGGCGCTCAGGAAATAGAGGTCGGCTATCGCCTTGCACCAAGCGTTTGGGGGCAAGGCCTGGCGTCAGAGGCTGCGGAGGCGGCGTTGGAGTACGGCTTCTCGCACTGTGGCATTGACTCGATCATAGCGATCATCGCAACCCGCCACGTCGTTTCTGCTGGTGTGGCGGAGAAGGTGGGGTTCAGAATTGATACCCGCACCAAATACCGTGGCTGGGACGTTATCATTTACCGCAAACGCCATGCGGCGAGTGCCTGAGCCACATAGCCCTTACCGGCCCTAAGGAAGCGAGCGCGCACAATGGAATTGGTGACGAGAAGGTTTGTTCTCCGCGATTTCGGGGATGGGGATACGGCCGCTTTTGAGGCATACCACAACGATCCTCGCTCTCAGGAATTCTATGGGGCCGAGCAAGCCAATCCCGAGCATGCTCGCGAGCTCATTGACCTATTCAAGGCATGGGCGGCTGAGCAGCCACGGCTGAACTATCAACTCGCCATCATTTTACGGGACGCCCCCCAAGTGCTTATTGGCTGCTGTGGGCTGCGATGTGCGAATGCGGAAGCAGGAACTGCGGAATTGGGAATCGAACTAGCGCCGGAATACTGGGGGCGATACACGTATGCCTTGGAGGTCATGCAAGCCTTGGCGGTGTTTGGCTTTAACTCGCTGCAACTGCATACAATCTATGGTGGCACGGTCGGCGCAAACTCACGCATAGCGAGGCTGGTAGAAGCGTTTGGCGCGACGGCCGTCACACGACCGGCCCCCGACTGGATGTCAAACAAGGGCTGGGCAAATGGTTGAGTTAGCTACCCACCAACTGGGCTTCTTGGGTATTGGATCGGCCTGAGAGAATCTGGGCATTACTGCGTCTTACTGGAAGAGCCTTGACCTGTACAAACTTTGACCACCCACCCTAAAGACCTAAACTAACTAGTGACTCTGATTCGAGCTGGAGAGTCTTGCCCCCGGAGATTCACAAGGCGGTGTTGCTGCGCTGGTCATCGTCGGTTTTTGCTGGATGCATACAGAACCGGGGCAGGTTCAGCGCTGGCCTCGTCTGGCGCTGGAAGCCATCGTTTAGCATTGAAAAAGGAACTTCAAAATGGCTAGCAAAGATAAAGCGAATGATGAATCACCTCTCTCTGCCTCCCAGGTTGCCGAACGTTTCGACAGAAGTCCGAAGGGCACAATACCGAAAGACCTGCAGTCCATGCTGCTGCCGGAACCAAAGCCCTACAAATATAAAGGGCTTGAAGCCAAACGAGACGCAAGGTCTGACGAAAAACCTACCGCGCCAATGATGCCCAAGTGGTTTGGGGCAAGCTCCGTACCTTGCAGGGACAAGCTGGCAAAACCGCCTCGTGTTCTTCTGAACGGAAAGGATCTTAGGCCTCTTACGGTTTTCAATCCGGAGGACCGCAGGATTTACAACGACATCAGCTACCCGTGGGGGACCATTTGCAAGGTTCTGACGTCGTCCGGCTCAGGATCGGGCGTCATTGTTGGCCCCAGGCATGTGCTGACGGCAAGCCATGTGGTCGACTGGCGCTCAAATGGCGCAGGTACCGTTGAGGTTCATCGATCCGGCGGTTCAGTCCGTGCTATCACCGCCATCACCCGGGTCTGGTTCTATACAAAAGTGACCGGCAGCGTTGGCTGGTTTGAACTTGACGAGGACTATGCCGTTCTGGTCACGGCTGATCGTATTGGCGATCTATTTGGATGGATGGGCACGCGAACGTACAACAGCTCATGGGATGACGAACCTTACTGGTTCAATATCGGCTATCCCGGCAGTATTGGTAGCGCTTTGCGCCCAACCTTTCAACGCGACAAGAAGCTGAATGAGCCCTGGCATGATCTCGGCCCCGCTCGATCCATGGAGACTCACGCGGACATAACGCCCGGAAATTCCGGCGGCCCGATGTTCGCTTTCTGGAGCGACGGTCCCTATGTTGTGGCGGTTGTATCTGCTGAAGATTCAGACGAAAACTGGTGCGCAGGAGGTTCCTGGTTAACCAAGCTTGTGCGCCATGCACGGGATCAGGATGCGTAACCAGTAACTGAAGACCATTTTCCGGAAACGGTACTAACAGAAGGGCCAGGTTTGGCCCTTCTGTTAGTTGTGGCTGTGGTGTATGGCCTCATACATTGCGTTGATGTAATATTTCCCGATAAACAACAAACAACGCACACCCTGGAAGCCAGTTCAAGGATGATATGCCATGACATGGAGCGATCTGCGTAGTCCTCCCGCAATTCCCTCGCACACTTCAAGCAGCCCAAAAGGAAAGAACGCCGAAACATCATTTGGCCTTCGAATGCTGCTATTTTTCTTCCGCTAAAAAGACACAAACCAAGGAACTTCAATGGCAGTCATCGGCATTGATTTGGGCACCACCAACAGTTTGGCAAGTGCCTGGAAAGAAGATGGACCTGTAATCATCCCGAACGCTCTTGGCGAATGGCTTACCCCTTCCGTGGTGAGTGTGGACCGCAGTGGTAATGTGCTGGTGGGCCGGCCTGCCAAGGACCGCCTGGTGACCCACCCTCACGCCACGGCGTCGCAATTCAAGCGGCTGATGGGCACGTCCGAACGCCTTGCCCTGAACGGGAACAGCTACTCCCCGGAAGAGCTTTCAGCGCTGGTTCTCAAGCAGATCAAAGCCGATGCAGAAGCCTTTCTCGGGGAACACGTCGAAGAAGCCATCATCAGTGTCCCTGCCTACTTCAACAATAACCAGCGTACCGCTACGCTCACTGCAGCACGGCTTGCCGGCCTGCACGTTGAACGCCTGATAAACGAGCCAACGGCCGCTGCCCTGGCGTATGGGTTGCGCGAGCAGCGGGACGAAAGCACCTTTATCGTGATCGATCTTGGTGGCGGCACCCTGGATGTCTCCATCCTGGAGAAATTCGATGACCTGCTGGAAGTACACGCTACCAGCGGCGACAGTTTCCTCGGCGGTGAGGACTTCACCCGGGCACTGGTGGCGGGGGTACTGGCAAAGTGGGAACTTGGCAGTCAGAAACTGAGCCGGGAAGAGCGGGCACATGTCTACCGCGTCTGCGACCAGGCCAAGGCCGCGCTTTGCGAGGACGTTCAGGTTGACGTGAAGGCATCCATCGGCGGCCAGTCGCTCGCAACTACCGTCACTCGGGATGACTTTCTGGGATATAGCGCCGGCCTGCTTGATCGTCTTCGCGCCCCACTCGAGCGAGCGGTGCGGGACTCCGGTTTGGGTCGCGAAGGATTTGATGAGGTCATCATTGTCGGCGGGGCATCCCGCATGCCCATGATCAAGAACGCTGTCGGGCGTATGTTTGGGCGCATCCCTTCTGCCAATCTCGACCCAGACCTTGTTGTTGCTATGGGCGCGGGCATCCAGGCGGCTCTTAAACAGCGTAACCAGGCTCTGCGGGATACCGTGCTGACGGATGTCTGCCCCTTCAGCCTGGGCATCGAATCGGCGCAGACGCTGGAACAGGGCACTCGCACTGGCTTTTTCTCCGTGCTCATTCCGCGCAATACCGTGATTCCCGCCAGTCGGGTCGACCGCTTCTACACGGTGTCTGACCATCAGAAACAGGTTCAGCTGCATGTCTACCAGGGCGAGCAGAGACTGGTCAAAAACAACATCAAGATTGGCGAGATGACCGTTCCCGTTCCACCCAAACCTGCTTCCGAGGAAGCCGTGGATGTCCGCTTTACCTACGACATCAACGGCATACTCGAAGTGCAGGCAGAGGTTCTGAGCACCGGGGTCAAGGATCGCCTCATCATTCGCAACACGGCGACCGAGCTCTCGGACGTCGATATCGAACGTGCCTTGAAGCGGCTGGACTCGCTCAAGTTTCATCCGCGGGAGGACAGCGCCAACATCGCGGTGATGATGGAAGCGGAACGAATGTTTTCTGAAGCCCTGGGGGAACAGAGACAATTGATCAGCGACCTGATCATGGAACTGGAAAACGCGATGGACTCTCAGGATTCGCAACGGGTGGACACGATACGTACTGCCGTTGAACAACGCCTGGATGCTATCCGCAAACAATGGGGAATGTGGTGAACGCCTGGGAATATCTCGGCATCGAGCCGAACAGCGACAAGCGCACGATCAAGCTCGCTTACGCACGACGAGCAAAAGAGTGCAATCCAGAGGACAAGCCTGACGAGTTCATGACGCTACGCCAGGCCTACGAGACAGCCCTGAAGGCTATTTCGGCACCGTCGCAGGCCGATCCTGCTTCCTCATTGGCGACGCCAGCAGCCTCAACCACACCCTCGCCGTCTTCCCAACTCGAGCCGCAACCGATCTCAGAGCCTCAGCCGGCGTTGGCCGAACGCCCGGCGGTTGATGCCCGAGAGGTCCGGCACCTGGCAGACGAAATCGCAGCCATGATTCAAAAAGCGGAGGACACATCAAACCTCGAAGCGATGGAAGCGCTCCTGAACAATCCGCTGCTCGAATTCCCGGGTATTCGAGATGACATCGGCCATTATGTTCTCAATGTGCTTTGGCAAAAAATCTCCGAAGCCTCCCCCCGATGCTGTCCACTGGACCGAACCGTACTTCTGACATTGGACCGCACATTCGGCTGGAGCAACGACTACCGGCACGTGCCGGGCCTGCCCATGGACAATATTTACCTGCTTCTGGACGCCGCCCATGCCAGCGAAATCAAGAACAGTGAACGTTTAGGCTGGAGATGGCTTGGCCGCTTGCTGGCGAATTCGAGGGGGCGTATCTCCCGGCTGGAGTGGCTGTTTGCTTTTCTGGTGCTGGTGTTAGGGACGAGCGCGACGCTAGGCCTTGTTCAGGGAGTGATGAATCTGCTGCCCGGGACCTCCTACCACGCAGATATTTTCCTGATCGTTGCTTTGCTGGCGGCCATCTCCTTCTTCTGCTTTACCGTAAAGCGCAGCGTGGATGCCGGGGTAAACCCGATTGCGACCCTGATTTTCGGCTTTCTTTTCCCAGTTACGCTGCTTTTCTTTATTGCGGGGGTACCCAAAGAACACGCACGGCACGAAGACCCGAGGATAAAATTCACAGACCCACTCGATATAGCATTCTGGGATGTCCGAGGAGACGAAAAGCGCTACGGCGTGGCGCAGCGGTTTGGTGTTTTCTTCAAGAAGCTCTCACCTCGGTTTCTCTGGGGTCTTGGAGGCTATCTGATTGTCGGCATAGGGGTTATACCGATACTGACGCTCTGACCGGACACGATCCAGCAATCAGATTCGGATCGCGAAGACAGAACAAGAGTGCGGAAATGCACCTGACTGATGCAGAAGTAGTTATGTTGAAAAACCATAAAACTAAAAGAGGATATAGGATGGTTACTATGCGACTTGGTGTACTTGGTTGTTCGTTGTTAGTCCTCTCGGGCTGCGGCGCATTACCACAGTCTATTGAGATGGAAGATAGCCGAAACAAGATATTCTCAAGTGAGATAGTTGTTGCCATCCAAGAAACGCCAGGCTTCCTTTTTACTACCCCTGACATCGCACTTTTCGACACATTGACGTGGTATTCCGAAAGGCCGGACAGCATGCCTAGCTGGAAAGGAATCACGTCATTCAATGAAATCCCGGATTTCACAGCTGAGGTGAGAGAGAAATTTATAACCGCAGTAGGCAGTGAGAGGCCCTATTCCTTCAGGCTTGCCAACAAGGTGGAGCCGACGGTTGATTCTGATGATTTCAGCAGGCTGACCTCCCAGTATGATGCACCATACATTCTTGAGTTCAGGACTAAATACGGCTCTTTTGCACACGGCCCCCTGAGCTGGAATACTTTTTTCCTGAATTATATTAGCGATGCAACACTGGTGCGCACTAATGATGGGAAGGCGGTATGGCGTGCCACTTGCACAGTCAAAGCATCGGAGTCCGATTTGCTGGGTGTGCCCGCTGAGGATGTTCTTGATGGCTCTGGGGAAGACTTCAGGGCGGCCGCTGACTATGCGACATCCTCATGTGCCGAAAAACTGTCTGAGTCTTTCATCAACGGATAAAAGATTCACTTATCCCATTTTCCCGGTTCGACCTGTGTTTTGGTCGAACCGTTACGCACATCATTGGCAAACCGGGACAGGTTTATTTCCTTACCGCATCGAGAAAAATCGCTCGATTGTCGAAATCCGCGATGCCTGATCGACTACCCGATGAGCCTATTAAAGGTTTTTGATGAAACGACAATCGGGAGAAACACCATGAAATACATGCTGCTGGCCTACGGAAACGAAGAAAAATTCAACAAGATGAGCAAAGACGAGCTGGCCGAGATTGGGGAGAAGTGCAAGAGCTTTGACGCCGAGATGCAGGCGGCGGGCGAGGTCACATGGGGCGGGAGCCTGAGCTGGGACTCAAAGTCGATGCGCCTCAAGGACGGAAAACTGATAGTCACCGACGGGCCGTTCGCGGAAACCAAGGAAGTCGTGGGCGGTGTGGTGATCATCGAAGCGCCGGACTTCGATGCAGCGGTTAAGCTCGCCTCGCTGCACCCGGCAGCGCGCATGGGCGAGAAGTTGGGCTGGGGCATCGAGCTCCGCCCGATAAACTTCTGCCTCGCGATCCGCGAGGCAGCTTCTAACGTCCGTCGTCAGGAGTAAGGCTCATTCAGTTATGGCAGAATTATTGGAATTTCAGACCGAACGACTACGTTTGCGCCAATGGCGCGAGAGTGATCTCGAGCCGTTCGCCGTTCTAAACGCCGACCCAAAGGTTATGGAGTTCTTCCCCGAGCCGCTGGGTGGGCATGCAAGCAACGAGATGGCGGAGACAATTCGTTCGCTCATCAAACAACGTGGCTGGGGGTTCTGGGCGGTAGAAGTCAAGGGCGCCGAGCCCTTTATTGGCTTTTGCGGGCTACACGTCCCCGTTGCGGCGATGCCGTTTTCTCCGTGTGTGGAGATTGGTTGGCGCCTATCGTTCGCCCACTGGGGGAATGGCTATGCGTCAGAAGCTGCTCGCGGTGCCCTGGATATGGGGTTTCAACAGCTGGGGCTTTCTGAAATTGTCTCCTTTGCCACCGTTGGCAATCTGCGATCACGCGGTGTCATGGAGCGCATCGGCATGACGTACAGTGGCGAGTTTGAACATCCCAGTTTGCCCGAGAGTAGCCCGTTGCGGCCACATGTGCTTTACCGGTTGCAACGAGAGCAGTGGGAAGTAGAAAAGCCTAACCATTAGCCCCAGTTTGTACTGGACTTACCCTGGAGCACGCCATGTCAGAAATCACCAACACCCCCACTCCGCCCTACTATGCTGTCATTTTCACCAGCCACCGCACCGAGGGCGACAACGGCTACGGCGAAATGGCCGAGCGAATGGCCGAATTGGCGGCACAACAACCCGGCTACCTGGGTATGGAATCCGCCCGGGAGGGGCTGGGCATTACGGTGTCCTACTGGGAAAGCCTTGAGGCCATTCGCAACTGGAAGCAGAACGCGGAGCATCAGGAGGCCCAGCGGCGCGGCCATCAGCAATGGTATTCCAGTTTCCGGGTGCGGGTTGCGAAGGTTGAGCGGGAGTACGGTATTTGACCGGCGCCCCCCTCATACACCACTCTCAATCGCCACACTGGAACGCATCACGGCCTTGTCCCGGCCCGGTGGCGCGCCAAACAGTTTGCGGTAATCGCGGCTGAACTGGGACGGACTTTCATAGCCGACCTGGTAGCCAACACTCGCCACTTCCTGATCGCTTAACAACAGCCGCCGGGCTTCCTGCAGGCGCACCAACTTTTGGAACTGCACAGGCGTTAAACGGGTGATGCTCTTGAAATGCCGGTGGAAGGTCGCCGGGCTCATACTCGCCATTGCCGCCAGCTCGGCCACCCGGAAGGGCTGTTGGTAGTTCGCCTGCATCCAGGCCGTTACCCGGCCAATGCGGGCGGTGTCGCTGTCCTTCAGGCCGATCTGCTGCAGAGCCGGCCCCAGCGGCGAACGCAATATACGCCAACAGATTTCCCGACGGACAAGCGGCTCCAGAACTTCACGATCGTCCGGTTGATCAAGCAACCGGAGCAGGCGAATGACAGGATCGTACAGGTCATCCGGCATCCCGGCCGTGACCAGTGCCGGTTGTTTTGGGCCCCGATACGCCATTTCCGGATGGGTCACCAGCAGCTCGGAAATCATCGCCGGATCAATCGACAGGCTCAGCGCCAGATACGGCTTATCGGGGGAGGCCTGCACGATCCGGGAGTTCACTGGCACATTGACGGACGCCAGCAGGCACTCGCCCTGGCGATAATGAAAAGCCGACTCCCCAACCGCCGTTACCTTGGCCCCCTGCAATACGATGCAGAACGAGGTCTGATAAAGGGCTCGGATGGTGCCGCTGGGTTCCAGGGCGTGGGTCAGGCGTAAACCGTCGATCGCGCTCTCCGGGCCATGGGTCTGCCATTGCTGCTCGACAAGATCACGGAGCCGGCTCAGGGATGGGTTGTCCGGTTGCATTGGTATGACGTTGGGCTGGGCGGTCATGGCGGTCTCCTGTTCTGATGGGATCATAGACTGTCCGGCGCCGCACTTCAGCAGGGGCATCCCCAGGCTGATATCAGGTTGCGAGGATTGTGCAATCCTCTGAGAGTTTCCGCCAGCTCGATTGGCCGTGCGTCGCCTAGTATGAACCCACGGCCCTGCTCCGGCAGGTTCATCCATAACGAAGAGGTGATCGGCTATGACAACTCCCAACTTACCCCAATCCACCCATGACGCACCCCTGCGCCTGCGGACGCTAGGCAACTCGGGGCTGTTTGTATCGGAACTGTGCCTGGGCACCATGACCTTCGGCGGCGGGGACGACATGTGGGGGCTGATCGGCCAGTTGCAGCAGGAACAGGCCGATCAGCTGATGAAGACGGCCTTGGAGGCGGGCATCAACTTTATCGATACCGCCAACGTGTACGGTGGTGGTGCCAGTGAACGCATCGTGGGGCAGTCCCTGAAGAATCTGAACGTTCGCCGCGAAGATGTCGTACTGGCCACCAAGGTGCTCGGCCCTATGGGTGAAGGCCCCAACGCCCGTGGTGCCTCCCGTGGCCACATCATGAGCGAGTGCAAGGCCAGCCTGCAGCGACTGCAAACCGACTACATCGACCTGTATCAGATCCACGGCTTCGACCCGGCCACGCCGATAGAGGAGACCCTGGAGGCGCTGAATTCCCTGGTGCAACACGGCCACGTCCGTTACGTCGGCCTGTCGAACTGGGCCGCCTGGCAGGTGATGAAAGCCGTTGGCATTACACGCACCCGCCGCCTGTGCCCGATTCTGTCACTGCAGGCTTACTACACCCTCGTGGGCCGGGATCTCGAACGGGAAGTGATCCCCATGCTGGAGTCCGAAAACATCGGCCTGATGGTGTGGAGCCCACTGGCGGGCGGCTACCTCTCCGGCAAGTACGAGGGGCCGGACGTCTCCGAGGAGAGCCGGCGCGCCAAGTTTGATTTCCCGCCTGTCAACCGGGAGCGTGGCAGTGCTGTCATCGCCGTGATGCGGGAGATCGCCATCAGCAAGAAGGTCGACGACCAGCCCGTCAGTGTGGCTCAGATTGCGCTTGCCTGGCTGCTGCACCAGAACGCCGTAACCAGTGTGATTGTCGGGGCCAAGCGGGTAGACCAGTTGCGGGACAATCTCCTGGCGGCACAGGTCCGGTTCTCAGCCGACGAACTGGCAGCCCTGGATGAGGTCAGCCGCCTACCGACGGAGTATCCGGGCTGGATGCTGGAGCGACAGGGGGAGTATCGGGCGCATATGAAGGCGTGATATGCGGCGCTGCCCCGGCGTTACAGGTCGGGGCAGGCTGTTTTACTTGAAAGCAGTTAGACTCCGCCTATTCAGCCACCTCGACCCCACTACCACCCATTTCCGAAGGCACATCCTTCAGTTTCGGAAGGCCATCGCGGATTCGCAGCACAGCCTCCTGATAGTGAACATGCACACCGGGCTCATAGGGGAACTCCGGAATGATCCCAGCGTAGACATCCGTCAGCCCCATGGAAGGGTGCTCGGTGAACAGGTGACCGCCACAGGTTTTGCACCATTTACGGCTGCTTCCCGGTGTCTTGTTGTAGGTGCCAATGTTGTCTGAGCCCTGTTGGATGGAAACAGCGTCCGGCTTCCATAGGGTGAATGCGTTCACCGGGCTGGCCGACCAGTGCCGGCAGGATTCGCAATGGCAGTAGCCCATGGCTTCCGGATTACCCCTGACGGTTAACTGGACCGCCCCGCAAAAACAGCTTCCGTGGTAGACCTTTTCTTCGTTCATGACACATCCCCCTCATTGATTCCGTCACTTGTCTCCCTATTCATTGAAGCTGACCGGCCTTTGCGGCCGGGTGTTCACTTGCAGTGAGAAGATGTCCGGCCGGGCGTAGTGGCCGACGATATCAAGGCTGCGCCTTGCCGCGTTCACTTCGGTGACATCAATGTCTGCCAGCAGGAGGCCGGTCTCCTTTCGCAGGGGGCCGGCTACGATTTCCCCGGCGGGCGAAATGACCACGGAATCACCACAGTTAATCCATTCTTCCTTGTCCGGATACAGGCGGTCAACCTCCGGAAAGTCATCGGGCAGATCGCTCGTGCGTAGCACATTACCGGCGCCGAGCACCCAGCACCCGCCTTCCCTGGCAATGTGCTGAAGGGTGCGAACCCAGCGGTCGCCGCTGTCGTAGGTGGGGGCGATGTATATATCGATGCCCTGGGCGAACAGTGCGTAGCGCGCCAGTGGCATGTAGTTTTCCCAGCACACCAGTGACCCGACCCGGCCAACGGGGGTGTCGGTGACTTTCATCCCGCTGGCATCGCCGAAGCCCCATACCATGCGTTCCGGGTTGGTGGGCATGAGTTTGCGGTGGCAGTTCTGCACCGTGCCCTCGGGGCTGATGGTGATTACCGAGTTGTAGAGGGTGGCGCGGCTGGTGTCTTCGTCGCGTTCGTCGATGCCGCACACGATGGTCACCTGCATTTCCTTGGCGACCTCCAGCAGGGGCCGCAACTGGTCAGAACCAAGCTGGACAGCGTTGTCCAGCAGTCGCCGGTGCAACTGCTCCGAGAGCCCCCAATCACCGCCCGGTTTCAGCCGCCATATCCAGACGGGATAACCGGGGATGAAGGCTTCCGAGAAAACGATCAGCCGGGCTCCCTGGTTGGCGGCGTCCTGCACCAATTGCACTGCCCTTGCGATGGTCTTTTCCCGGTCCAGAAAGACCGGTGGTTCCTGAATGATGGCGAGCTTGATCATGGTATTCCCCTTTCCCGTGGTGTCTGAAATCACTATCCCCCCGGCCGGGTGCAGGCGATAGTCCAGAAAATGGAGCGCCAGCCATGCGAAAAAGGGCTAGGATGAAAGTTCGGGGCACTCACGCCGCCCAGGGAGCCAAAGCCCATGACCAACTATGGACAGTTCTGCACCGTTGCCCGGGGTTCGGAAATACTCGGGGAACGCTGGACACCGCTGGTGGTGAGGGAGCTGCTGTGTGGCAGCACACACTTCAATGAAATCCGGCGGGGGTTGCCAAGAATGTCGGCAACGCTCCTGGCTCAGCGCCTGAAAAAGCTGGAGGAAGTGGGGGTGCTTCGACGCGTGCAGGAGGGCAACAACCAGGAGTATGTGCTTACACCGGCGGGTGAGGAGCTGCGCCCGATCATCCTGGCCATTGGTCACTGGGGAGCGAGATGGATTGGCAGCCGCTTGCAGGCAAACCAGCTCGATGCCGGTTTCCTGATGTGGGATATCCGCCGTTTCGCACACATTGACGAATTCCCTTCCGATCGCAAAGTGGTCATCCACTTTTTCCTGAACGATGCCCGGCACCGGGAACGGCACTGGTGGCTGGTGGTTGCCAACGGCGAGATCGATCTGTGCCGTGAAGACCCGGGCCACGAACTGACCCTGGTAGTGGAGGCCAGCGTCGCCAGCCTGACCGAAATCTGGACCGGCGACAGTGACCCGGATGCCGAGCAGCAGTCGCACCGGCTACTTGTGCGTGGCGGCAGGCGGGATACCCTGGACCTATGGCGGTGGTTGGGGCGGAGTGTGTTTGCGTCCAGTAAAGCCCCGGTAAAATAACCCCAGCGCGTCCCGAGCCATGGCGATAGCTGGCAGTAGCTTGTCATTGCACCATCGCCATGCTTCACTTTCCGGGTTCGCACCTATGCCCCAACCGGAGACGACCCTATGTCCACCCCAGTCACTGTCAGTTCAATAATGCCATCCATGACACGGCGGCTTTGGCTGGTGTTACTTAGTGTCGCGCTGCTGGGCGGTTGTTCCTCGCTGTACTACAACACCATGGAAAAGCTCGGCTTTGAAAAGCGCGACATCCTGGTGGACCGGGTGGAAAACGCGCGGGACAGCCAGAACGATGCCCAGGAGACGTTCCGCTCGTCCCTTGAACGTTTCCAGAGCGTGGTGGACACGCCGGATACCGATCTCAAGGAGCGCTACGCCGAGATCAGCGATGCCTACGAAGACAGCAAGTCCAGCGCGGAAGATGTCCGTGACCGTATCGACAAGGTGGAAGACGTTGCAGAAGCCCTCTTCGATGAATGGGAAGACGAACTCGGTGAATACGAAAGCGACTCCCTGCGCCGCAGCAGCGAACAACAGCTTGATGAAACCCGCACCCAGTACAGCCAGTTGATCAGCCGCATGCACGATGCCGAGGAGCGCATGGACCCGGTACTGGAGGCATTTCAGGATCAGGTGCTGTATCTCAAGCACAATCTGAACGCCCAGGCGATCGGCTCGCTGGAGAATGAGCTGGTGGGTATCCGCCAGGACGTGGATGCGCTGATTCGCAATATGGAGCAGTCGATTGCGGAATCCGAGGCGTTTATCCGGCGTTTTCGTCAGTAAGTCAGAGCGACGAAGCCCTATAGCAAATGCCCCTCGGGCAACATGCGCTTATGAAGGATCCGGATAATTTCAGTTGTACCGTCTGCAGCTAACCGATAAAAAATGATATGGCTGCTCTGAGGGTATTGCTGATAGCCAGGGCTGATTTCGTGGCAGGCCCGCCCCAGGTTCGGGTTTTCGCCCAGGAGGTGGAAACACTGGTCGAACTGAAGGAGGTAATGATTTCGTTGATCTCGACCCCATTTACGTTCCGTGTAAAGTGCAATCGATCTAAGATCAGCTTTGGCCTTCCTGGAAAGCTTGAAGTTTGGCATTACCGTTTTTCGCTATCCAGCTCCTGAATGAATGAATCGTAGGAGTAGTCTTCAAAACCACTGTCCTCTCCTTCCTTAAGTAGTTTTCGGAGTGTTGTCAGACGGGTTTCAGACTCTTCAAGCAGGCGCAACCCTGCACGTACAACTTCGCTGGTCGAGCTGTATCGGCCATTTTTGAGCTGTTCTGTAATGAACGCATCAAAGTGTTGGCCTAAAGTGATGCTGGTATTCTTTTGCATCGTGACACCTCACTGGTACCAATAATTGGTATATTTTGATCTAGACTGGGGTGCATTTCAATCCGTGCGATGCCTCCCTTATCACCGCCACCCGCAGAGTCAGAGCGACAAAGTGTCGAAGGTGCCTTCGACGGCCTCCACAAAGCTGCGCTCCTATATTGAAAGGGGGCAAGTTCGTGTCTGATGCCGGGAACGCCCCGCTACGCCAAGAGCCCGGTGCGGGACGAGGAAACCTACCGTAAGAAACTGGCGATCACTCAGGGATACTTCCGGCCAGACTGGTCGGTTCTGGATCGGTTTTCCTAATCGCCCGGAAGTGACTCGTTAACTTCAATCATTGCTCAAAGGTAAAATTACAATGTGATGTCGATTTCACATGCTCCGGTTCGACTTAATTAAGAACCCATCGAACAAACGGTGCCCACGCATCGGAGGAGCAGGAAATGCTGAAATTATACGGAACACCCCCAACCCGCGCCTTGCGCGTTGTCTGGCTGCTTAACGAACTGGGCCTTGAGCACGAACTGCACCCGGTAGACCTTATGCAGGATGAGCATCACCAACAGAACTTTCTTTCTCTCAACCCTGCCGCCAAGGTGCCGGTATTGGTGGATGGGGACCTTGTGTTAACTGAATCGGCCGCAATTCAGCTCTACCTGGCCGAAAAATACCCTCAGGCCGGATTCATTCCCGAGACATTGGAAGACAGGGCACAGATGTACCGCTGGATGTTCTTCCTTGTGACCGAGGTCGAACAACCTTTGTGGCGCATCGCCCGCCACACGTTCGTTTACCCGGACGAGAAGCGAATACCTCAGGATGTCGAGCTGGCGAGACAGGAATGCCTGGAAATGATAGAGGTGCTTGAACGGCACATGTCGGAACGCGAGTTCATGGTTGGCGACCGGCTAAGCGTGGCGGATTTCAACGCGGCATATACACTGGACTGGGCCAACACAGAGGAGATGCTTGCGGGCGCTCCGCGGTTGCGGGACTATCTCAAGGCAATGTACGCCCGCCCCACAGCTCCGCCAACCATCGCTGAAGCGTTCGCTGCGATGGAAAGCAGCGGCTGAGGGTTAACAGGGGTATTGTCCACGGTCTTCGGAAACCGCTTCGCCACAATCACACCTCACTCCAGCGTGCCGCACCCAACCAGCGGCACAAGGCTGTGGCGCCTTTCGCAGTCACTTTCAATTCCCGACCTGCTTCACGCCGTCGCAGATAGTCGTTATCGAGCAGGTGGTTGCAAATCTGCTGTCCCAAAGGGCCGGCTATGTGAAACCGGCGCTCACTCCAGTCGAGACATGGGCGACACAAAGGCACGGAGTTAACAGATTGGGGCTGGCCGAACGACAAACCAATGGGCGCCAATGCTGTCTGTAGCCGGTCTGTTAGAGCGCCCCCATCAGGTTCGAGCACAATGGCTTGCTCTGCCATCAAATAGTCTGCAACGGCGACACCCAGGCGACCACCAAGATGGTCGTAACACATCCTTGCCCGCCTCATGCCGGGATCGCGTGGACCGGTATCGACCCTGGCCGGTTTCCGGCCCAACGCGGCGACCTGCATGATGCCCTCCAGCATTGTCGCTACCTCTCTTGATGCCAGGCGATGGTAGCGATGCCGCCCTTGTTTCAGCAACACCAACAACTCCGCCTCAATCAGAAGCGACAGATGTCCGCTGGCGGTCTGAGGAGAAACCCCTCCTATTCTCGCCAACTCATGCGCGGTATACGCACGGCCATCCATGAGTGCCAGCAACATGGTAGCGCGGGCAGGAACTCCCACTAGTGACGCTATTCGGGCAATTTCGTTCGTGTTCACGAGTTATGATGAGCCTTTGAATCGTTAGGCGCTGCTGATCGATCAGAAAGCCCATAATCCCGGACAACGTCCGCCACTCTCAACCGATAGTCGGAAAAGATCTCACTCCGCCCTTTGGCCTGGGCGTGACGATGGGCTTCCATGTTCCGCCATTGCGCAATAGCGGCTTCATCCCGCCAGAGCGACAGGGACAGTATCCGGCCAGGGTGCGTGAGGCTCTCGAAACGCTCAATGGATATGAAGCCGTCTATTTGTTCTAAAAGCGGCGCCAACGCGGCTGCTTCATCGAGATATTCGGCGGTTTTACCCGGGCGTGGTTCCAACTCAAATATCACTGCCAACATTTTAGATCTCCTCCACAGAGTCAGAGCAACGACGTGTTGAAGGTACATTCACGGTGCCTTCGGCGGCTTCCACAAAGCTGCGCTCTTCCCGTAGTATAAAGCGCTGGGATTCAGCGAGCGCAAAGTTCCTTTTTCCGGCCTCATCCGCCTTCAGGCGACACCGATACGATTCGTAGCTTGCAAGAGAATCAAACCCGATAAGGCCCCAGGCGATGTCGTTGGTTCCTTCCGAGGGCAGGAAGTAGCCGATCAAGTCACCGCCGCAACGCGGAATGATGTCACCCCAGTTTTTGGCGTAAACTTTAAACTGCTCTTTCTGGAAGGGGTCTATCTGATAGCGAATGACGCAAACGATGGGCATTGAAAGCCTCCTGAACCGTTAGTTTAGGCGCCTATTGTGCAACTTAATTCAATGCGAATGTTTCGCTGTGGACCGAAGTGAATCCGGGACAGATTTTACTGACAGCCTGCTTACAGGAGCGTTTGCACGATGAAGGCCTCAAAGGAATTCTGGGACAAGAGCGCACCCCGATATGCGAAAAGCCCGGTGCGGGACGAGGAAACCTACCGGAAAAAACTCGACATCACCCAAGGATATTTCCGGCCAGACTGGTCGGTACTGGAGTTCGGCTGTGGAACCGGCAGCACTGCCCTGGTTCATGCGCCCTATGTAAAAGAAATTCTTGCGACCGACATATCCGGCAAAATGCTGGACATCGCCACACAGAAAGCCCGGGATGCTGGTGTCGAGAACGTGCGCTTTCAGCAGGGCACCATGGAAACTCTGGCGCTGGAGGCGGAAACCTTTGATGCGGTGCTGGGGCTCAATATTCTCCATCTGCTGGAAAACCCCGAAACGGCGATTGCCCGGGTTCATGAACTGCTGAAACCCGGTGGCGTTTTTGTTTCCAGCACCGCCCTGGTGGGCGAACTGATGGTGCTCTGGCGGCTGTTGATTCCAGCCATGCAGGCGGTGGGGTTGGCGCCGTTCGTGAACCGCTTTAGCCGGCAATCACTGGTAGCGATGCTGGCCAAGGCAGGGTTCAGCATCGATTATGAATGGCAGCCGGGTAAGTCGTCAGTGTTTTTGGTGGCCCGGAAGTGACCCCGTCAACAGAGAACCCTGTTGGCTCAACGAGGATTTAGTATGGCAGAAGTCCCCCAAAAACAGTCCGGAACCAGCGGCTACTCCTGGAAACTGTCTGCCGTTGCAGCCGTGGCGTCTGTCATCGGCGCGGTAGTCTCGTTCGGGGAGGTGTCACCAATCATTACCGGGTTGATTCTCCTTGCCGCCGTTGGCTGGGGCTTTACCGCACGGGACAACAAACGAGCGGCGGAACAGGCAAAAGACGCACAGTAAACGACGTTCCTGAAAATTTTTCCTTCCCCTGTCGATTTCGTCCCGTCCCACGCGACTAACCAGTGAAACCACCAACAATCACTGGAGAACGACGACATGAAATACATGCTGATGCGCAAGGCCGATGCGGACACCGAGAATGGCGTAATGCCCACGGATGACCTCTTGCAGGCGATGGCGGACTATAACGAGCGTATGACGCAGGCAGGGGTGTTTACCGGTGGCGACGGTTTGTGGCCCACCCGCGAAGGCTGCCGCATTCAGTTCCGCAACGGTGAGCCAACTGTTGTCAACGGACCCTTCGAGCAGACCAGCGAGCTGCTGGCCGGCTACAGTGTGCTTGAGGTGGATTCTTTTGAAGACGCCATCGCCTGGGCAAAACAGTGGCCAAAAGAGGATGCTGGCGGCAATGTCACCCTTGAGTTACGCCGTTACTTTACGCTGGAGGATTTCGCGCCCAGCCCCGCACTTGAGAAGCATCGTTCGCAGGAAAAACTGCCACGGGAGATGAACGTGCACGTGGCGTTTGGCGGCAACTGCCGGGAAGCCATGGAATTCTATGCGAAGGTCACCGCCGGCACTCTGGAAGCCGTGATTACCTACGGCGAAACGCCAGCGGCAGAGGATGTGCCGAAGGAAATGCACGACCGCGTTGTTCATTCCTCCCTTAACATCCGTGGCCGTCGGCTGATGGGGGCGGATATGGCGGGAGACTGTTATCAGGCGCCGCAGGGTACGCAGATCCACCTTGAATACGATGATACCAAGCAGGCGGAGCGGGTTTTCCGGGCACTGTCCGAAGGAGGCGCAGAGATCATGCCGTTCGAACAGACCTTCTGGGCTCATCGTTTCGGAATGACCAAGGATCGATTTGGGGTCCAGTGGATGATCAGCAGCGGGCTTGAGCAGTGCCAGTAAATGACAACAACCGGGAGCCATACAATGACCAAGCGAGCGAAAAACACCATATGCCTCTGGTACAACGGCGATGCTGAGGAGGCGGCAAATTTCTACGCCAGAACCTTCCCGGATTCGTCCGTGGATGCTGTAAATCATGCGCCGGCAGACTACCCATCAGGCTCGGAAGGGGATGTACTGACGGTGGAGTTTACCGTGCTGGGCATTCCCTGCCTCGGGCTCAACGGTGGCCCCATCTTCACGCACAGCGAAGCGTTTTCATTCCAGGTGGCCACCGCGGATCAGGAGGAAACCGATCGCTACTGGAACGCGATTGTGGGCAACGGCGGCGAGGAAAGCGCCTGCGGCTGGTGCCGGGACAAGTGGGGTATTTCCTGGCAGATTACGCCGCAGGTGCTGTCGGACGCCATTGCCGACCCGGACCGCGCAACCGCGAAACGGGTTTTCGAGGCGATGATGACGATGGGTAAAATCGATGTTGCGGCTATTGAGGCGGCACGGCGGGGGTAGAAACACAGCCACGCCTACACAACCTCCGGAAACGCCGACACCAGGAAATCCACCAGCGCCCTCACCTTGGGAGTGACGAACTTGCGGGTGGGATAGACCGCGTACACACCCAGTTCGTCGGAGCGGTAATCCGGCATCAGCTCCACCAGTCGGCCTGCGTCCAGGTCATCCTGCACCAGAAAACTGGGCTGGTGGATCACACCTTGACCGGCCAGGGCGGCGGCACAGCAGGTTTCGCCGTTGTTGGCATGCATCCAGGGGCGTATCCGTGTGCTCACTGATCCATCGGGGCCGTCAAAATGCCAGTCGTTACCCGTGGCCAGGTTGCTGTAGGCGATGATCTTATGATGGATCAGCTCCTCGGGATGTTCTGGCATGCCGTGGGCGCTGAGGTATCCGGGAGAGGCGCATACAACAAGCCGCGTGGTGGTGAGACGCCGGCTGACCAGGGTGGAATTTCTCAAGCTGGCAATTCGGATCGCCAGATCAAAGCCTTCCTCAACAATATCCACAATGCGGTCGGACAGGTCGATGTTGAGTTCCACATCCGGATATTCACTATGAAACTGCCCCCACAAGGGCGCCAGGTGGCGAATGCCAAAGCTCACCGGGGCATTGATGCGCAACACACCCTTGGCGACGCCGCTGCGTGAGGTCAGTTCTGCCTCCGCCTCTTCCACTCCCGCCAGCAGTTCCCGGCATCGCACGTAGAACACTTCCCCTTCCGCGGTCAGCGACAGTCGCCGGGTGGTGCGGTGAAGAAGCCGCACCCCAAGCCGGGATTCGAGTTCACCAACGTAGCGGGATACGGCGGCTTTCGACATCCCCATTGCCTCCGAGGCGGCCACAAAACTGCTCTCGTCCACAACGGCGCAGAAGGTCTGCATCTCCAGCAATCTATCCATTCTATTGTTCCGATTTTTGAGACAGTTAATCCAATAAAAGCATGTTTATCCCAAAATAAGATATTCGTAAAGTATCCCCATGCTCAACGCACATCTCATACACAAGGAAACAGGATCATGAACAATACATTCCTCAACAAACTGCTCGACACCAACGCTGGCTGGGGCGCGCTTGCCCTGCGCATTCCCGTCGGCATCATTTTCGTGGCTCACGGCGCCCAGAAGCTGTTTGGCTGGTTCGGTGGCTACGGTCTGGAAGGCACTGGGCAGTGGTTGGATTCCATTGGCCTGAGCCCGGGTTACCTCATGGCTCTTCTGGCCGGTGGCACCGAGTTCCTGGGTGGCCTGGCGCTCATTATTGGGCTACTGGTTCGTCCCGCCAGTGCAGCACTGGCCTTCGCCATGTTGATTGCCATCTTCAGCGTGCATTTCCAGAATGGCCTGTTCATGAGCAACAACGGTTATGAATTCGCGCTGGCACTACTGGCGGCTTCAGCTTCCCTGCTGTTTAGCGGTGCCGGGCACGCTTCCGTAGACCGTTTGGCAACGAAATAAACAGGAGTATCGCGCCATGACCAGTCTGTTCGTATCCCACGGCGCTCCCACCTTTGCACTGGAGCCGGGCCTGGCAGGCCCGGCCCTCTCGCAGCTTGGAACGGAACTGCCCCGACCAACTGCGGTGCTGGTGGTGTCGCCCCACTGGATGACACAGGAAGTGCAGGTGGGGCTGTCAGAGGTACCGGCTACCATCCATGACTTTCGAGGCTTTGAGCCCGCCATGTACGAACTGGAGTACCCGGCGCATGGTCATCCCTCGCTCGCAAAGAAGGCTCTATCTCTGCTGGACAATGCCGGATGGAAGCCCGTCGCCGATGCCCAACGCGGTCTTGACCATGGTGCCTGGGTGCCGCTGACGTACCTTTACCCGGGGGCGTCGGTGCCGGTTTTCCAGGTCTCTCTGCCAGCGAACCTCGACAGCCAGTCCGCCTACCAACTGGGCCAGGTGCTGGCGCCGCTGCAAGAGGAAGGTGTGCTGATCGTCGGTTCGGGCAGTCTGACTCATAACCTCTACGAGGTACGCTGGAGGGATAACAACAGTGCAGAGTACGCAAAGGCCTTTAGCCAATGGGTTCGTGAAGCGGTTCTGGAGAACGACCAGGCACGCCTGATAAACACTCTGGCGCTCGCGCCCCATGCCCAACGCGCACACCCCACCACGGAGCACTTTCTGCCGTTGCTGGTTGCACTGGGTGCCGCTGGCCCCGACGCACGCGGCTCGGTCCTCGAGGGCGGCATTGAGCATGGTGTGCTGTCGATGGATTCCTTTATCTTTCGCAATGCCTGAAACCCGGAACCTTTGCTGCCGTATCTAATTCCGTTGCCCTGAACTGACCGATAACGGTAAAGTTCCTGCAGCAAAACGGACGCGGGGATGACCAGCCCCATGGATGCGGGTGGAATGTGACACTACAACGGCACAATCGATGGCCTGTATGGATAGCCCTGCTATCCATGCTGCTCATCTATCTGGGGCCATTGCTCACCAAAGCCCAGCTGCCCCAGCACGCCGAACCAACGCATCACTCTGCCGAGCCTTCCCATCACGCCAAGCACAAACGCCACGGCCACCCACCAGAGCACGCCCCCGACAAGCATTCTGACCCGCTCGAACACCTGGCCCATGGGGACTGTGGCTACTGCGTTTTGCTCACCAAACTGCCGGCCATGTCACCCCAGGGCGCCCAAGGTGCGCCTTCAGACCATCCTGGCAGCCGTCACCCTGCATCGCTGACCTCGATCTCTGCCCCACGGGGCATTCCAAGTTTTCCCAACGCGCCTGTTCGCGCCCCACCGCTCATCGTCTGACCTCCGCACTTTCCCTTTAAATCCGTAGTGAGGAAGACTATGAACGAATCACGCTCCACCGGCGCTGCGCGCTGGGGATACACTCTGCTTTTGCGCCTGCATTTCTACGCAGGACTTCTCGTTGGCCCGTTTATATTCGTGGCCGCCCTCTCAGGCGCGCTGTTCGCACTGACGCCACAGATTGAAAGCTGGCTCTACCACACCGAACTGACCACCGAGTTCACTGGCGATGCTCACCCACTGGCCGACCAGATCGGGGCTGCACGGAGCCATATTGGCAACGACGCCGCCCTCGCTGCAGTCCGCCCGGCACCAGAAGCGGGACAAACCACGCGGGTCATGTTTGTGGTGGAGGGCCTGCAACCCTACGAACATCAGGCAGTATTTGTGGACCCGGTTTCCCTGGCAATTCGCGGTGACCTGGTGGTTTACGGCACCAGCGGCACCCTGCCGTTCCGCATCTGGATCGATTATGTACACCGGCACTTACACTTGGGTGAGGTTGGTCGCTACTACAGCGAACTGGCCGCTTCCTGGCTCTGGCTGGTGGCACTGGGTGGCCTGTTCCTTTGGTGGCGACGCCGCTCAACCAGCCGAAGCGGCAAGGACACGGACCGAAGCACACTTCGCAAATGGCATAGTCGTATTGGCGTGGTGTTGTTGATGGCCTTTCTGTTCTTCTCGGTAACCGGCCTGACCTGGTCCAAGTGGGCCGGCGCCAACATTGCCGAACTGCGCGCGCAACTGGATTGGGGCACACCAGGGCTGAACACGCAGATCGTCGATTCAGCAGCCGCTCAGGCTCACAGCTATGGTGAACACGCCGGTCACGGAATGGCCATGCCAATGGCCGCGGGCAGGGACAACGCAGCCACCTACGATGCCGTACTGGCACGTGCCCGGGCTGCGGGCATCGATGCCGGCATGGTGGAAATCAAGCCGGCGGCAGACGCCAACCGCGCCTGGGTGGTTCGTGAAATCGACCGCAGCTGGCCGACACAGGTGGATATGGTGGCGTTTGATCCCAAGTCCATGACTGTGACCGACCGGGTGGATTTCGAAACCTTCCCGATCGCCGCCAAACTCACCCGCTGGGGCATCGACGCCCACATGGGCATTCTGTTTGGCCTGGCCAACGAGCTCTTTGTGGCGGCCTGCGCCTTGGGGCTGTGCGTGATGATCGCGTTGGGCTATCGAATGTGGTGGCTGAAGCGCCCGACGCGAGGGACATCCAATCAACGATCCGCCCAGCGGGTGTGGACAGAATTGCTCAAGGCACCGCCCCTGGCACTACTGACCATGGCGCTGATTGCGGTCGGATTGGGATGGTTTGCGCCGGTGATGGGCGTCAGTCTTGTGGTGTTTCTTGTTGTGGATGGGTTGCTGACCTTCCGGAGCTACAAGCAAAGCGAACAAGCAACCTCCGAATACAGTTGACAATCTCCTGCACCCTGTGATGTTATCACCGGTAACAATGTTATCGGTGATAACTTATGACTGTTAGCTCCACCCCACTCAAAACCAATTACCACCATGGTGACCTGCCTCAACAGGCGCACCAGTTAGCCCTCGAAATTCTGCGGGAACATGGCGATACGGCGATCAGCCTGCGGGCCCTGGCCAAGCAGATTGGGGTCAGTGCACCTGCGCTGTATCGACACTTCGTTGACCGGGACAGCCTGCTCGCAGAGCTCGCCACTACCGGTTTCAGTGCACTACGGGAACGACTGCTCGCCGTTGATCAAAGCGACCCCAGGCGGGCACTGATTGATATCGGCCTGGTTTACGTGTCGTTCGCCCGGGACGAACCCAATTTGTACCGGCTGATGTTTGGCGGGCGGGTGCTGCCCAAAGGCATTCACCCGCGCCTGGACACCGCCGGAAAGGGAGCTTTCCAAGTCCTGGAAGACACCATTGCACAAGCGCAGGCGGTCGATTACGTCAAACCGATTCCGTTGTCACTGATGACAGCTGCAGCCTGGTCCCTGGTACATGGCCTGTCCCAGTTGTCTATCGACGGGCACCTGCCCAGCACGAAGGCGGAACCTCACCTGACCGAAGGTGTTGTCACACTCCTGCTCGATGGCTCAATTGCCGAAAACAAACAACACAATAAGGACACCACATCATGAGTAGCCCCAAACCCAGTACTATCCGTGTCGGGCGCCGTTATCGCGCCAATCGTCTTGATGGCCACTACGACGCCATTGTCATCGGCTCCGGTATTGGCGGGCTTACCACCGCCGCCTGCATGAGCAAAATGGGCAAGAAAGTGGTGGTGTTCGAGCAGCACTACACCGCCGGGGGCTTTACACACAGCTACGATCGCAACGGCTACGAATGGGATGTAGGTGTGCATTACATTGGGGATGTGGGCGCGGACCACACCCTGAGCAAACGCCTGTTCGACCACATTACCGACGGCCAGTTGAAGTGGGCGCCCATGGACAGCCACTTTGACCGCATCTTTATTGGTAACCGCCACGTGGATCTTGTCGCCGGCCCGGACGCCTTCAAAGCAGAGTTGAAGAAGGAATTTCCCGGCGAGGAACAGGCCATAGATACCTACCTGGGTTATCTACGGCAAGTGGCCAAAGCCATGCCCGGGCTGGTGATCGGCAAAGTACTTCCGGACCTGGCAGCCGGGCCCCTGCGCAAGCTGGTCGACCGCACCGCACCTGCATTCCTCAACAAGCCTACACGAGAGGTTCTGGAGAGTCTGACCAACAACCAGGAACTGATCGCGGTGCTCACCGGCCAGTGGGGCGACAACGGCCTGCCACCAGCAGAATCCAGTTTCATCATCCACGCCCTGATTGCCCGCCACTACCTGTACGGCGGCTACTACCCCATCGGCGGTGCCTCTGAAATGGCGAAGACCATTATTCCGGTCATCCAGCAGAGTGGCGGGGAAGTGTTCACCTATGCCGACGTAAAAGAAATTCTGATCGAAAAAGGCAAGGCCGTGGGTGTGCGCATGGCAGACGGCGAGGACGTTCGTGCCCCGCTGGTGATCAGCAATGCCGGCGTATTCAACACGTTCGACAAACTGCTGCCGGAAACCTCACCCCACCGGGACTATTACCAGGAAAAGCTGAAAACCGTGGAACGCTCGATGGCCAGCAACTGCCTGTACATCGGCCTGGAAGATACCGCTGAGAACCTGAAGTTGCCGAAGACCAATTACTGGATCTATCCGGGCACCAACTACGAGAAGCAGGTCAGCGACTTTGTGGCCGCGCCGGACGAACACGACATTCCGCTGACGTACATCTCGTTCCCTTCCGCCAAAGACCCAAGCTTTGCCGAGCGCTATCCCGGCCGCGCCACGATCGAGATCGTCGCCCCCGGGCCTTATGACTGGTACGAGGACTGGGCGGACGAGACCTGGGGCAAGCGTGGTGACGAGTACGAGGCGAAGAAAGAAGCCTACGCCCAGCGGCTACTGGCGAAGCTGTATGAGAAGTTCCCGCATCTGGAAGGCAAGGTGGATTACTACGAGCTGTCGACGCCGCTGTCTACCGATTACTTCTGCCGCTACAGCAAGGGCGAGATCTATGGCCTGAACCATTCGCCCAGCCGCTTTGAACAGGACTGGCTGAAGCCCAAGACCCGCATTCCCGGCCTGTACCTGACCGGCCAGGATGTGATGACCTGCGGTGTGGCCGGGGCAATGATCGGCGGCCTGCTCGCCACCGTGGCGGTCAGTGGCCTGAAGGGGTTGCCGTTGGCGAAGAGGATGTTTGTGGGGTAAATCCTCACTCACAACATTCCAGCAACCGCGTGGCATGTTCCCGCAACGCATCCTTGAGCCCATCCGGCTTGAGGATGGTAAACCGGAACGGGAGCTGTGCCAGCCACCAGGAAAACCACTCAAAGCTGTCGGTTTGGGTGGTTAGCAACAAGCCATCTTCACGCTGTTCGAATCCCTCCGCACAGGAGGAGTGAAAACCAAACACGGCTGAGGCCGACTCACGGTCCGTATGGAGCACCAGCGATACCTCGTGGGTACTCCCCCAGGACAGGAAGCTCTCACTCAGGAAATCCGCCGCATCAAAATCCGGTGTCCGCTGAAAAGTGGCCGTTAACAGATGGACATGGCTGATGCGGTCCAGCCGGAACGAGCGCATGGCCTGGCGGAGATGGCAAAAGCCAGTTAAATACCAGCGCCCCTGACGGAACACCAGGCCGTAGGGATCCACGCTGCGGTCGATCCCGCCGTGGTCCGGGGAGTGGTAGGTAAACCCCACCGAGCGCATCGCTTCCGTGGCAACGGTCAGGGTTTGCAGGGCGCGGTCGTCCAGGCTGGGCTCGCCCCGGGGAAGGATCACCCGAGTGGTGTCGCTGACACCGCGTACCCGCTTTTTCAGGTTGGCCGGCATTACCCGTTCCAGCTTCGCCTGCACGCTGGCAATGGCCGGCGCCGCATCCGCCAGCCCAAGCTGTCGGGCGGCCAGCAGCCCGAGAGAAACCGCCAGGGTTTCCTCGTCGGTAAACATCATCGGCGGCAACTTGAAACCGGCCACCAGTCGGTATCCACCATAGCGCCCCTGCTCGGTCATCACCGGAATGCCCAGCTCTTCGAGCACTGTGATGTAGCGTCGGATGGTTCGCCGATCCACGCCCAACCGCTCCGCCAGTTCGGCACCGCCGATCTGACCGTGGGTCTGCAACAACTCCAGCACGGTTAACACACGCGTCGTGGGACCAGACATGGTCGCCTTCCTCCTGGCAGCTTTTCCGGTTATTTACATTAAAAATACATCTTCCCATTTATCTAGGACAGATATTGGCCTATTTCCACATTAATCTGATCTCGCAGTAACCCATTCCCCTGAAAACACAGGCTTGAAAAGGAGATCAGCATGTCGGAACTCACCTTTTACACCCACCCCATGTCACGTGGCCGCGTTGTGCGCTGGATGTTGGAAGAAGTCGGTATTCCCTACACGGTAGAGACGATGGATTTCGGCCCGGACATGAAAACCCCGGAATACCTGGCCATCAATCCCATGGGCAAGGTGCCCGCCATCAAACACGGCAGCACCATTGTGACCGAGGTGGCGGCCATCTGCGCTTACCTGGCGGACCAGTTCCCGGACAAGAAGCTTGCCCCACCGGCTGCCTCTCCGGAACGTGGCGCCTATTACCGCTGGCTGTTTTTCATGGCGGGCCCTTTCGAGATGGCTACCAGTGCGCTGGCCCACGGCTGGAAGATCGACAGCACAAACGTGCAGGCCGTCGGTTGCGGCCGGGTGGAAGACAGTATCAACACGCTGGAGAAAGTGTTGGGCAAGAGTCCCTACATTTGCGGTGACGCGTTTACCGCAGCGGATGTGCTGGTCAGCAGTTACCTGTGGTGGGAAACCATGCAGAAAAACATTCCGCCGAACAAGGTATTCCAGGAATACATCCAACGCACGGAAAGCCGGCCAGCGGCCAAGCGTGCCAATGAGCTGGATGATGCCCTGGTGGAGTCGATGAAAGCTGTCACAGCCTGACGATCAGGCGGTAGCAGCCGGCGATACTAGGCACAATCCGCCGGGGACATTCAGCACCCAGTCGCGGATAGCCAGTATCGTCGGGTCCTGCCGGCGGCTTTCCGGGTACACCAGATAGAAAGGCTTACCTTCAAGCTCCGGGCCGAAGGGCTGCACCAGCCGACCTTCGGCCAACTCATCCTCAATCAACGGCCGGCTCATCAACGCCACGCCCTGGCCACCTACCGCAGCGGAGATGGCGTGGGTTTCATCCGAAAACACCAACCCGGCACTGACATCCAACCCCGATATTTCCGCCTGTTTCTGCCAACCCGCCCAATCTATCGGGTTGACTATGGTCTGCTGGGGACGAAAGTGAATCAACGGATGGTTGGGCAGATCTTCAGGCCGTTTCAGCCCGAGGTAGGGGCTGCAAGCCGGTATAAACGTGTTATCGAACAGCTTCTCCGCGACCAAACCCGGCCAATGACCATCACCGTAGCGAACGGCGAGATCCGCCGTAACCCCGTCCAGGGCCACTGGTTCGTGTGAGGCGTGGATGCGCAGATCAATGTTCGGATGGCTGTCTCGCAACATGCACACCCAGGATAGCAGCCAACGTACCGCCACAGCCGGCGTGGTCGAGAGAGTAACCGCCTGGCGCGATGGCACCGCCTTCAGCCGCTCTATGGCATTGCCGATGTTATCGAACGCAGCCCCCAGCACCTCCTGCAGTTCTCGCCCTTGGGACGTCAGCACCAATTGCCGGGGTTTGCGAATGAATAGCTCAACCCCCAGTGCCTCCTCAAGCCCGCGAATCTGATGGCTGATGGCCGTGGCGGTCACCGACAGCTCCTGGGCAGCCTGCTTGGCACTCTCATGGCGGGCAGCAGCCTCAAAGGCTCGCAAGGCGGATAGCGAAGGCAGACGACGGGGGTTCATGGGTGAATTTGTCTCATCTATAGGTGCGAAAAATCATCGTTTGTGGCCCTTTAAGTATGGTTTTAGGCTTAATTCACTGTCAACAACAGATGAATTTACTTACAACCTGATGGAGCCCAAAATGACTCATATCCTGCAACTCGACGCCTCTGCCCGCCCTGGCCGCGCCGGCATCCACGAACACGGCTCCCACAGCCGCAGCCTGACACACCGGTTAGTTTCCCGGTGGCAGGCTCAACGCCCTGGCGATACCGTGACCTACCGCGATATCGGCGGCACGCCCCCATCCTTCATTGATCAGCAATGGATACAGGCGGCCTTTACTCCGCCCGAAAAGCACGAGCCCTGGATGAACGACACACTGGCAGAAAGTGACCAACTGATCGATGAACTGGTCGCCTCGGACATCCTGGTCATTGGTGCGCCACTCTATAATTTTGGTATGCCAGCGGCTCTGAAAGCATGGGTGGACCTGGTTGTTCGTATGGGCAGGACCGTGGAGTACGACCCATCCACCCCAGAAGCCCCCTTCACAGCACTGCTAGCAGACCGCCCCCGCCACGCGGTTATCCTGTCTTCCCGTGGCGGGGCTGGATTCGAGCCTGGAGGGGAGCTGGCACATATGAATCACCTTGAGCCAGGCCTGACCACGGTGCTTGAGTTTATAGGCATCACCAATGTGCACAGCATTGCCATTGAAAATCAGGAGGAAGGCGGCGAGGTGTTGGCGCAATCCGTTGCCGAGGCAGAACAACAGGTGGATGAACTGGTGCTGGCGTTGCAGGAAACACTCACCAAGGCGACACCTGCCATGACGTCGTCATCACTGGTAGGCTCGATGTAATCGCCAACAAGGACATTGCATGCTCTGCTTCAGCTATGGCTCCAACATGTCGCAACGACGACTCCAGGCCCGGGTTCCATCAGCCCGATACATAGCTGTCGCAGAGCTTACAGCCCATCGGCTCCGCTTCCACAAATCCGCCAGCGACGGCTCCGCCAAATGCAACGCGGAAGAGACCGGCAACCCGGGGGACTGGGTGACCGGCGTGGTGTACGAAATTGATGATTCAGAGAAACCAGACCTGGACCGGCATGAGGCATTGGGGTTTGGCTACGATGAGAAGCAGGTTGAGCTGAAAACCGAACAAGGCACCCTGCACGCCTGGATGTATTATGCCACCCGCATCAACAACTCACTTAAACCCTTCCACTGGTACAAGGACCACGTGCTCATCGGCGCCCGGGAAAACGGCTTGCCGGCGGACTACATTGCGCAGATTGAAGCCGTGGAGTCCCTTGATGACCCCAAACCAGAGCGGCACGCCCGGGAGCTGTCGATTTACAGCAACACATAGGCTGCCGGCTTCCTTACACCCCCAACCGATCCCGCAACGCGTAATACCAGGCCCCTATTGCCGTCAAAGGTATCCGAAACGCCCGCCCACCCGGAAACGGGTAATGCGGCAGGCTGGCGAAGGCGTCGAAACGCTCGGCCTGGCCCTGGATGGCCATTGCCAACGCCTTGCCCGCAACATGGGTAAAGGTTACGCCATGGCCAGAGCAGCCCTGGGAATAAAACACGTTGTTCTGCAGCCGGCCCATTTGCGGCAGGCGTGACAGGGTGAGCAAGAAGTTGCCGGTCCAGGCGTAGTCGATCTTCACATCGGCCAGCTGCGGGAACGTTTTCAGCATGTTGGGGCGAATCAGCCGTTCGATGTTGGCCGGGTCTCGGGCGCCGTAGACCACACCACCGCCGTAGATCAGCCGCTTGTCGCCGGACAGGCGGAAGTAATCCAGCAGGTAGTTGCAGTCTTCCACGCAGTTGTCCTGCGGCAGGAGTTGTCTGGCGAGGGCATCGTCCAACGGTTCGGTAGCGACGATCTGAGAGCCGCAGGGCATGGACTTGGCGCCCAGTTCCGGCACCAGTCCGCCGAGATAGGCATTGCCCGCCAGCACCACAAACCCTGCCCGCACTTCGCCTTGATCGGTTTTCACCGTGGCAGGTTGGCCATGAACAATGTCAGTAACGGCTGAATGTTCGTGGATCACGCCACCGAGGGATTCCAGGGCAGACGCCTCGCCCAGGGCCAGGTTCAGGGGATGAATGTGGCCCCCGGTGTGATCAACCGCGCCGCCGACGTAGCGCTCGGTGCCAACCCGGGCACGAATTCCTTCCCGGTCTAGCAGTTCCAGGTCCCCGTACCCGAACCGCCGCCAGAGTGCCTGTTGATCCTCCAGATGGACGAGCTGCCGTGCGTTCAGGGCCGCGAAAACGCCGCCCTCTTTCAGGTCGCACTGGATGCCGTAGTCCCGTACCCGTTGACGGATGATCTGGCTGCCTTCAAACGCCATGGACGCCAAGTGGGTCAGGTGATCCGCTGTGGTCTGGCGTTCGATTGCGTCGAGGTCACGGCTGAAGCTGTTGACGATCTGCCCGCCATTGCGACCGGAGGCACCCCAGCCCACGGTAACGGCTTCGAGCACCACCACACTGAAACCGGCTTCGGCCAGGAACAATGCGGTCGACAACCCGGTGTAACCAGCACCGACCACGCACACATCAGCCTCGCAAACGCCCTGAAGCGCCGGCCGTGTAGGGGCCGGATTGGCCGATGCCGCGTAATAGGATGGAACCGGGGAATGCTGGGTCATGGAGTTGTGCCAAATGGGTTATCAAAAAGGGTTCTTTGGCAGGCAATGAAAAGGGCAATCCTGTTGCCCGCCGAACTCAGTCTATGCCGGCTTTCAGCCCACGGGAAGACACGTTCTTGTACCTATATGGAAGGCCGTCGACGCGGCTCAAACACCTGCTATGATGACGCCATTCCTTTGCCTTCGAGGCCGCCATGTCTGACCCTGTATCCACCAATGCCATTTCCGGAACACCCACTAGCCAGCCCGAGTGGCAGGCAATGGCCGACACCCTCGCCATAGAGGGCCGCGCCTATGTAAAGGGCAGTTATCGCTGGGCGGTAAACGGTGAAACCTTTCCGTCGATCAGCCCGGTAAACGGCCGCGAACTGGCCCAAGTGGCCAGTTGCGACAAAGCCGATGCGGACAAAGCCGTAGCCATCGCCCGAAAAGTCTTTGAGCGCGGCGACTGGCGTGAGCTGGCCCCGGCCAAACGCAAAGCTGTGCTGATTCGCTTTGCGGAATTGATCGAAGCCCACGGCGACGAACTGGCCCTGCTGGATACCCTGGATATGGGCAAACCCATCAGCCATGCCCGTACGGTGGACGTACCGGCCACCGCCCGCGCCATACGCTGGACCGCCGAAGCCATCGACAAGGTGTATGGGGAACTCGCCCCCACGCCCCATAACCAGATCGGCATGATTTCCCGGGAGCCTATGGGTGTGGTGGCCGCCATCGTGCCCTGGAACTTCCCGATGATCATGGCGGCCTGGAAAATCGCGCCGGCGCTGGCCACCGGGAACTCAGTGATCCTCAAACCCTCGGAAAAATCGCCGCTCACAGCCATTCGCCTGGCGGCACTGGCCACCGAAGCCGGCATACCCGACGGCGTGTTCAACGTACTCCCCGGTTTCGGCCATACCGTGGGTAAGGCCCTGGCCTTGCACATGGACGTGGACTGCTTGGTGTTCACCGGTTCCACCAACGTGGCCAAGCAACTGATGGTCTACGCCGGCCAGTCCAACATGAAACGGGTGTGGCTGGAGGCCGGCGGCAAGAGCCCCAACATCGTGTTTGCGGATGCCCCGGACCTGAAAAAAGCCGCCGCCGAAGCCGCCAGTGCCATCGCCTTCAACCAGGGCGAAGTCTGCACCGCCGGCAGCCGTTTGCTGGTGGAGGAAAGTGTCCGCACCGAATTCGTTGGGCTGATCCGCGAGGCCCTGAAAACCTGGCGCCCCGGCCATCCACTGGACCCGGCAACCACCTGCGGCGCCATCGTCGACCAGGCTCAGCTTGATCGCATCATCGACTACATCGGCATTGGCCAGTCGGAAGGGGCAACACTGGTGGAAGGCGGTCAACGAGTGATGGCAGAGACCGGAGGTCTGTTCGTGCAACCCACGGTGTTCGATGGCGTGAACAACCGCATGCGCATTGCCTCGGAGGAAATCTTCGGGCCGGTGCTCTCGGTGATCGGTTTCACCACCGCCGAGGAGGCCATTGAGATTGCCAACGATTCCATCTATGGGCTCGCTGCCGCCGTGTGGACCTCCAATATCAATACCGCCCACAAAGTGGCCAAGGCACTGCGGGCCGGCAGTGTGTGGATCAACCACTACGACGGCGGCGACATGACTGCACCGTTCGGCGGTTTCAAGCAGTCCGGCAACGGGCGCGACAAGTCCCTGCATGCATTCGACAAGTACACGGAACTGAAGGCCACCTGGCTGGTGCTTGAATAGTTCCCACGAAAAACGGCGCCCTAAGGCGCCGTTATCGGATGACGGGAAGCAACTAAACCGTGTGCAGGTACCAGAGATATTCCAGATCCGAAATGGTCATCTCGAACTCGTTCAGTTCGTGCTCCTTGCAGGCGACGAACACATCCAGAAATTCCCTGCCCAGATAGTCCGCCATCACCGGCGACTGACCGAGTTCCCGCAACGCATCTCGCAGGTTATTCACCAGACTGGCTTCGTGCTGTTCGTGGGCATTGCCCACGGTGACCGGCGGTGGCTCGATGCGGTTGGAAATACCGTAGTGAATGCCCGACAACACCGCCGCCATCAGCAGGTACGGGTTGGCATCAGCACCCGCAACGCGGTGCTCAATCCTCAGCGCCTCGGGATCCCCACCCGGCAGGCGCAGGCTGGCCGTGCGGTTATCCACACCCCAGGTCGCCGCACTGGGCACGTAGTATTCCGGGCTGAACCGGCGGTAGGAGTTGATGTTCGGACAGAACAGCGCCATGGCGTCGTTCATGGTGGCCACCAGCCCACCAACGGCCCAGCGCAGCATGTCGTTGGGTTCCTCGGCGTCGCCGGCAAATACATTGCGCCCTTCCCCATCAACCAGGCTGACATGCAGGTGCATGCCGCTACCCGCCTGATTGTGGTACGGCTTGGCCATGAAGGTGGTGTCCATCTCATGGTCGTAGGCCATGTTCTTGATCAGGCGCTTGAGCAGGGTGGCGTGGTCGCAGGCCTGCACGGCGTCATCCACGTAATGCAGGTTCACCTCAAACTGGCCAGGGGCGGATTCCGCCACCAGGGCGTCCGCCGGCAACGCCTGTTCATGGGCCGCATCCAGCACATCCGCCAGGAATTCCGCGTATTCATCCAGGTCGTCAATGGAATAGGCCTGGGTGCCTGCCGGGCGCTTGCCGGAAATAGGTGATTTTGGGGGCTGGGGGCGACCGGCCAGGTTTTCCTGGTCGATGAGATAGAACTCCAGCTCATAGGCCGCCACCGGCGTCAGGCCCAGTTCTTCAAACCGCTTGACGATGCTCTGCAGCACCACGCGCGGGTCCGCAAAAAAGGGCGTCTCACGATCCAGCTCATACATGGTCAGCAGCAGTTGGCCAGTCGGCCGCTTCTGCCAGGGCTCCATGGTGAGAGTACCGTCGATGGGCAGGCACACTCGGTCCGCCTCGCCAATATCCAGGCCCAGACCGGTCTCTTCCACGGTAGTGCCCTGGATATTCAGGGCAAAGATGGACGCCGGCATCGCGATGCCCCGCTCAAACACCTTGGGCAGGGTTGAAGGGTCCACGCGTTTACCGCGGACAATGCCGTTCATATCCGGGATCAGCAGGTCAATAAACTGCAGCTCGGGGTGTGCCTGAAGGAATGCGTCAGCGCTCGCAAAACCAGAACCCATAAGGTCAGCCTTTCAAAACTCAAACAGGCCTGTGGCGAGGGGCCGGCACAGGAGATTTTCAAGGCTCCTTTATCCTGCTTTCCGGGGCAATTTGCAAGATAGGGACATACCACAGCGCGCCTAGTCATCCTGCTCCCGAATCTTGCCTTCGCGAATGTTCTCACGGGCTTCCTGGTGCTCGTCGCGGTCCGCTTCCGGAGCTTCGTGCTCATCCGCTCTTGAGGGGCGGAAGCACAGCGTGGTCAGTATCGGGAAGTGGTCGGAACCAAAGGGGGCGAGCCTTTCAATTCTGCCCAGCGTAAAATGCTCGGTGGTGAAGACGTGGTCCAGCGGCCAGCGCAGGTACCAGCGTTCGGCGTGAAAGCTGTTGAACATGCCCCGCCCCCGACGCGGGTCCAGCATGCCGCTGACGCGGCAAAACAGCCGCGTGGTGCGGGACCAGGCCACATCGTTCAGGTCACCGGCGACAATGGCGGGGTAACCATCTTTATGAATCTGTTGGCCGATCAGTAACAGTTCAGCATCCCGCCACAGGGACTCCTCACTTTCACTGGGTGCCGGTGGGCGCGGATGCACGGCGTGCAGTTTCACACGATCACGCGAGGGTAACCTCAACCAACCGTGGATCGAAGGGATATCGTCCTGAATCAGGTAGCTCACCTCGGCCTCTTCCAACGGCAGCCTCGAATACAGATGCATGCCATAGAGGTTCTCCAGCGGCACGCGGATAATGGTCGGCCAGTCACCAAAAGCCGCATCCAGCTGATCGCCCCACCACTGATCCGATTCCAGAGTCAGCAACACATCCGGCCGGTGTTCCTGGACCTGGCGAATCAGACCCTCGCTGTTGCGGTTGGGCGTCAGTACGTTGGCAATCATCAATGTGACACAGCGGTCTTCCTGGCCGGGCTCCGCTGATTGCACCTGCAGGGGCCATAAGCGTGTCCACGGCAAAATGCGGTACAGCTGCAACGCAAGCACCACCACCAATATCGCAAGCACCCACTTTTGCAGGCCATCGTTCCCCAGCCATAGCGCTGCGAACGCCACCAATACCGCCAGGCTGACAATCTGAACACGGGGGAACTCACAGGCACGGATCCACCAGTCATGAAGGCGCACTTTGCCGAGGACGGTCACCGCGAGCAGGGCGATGGCCAATGTCAGCAGGGTATAGTCGATCAAACAGGCCTCCGAGACAGAGTCGTGTATCTGTACCTACACCATAAACGATTGACACAACTTCTGCTGGACGACCTGATCATCGCCAGCTTTGTCTCTGGCCCGGGGCCGACTACACTGCGAGTGACGGAGCGAGGAAAAACGAAAAAAGGAGTTAACCCTTGGATCTTGCCCAGGCTTCATTACAATTCGATGCCGCTCTGGCAGACTTTGCCCGCGCCCGCAGCGCGTCACCACAAGCCTCCAGCCTGGGGCTGCTGGAGCGTGCGCGCCTTCTAATGACGCTGCCGGGAGGTTTCGATGTCCTGTACCGTCGGGTTCGCGCTCTGGAATCCGCCGGTATATTCGGCACCAGTGACTGGTCTAAACCTGCCACCCTGCAACCTGCCCTGGCCAAGCACTCACTGCGGGAAGCCGGTGCGGTTACCACCGTTGTCGAGGCGATCAGCGAAATACGGCTGCTGGCGGTGGTGCGCGGTGACTATTTTCACCCTGGCATTTCCTCCGAGCAGGCCCGGCATTTCCTCACCCAGGTGATGGCCCTGAACCTGGACCTGCTGTCTGGCACTCTCACCGAAGCCGATCGCGAACGGCCCAAGCAACTCGGCCCCCTGGTGCTGGGGCTATACCAATACCTGATATCCCACCTTGGCTACGAGAACCTGTTGGACAGCCTGGTGGCTGAGGTGTGGCGGCTACTGGAACAAGGCCCTGTGCAGGTGGACAGCATCTGCGACATGATTGGCCAGATCGCCAAATGCCTGTACGACCCGGAACTGAAAACCACCGGCACGGCCGACGCCACCCGGCTGGTACGGGCCCTGTTCGCACCCACACCCGGCAGCCGCGAAGACCCCGGATTGGACGTTTACCAGCTACGCCTGACCCAGATGGACGACGTTGAACTGTCCGCGGAAGCCAGCGAGTTCGCCCGCAACATGCACGACACCGGGCTTGCGTCCCCTTATCATGCCGTGTTCTTACGGTTCCTTCGTACGAGTGGCGAGGACGAACTTATCCCCACGGCCCTGGGCCTGACAATGACCGGGCTGGATGACCTCTACTGCTACAACCAGCTTGTAGATGCCTTGATTGATGAAGCCATCCATCCGGAAACCTGTCAGGCGGTCTACGGGCTGACCATGATGCTGGAGCGGGGTTCGCTGTTCACCCCACCGGTCGCCCAGGCACTGTGGCGGCAGATCAAGCTTAAATTATCGGCGGAAACCGAGCAGGCTCTGTCAGAAGCGTTCGGCGATGAGGTTCCACCAAGAGTGTTCCTGCTGGCCGGCGTGCTCAACCTTCTGGGCCAGCCACTGGGCGTGGGCCAGGGCAACAACCCCAGTTGCCAGTCTGCCATAGGATTGTCCATGTGGGCGGCCAACGAGGCTGATTACCTGCTGCAGGTACTCACCTGGGCAGCCCGCGACAACGAGGTACTGAGTCGGTTTGAAGGCTGGGAAGTATCGTCCAAGAACCTGGAGCCGGGTCTGGTCAAGGACACCCCGGTGGATGTGGACCCGGTGTCACTGATACTGATTCCCCACCTGGACCGGATATACGGTGAGATGTGGCGGCGCTGCGAAGACCGTAACGACGACGCCCACCGCTGGATCAACCCGGAGTTCTATGGCTGGTGGGTCAGCCACGGCTTCAAGGTGGTGGCCGATATCCATACTGGGGAAGTCACCGACTACGACGATTTCATCCGGCACTTCTACGCCAGCTATCACCCCTACTACAACGGCAACATTCCGGTGATTCACCACCAGCCTGCCGGCATCGCCGTTACCGACAGCGCCGCCCGCTTCGTCGGCCGACATGCCATTACTATCCTGCGAGTGGCCCTGAGCCCCAGAAACGAAATGCGGGTGTACTTCTTCAACCCCAATAACGACAGCGGCCAGGACTGGGGCCAGGGCATCACCTGCTCAACCCGGGGAAATGGAGAGATTCGGGGTGAGGCGTCCCTGCCCGTGGCGGAATTCACGTCCCGCCTCTATGTGTTTCACTACGACACCCTGGAACTGGGCGACCTGACAGCCATACCCGAGGCCGAAGTGGCCCGGGTCATGGCGTTGGGGTATGGCAGTTGGGCGGCCAGCGACGATTAACTCATGTTCTTGCGCATGAAGTTCTGGATCTCACCCACAATACCCGAGCGGAAGGCCATCACCGTCAGCACGAAGATACCGCCAAGAATGGGATCTACCCAGTCACCCAGCGGCCCCTGGGCCAGCTGATATTCCAGGTTCACCACGAAAGTGGCACCGACCACCGGGCCCAGCAACGTGCCGGTACCACCCAACAGAGTCATCAGGATGACTTCGCCGGACATGTGCCAATGAGCGTCGTTGAGAGACGCAAGCTGGAACACCACGGTTTTCACCGATCCGGCCAGGCCGGCCAGGCCTGCAGAGATCACGAATGCGAGGAGCTTGTAGCGATCCACGTTGTAGCCAAGGGACACCGCCCTGGGCTCGTTCTGCTTGATCGCCTTGAGCACCTGCCCGAAGGGCGAGCCGACAATGCGCTGCACCGCCAGATAGCCTCCGAGGAAGACCGCCAGCACGAAATAGTACATGGCGTAGTTGTTACTCAGGTCAACAAAGCCGAACAGGTGGCCGCGGGGTACGCCGTGCATACCGTCCTCACCACCGGTAAACGGGGCCTGTACGAAGAAGAAGTAGACCAGTTGCGCCAACGCCAGGGTGATCATCGCGAAATAGATTCCCTGGCGGCGAATGGCCACAACCCCGAAGCCGAGCCCCAACACCGTTGCCGCCGCTGTGCCCACCAGAATCCCCATTTCGGTCGTCAGACCGGAGAAATTCGAGAGCAGGTAACCGGTGGTGTATGAGCCCGCCGCCAGGAACGCAGCGTGCCCGAAAGACAGCAGGCCGGTGTAACCCAGCAGGAGGTTGAACGCCACTGCGAACAGGGCGAAGCACAGGATTTTCATCAGGAACACGGGGTACATCACCGCCGGTGCCAATAGGAGCAGCGCCAGCAGCACAAGATTCAAAATCTGCTTCTTGCGTTGCTCGGATTTCTGCTGCTGAATAATGCTTTGCTGGATATCTGTCTGCGTGGTTGCGTTCGCCATGACTATGCCTCCTTACCAAACAGGCCCGACGGGCGAATCAACAGAACAACCACCATCACCAGGAAGATCACGGCTGCCGACCCTTCCGGGTAGAACACTTTGGTGAACCCTTCTACTACCCCCATCATCAGGCCGGTAACGACGGCTCCGGCGATAGAACCCATGCCGCCGATGACGACCACAGCAAACACCACGATGAGTATGTTGGAGCCCATTACCGGCGATACCGAATATATGGGTGCGGCAAGCGCACCGGCGAAGGCGGCGAGCATGACACCAAAACCGTAAGTGAGGCTGATCAGCAGTGGCACATTGATGCCAAACCCCTGCATCAGCTGGGAATCTTCCGTGCCGGCCCGCAGGTAGGAGCCAAGCCGGGTTTTCTCAATCATGAACCAGGTTGCGAAGCACACCAGCAAGGCAGCGACGATCACCCAGGCTCGATAGTAGGGAAGGAACATGAACCCGAGGTTCATACCACCTCTGAACACCTCCGGCATGGAATAACGCAGGCCAGAAACGCCGTAAATATTGGTCAGAACACCTTGAAGGATCAGTGCAATCCCGAAGGTCAACAACAGGCTGTAGATGTGATCCTGGCCCGCGATGCGGCGCAACAGGAAGTACTCCAGCAGAATGCCGAAACAGCCAACAATCACGGGTGCGACGAAAAGCGCTACCCAGTAGTTGACTCCGAAGGCATCAAAAATCAGTACGGTACACATCGCACCGAGCATGTACATGGCACCGTGGGCGAAGTTGATGATTTTCAGCAGGCCAAATATTACCGCCAGGCCGAGGCTCAGCAGAGCGTAAAAGGCACCATTGATCACCCCGAGCATCAACTGGCCAGACAGCACGGCCACGGGGACTCCCAGAATCTCGGTCATGTTACAAACTCCAAAAGCAGCGCAACGGATCATTCACAAGTTGCGTGTCTGCAGGTCAGTGGCCGCCCCGCCAGCACTGCTGGATAGCGCGGGACGGCCCAGTCGGTCAGAACATCAGTTTTTGGTTACGAGCTTGCACTTGCTCTCAGACAGCGGGCGATAGGCCTCGTCCCCCGGGATGGTGCGTACGATGTCGTACAGGTCCCACTCGCTCTTGGACTCCTCGGGCGTTTTCACTTCCGCCAGGTACATGTCGTGAACCATACGGCCGTCCTCACGAATGATGCCGTTCTTGGCAAACATGTCGTTGATCGGCGTATCCATCATCTGCTTGCGTACCGTTTGGGCGGCATCCGAACCGGTGGCCTTCACAGCGTTCAGGTACTGCATGGTGCTGGAGTAGATACCGGCGTGAACCATGGTGGGACGAACGCCGGTTTTTTCCATGAAACGGTCAGACCAGGCACGGGTTTCGTCGTTCATGTCCCAGTACCAGCCGGTGGTGAGCTGGATACCCTGGGCAGACTGAGCACCCAGTGCGTGAACGTCGGTCAGGAACAACAACAGCGCCGCCAGGGTCTGGCCGGACTGGGTCAGGCCGAATTCACCGGCGGTAGTGATGGCATTGGTGGTGTCTGCACCGGCGTTTGCCAGGGCCACCACGTCAGCGCCTGAGGACTGCGCCTGCAGGATAAAGGACGAGAAGTCAGAGGTTGGGAAGGGATGACGCACTGCCTGCATCACTTCGCCGCCATTCTCTTCCACCACACGGGTTACGTCGCCTTCCAGGGCGTGACCGAAGGCATAGTCAGCGGTCAGGATAAACCAGCTCTTGCCACCTTCTTTAACCACCGCGCTTGCCGTACCGTTGGCCAGCGGATAGGTGTCATACACGTAGTGGATGTGGTTCGGCGTGCAGTGCTCGTTGGTAATACTGGACGCGGCAGAACCGGAGACGATACCCAGTTTGTCGTTTTCTTCCAGGATGTTGCTGACGGCAATGGTGACCGAGGAAGCAACCAGGCCGGCGATCAAATCAACGTTCTCGTTCTCCACCCAGCGCCGGGCAGTACTGGAGGCGGAATCCGGGCTGTTACGATCATCCGCGCTGACCACTTCGATCTTGGCGCCATTGACCGTGCCACCGAAGTCCGCGATGGCCATTTCCAGGGCTGTCTGGCCATTGGGGCCGGCCAGGTCACGATAGGTGCCGGACATGTCGGCCAGGTAACCGATTTTAACGGTGTTGTCGGATATCTCAGCCTGGGCAGCACCCACAAACATGGCTGATGCAATCGCTGATGTCAGAAGCTTTTTGGTGATTGTCATTGTTGTTTCTCCGCTACTGTCTTTGCGTTGGTTTTCGGGTTTCGTTCTTATTGCTCTTGTTGCACTCTTTATTTCACTCTCATCCCCAGGCCTTACACACCCAGGTACTTGTCCAGCATCGACTGCTTGGCCTCAAGCTCGTCGGCGCTGATCTCCTCCACAATCTGGCCGTGTTCCATCACATAGTGACGGTCCGCCAGGGGTGCGGCGAAATGGAAATTTTGCTCAACCAGGACAATGGTCAGGCCTTTTTCCTTCAGCTTGACCAACACCTCGCCCAGTGTTTCAACGATGACCGGAGCCAGGCCTTCGGTGATTTCATCCAGCAACAGCATGTTGGCGCCCGTTCTCAGAATCCGGGCCATGGCCAGCATCTGCTGCTCACCACCCGATAGTTTGGTGCCAGGGCTGGTACGGCGCTCGTACAGGTTGGGGAACATGGAGAAAATTTCCTCCAACCCCATGCCGCCACTTCGGACGACCGGCGGAAGCGTCAGGTTTTCCATGACATTGAGTCCGGAAAAAATGCCCCGGTGTTCGGGGCAATACCCTACTCCCAACCTTGCAATGTGGTGAGGCGCACACGTCATGGTCTCCTCACCGTTAATCATGATCGAGCCGGTGCGGCGGCCCACCATATTCATAATCGCTTTCAGGGTGGTGCTACGCCCGGCCCCGTTGCGGCCCAGAAGGGTGACCAGTTCCCCGCGCTGAACCTCCAGATCAATGCCATGGAGAATGTGGGACTCGCCATAGAACGCGTGAAGCCCGGAGATTCGTAGCTGTTCGTAATCTTTCGAGTGGGCCTGGGTCATTCCGCCGCCTCCTGCTTCTTGGTGGCCGTGCCACCCATATACACCTCACGCACACGGGGGTCATCGGACACCTGTTGGTAGTCGCCTTCGGTGAGCACGGCCCCCTGTGCCAGCACGGTGACCCGGTCGCACAGTTTGCTGACCACACCCAGGTTGTGTTCCACCATCAGCACCGTGCGGCCTTGAGCGGCCTTGCGCACCAGTTCAACGACCCGCTCCACGTCTTCACTGCCCATTCCCTGTGTGGGCTCATCCAGCAACAGCAGCTCCGGCTCCATGGCCAGAGTGGTGGCCAGTTCCAGGGCGCGTTTACGACCGTAGGCGAGTTCGACGGTGGTGGTATTGGCGAATTCAGTCAGCCCCACACTGTCCAGCAGTTCCATGCAACGCTCATTGAGCTTGTTCAGGGACTCGCCGGATTTCCAGAAGCGGAAGGAGTTTCCTTCAAAGCTCTGCAGAGCGACGCGAATGTTCTCGAGCGCCGTCATATGGGGGAAAACCGCAGAAATCTGAAAGGAACGGACCACCCCTTTGCGGGCAATGGCCGCCGATTTCATTGAAGTGATGTCCTCACCCTTGAACAGGATTTTGCCTCGGGTAGGAATCAGGAATTTGGTGAGCAGGTTGAATACCGTGGTCTTGCCCGCGCCATTAGGGCCGATCAGGGCATGTATGTGGCCACGCTGCACCTTCAGGTTAACGTCATCGACCGCCACAAAGCCCTTGAACTCTTTGACGAGGCTTTGGGTCTCCAGAACGAACGGGTCACTCATGAGCCATTCTACCTTTGTTATTGTTGTGCGTTTATACTGTGTACAGAGTAGATTGACGTCTACGTAAACGTCAACCGAAAATCGTACTTTTTTGGCCAATCGCCATTCGCAAAAAATCACTGACCAACGTCAGCGCCTGGGCAGGCTGCTGCAAGTGGGGCGAATGCCCCGTGCCAGCCATGAACACCGGTTCAGCCCGATGCCCGATACCCTCCACAATCCGGGTCACCTGCTCTGGAACGCCATATTCATCATCGTCCCCTTGAATGATCATAGCCGGGCAACGAATGGCGTCCAGCCAAGGGCCAAAGTCCATGGACTCTTGAAATCCCTCATCCAGCCAGACGTCCTGCCAGGCGTAGAACAACGCATCAGTGCGTTCGCCGTGATGGCGCAGTAACTTCTCGCGAATACCTTCTTCCAGGTAGCGACGGCGCATGTCGCGGATACCAGCCAGGGTGAGGTGATCGGCCCAGGTATGGGCGGCCATGGTGACCAACCCTTTTACCCGCCCTTCCAACGCTGCTGCGGCAATCAGGGCAATGGAGCCGCCATCGCTGTGGCCCACCAGAATCACCTCATCAATCGCCAGCGCATCCAGCAGCCGGGGCAACCACACGGTGCCTTCCTGCTCCAGATAATCGTAGGGACGGGGCAACGGCTCGTCACTGGAGGCACCGTAACCACGGCGCTCATAAATCAGCGCATCGAGGCCCGTGACCTCCGCCAACTGGCGCGGGAACTGCTTCCACAAGGCAATGTTGCCCAGGGATTCATGCAGGAACACCAACACAGGCCCGGTACGGTCACCGTGGCTCAGGCGCTGGGCCTGAACCCTGACGCCCTCCCCCAGGGAAACCGAAAGATTGCTGACGTTCATGCCGTCACCGCTGCGCCGGAATCGCGTAGGTGATGGTGGCATGGGCAACCGGGTCTTCCAGGCCATCGGAGAGAATATAGACTTCACCCACCCCACTGGTCTTGCCGATTCTCAGCATGCTGGCCCGCGCCCGGATCGGGCTGTGGGCCACGGGCTTGCGCAGGAAGTTGATGTTGAGGTTACTGGTCACCGCCAGCGGCACCAGGCCGATTTTTCCCAGCAGGGCGGCATACAGGGCCACGTCCGCCAACGCCATCATGGCGGGGCCGGACACCGTGCCGCCGGGGCGCAGATGCTCTTCAGCAACCTCCAGCTTCATTTCGGCCCAACCGTCGCCCAGTTCCTGCAGGGTGCCGTAGCGGGCACCCTGGGGAAACTGCTCGGCGAGGAAGGCCTGCAGCTCCTCGAAGGTGACAATCATCCCTGTTTCTCTTCCTTCGCCTGGTTACGCAGAACAAAGCGCTGGATCTTGCCACTGGGGGTTTTCGGCAGCTCATCCACGAATTCAATTTCACGGGGATAGGCGTGAGCGGAAAGGCGATGGCGAACCAGCTCCTGCAGCTCGTCCTTCAGGGCATCTTCGCTTTCAGGCTCCTGGTCACCCTTGATAACCACATAAGCCTTGATAATAGAGCCCCGCTTTTCGTCGGGCTTCGCCACCACACCAGACTCGGCCACCGCCTTGTGCTCCAGCAGGGTGCTTTCCACATCGGCCGGGCCCACACGGTAACCAGCAGTGGTGATAATGTCATCGTCACGGCCGCTGAATGAGAAGCAGCCACCGCCATGATTCACCACCATATCGCCGGTGAGGTAGTAGCCATTCACGAACGGGTCTTTTTCGCCCCAGGTGTAGCCGTCGAAATGGAACAATGGCGAGGCGTTCACATCCACTGCCAACTGGCCGATCTCACCTTCGCCCACAACTTCATTCTTTTCATTGAGGGCAACGACTTTGTGGCCAGGAGAGGAATAGCCCATGGAGCCCTGGCGCACTGGATGATCAAGGCCATGGAAGTTACAGCAGGTCATGCCGGTTTCGGTCTGGCCATAGTGGTCCTTGACCGGGCAGAAATGACGCCGCTCAATCCAGCTCACCACTTCCGGGTTCAGCGGCTCACCGGCACTGCTGGCCACCCGAAGGCCAAGATTCTCTCCTTCCGGAAGAACGTGGTCATTGGCTTTCAGCAACCGATAAGCAGTCGGGGCCGCCGCCAGGTTGGTGATCTTGTACTTGCGGATCATGTCGTAGGTGGTTTCCGGGGTAAACGCGCCCGGGTTGAAATGGGTGGCATGCCCCATCAGCAACGGGCCCACCACGGCGTAGTAAAGACCGTAGGCCCAGCCCGGATCAGCCACGTTCCAGAACACATCATCGTCCCGCAGGTCGATGGCATATTTCATGTACACGTAAAACGCCAGCAACGCCTTGGCAGGAACCGCAACACCCTTGGACTTACCAACCGTACCCGAGGTAAACATCTGCAGGAACGGATCACCACCCTTGATCAGTACCGGTTCAAACTGGCCAGACTGCTCTGCCAGTGTCTTTTCAAAGTCCGGGATATCGCCACTGACTTCGGCCGCGCTCACGCACACCACAGGTGCGCAGTCCTTGACCTCGGTAAGTTTCGGGTAGTTGACGGGGTCAGTGACCACCAGTTTGGTGCTGGCGCGCTCGAAACGATACTCGATGGCACCAGGGCCAAAGGCGGTGAACAGCGGCTGGTAAACGGCGCCAGCGCGAAGGGCGCCCGCGATGACAATCAACAACTCAGGGCTGCGAGGCAGCAGGGCGGCAACCCGGTCGCCCTTGCCGATACCGCGGGAGGTCAGGTAGTTCGCAAAACGGGCGGATTGTTCTTTCAGCTCGGCGAAGGTCAGCTTGCCGGAACCGCCGTCAGCTTTTTCGTAATAAAGCGCAACCCGTTGGGGGTCGTCTGCCCATTTGTCACAGATTTCCGTACAGACGTTCAGGCCATCGTTCAGGTTACCCTCCAGAATCTCGGCTTCGAGGCTGGCGGGGTCGAAATTGTCATAGACCGATTGGTAATCCGGGAGGCTCATAATCCAGTCCTTTTATTGTTGTGGCAAATTCTGAACTCAATGTGTATCACAGGCTATAGTTTACGTAAAGGTAAACTTAAAGCTAAAAATAAGCGCCTTCAAAACCCATCAGCATGAACGAAAAGCTCGGCCCAGATGGCCCTGAAGGCGCTGCCTGTTCAGCCCTGCTCGCGGTAATAGAACTTCTGTATGCTGGAGAAATCCAGCCCGCCATTACCCTCGTTGGCATGGAGCGCAAACAGGTTACGGGCCAACGACCCCATGGGGATGGGGGCCTGATTCTTGACCGCATTGTCGAAGGCCAGCCCCAGGTCCTTGTTCATCAGGTTCACCAGGAAACCGCCTTCGTAGTCACGGGACGCCGGAACACCCTCCATGACACCCGGCCAGGGGTTGTAGACGTTCAGCGCCCAGTTACCACCGGAACTCTGTTTCATGATTTCCGACAGTACCGCAGGGTCCAGGCCGTTCTTCACGCCCAGTGCCAATGCTTCGCTGGTACCGCTCATCAGGATGGCCAGCAGCATGTTGTTGCAGATCTTGGCAACCTGCCCGGAACCGTGGGGGCCAGCGTGGAAGATGTTCTTCCCCATACCTTCAAGAATGGGTTTGGCGCGCTCGAACGCGTCCGCCTCACCACCACAGATAAAGGTCAGCGTGCCCGCCTTGGCGCCACCAACACCGCCGGAGACCGGCGCATCCATAAAGGTGATACCGGCCGCCACAGCTGTTTCGGCCACACCTTTCGCGGTTTCCGGTGCGATGGTGGAGGAGTCGATCACCAATGTGGTGGACGGCAGGTTTTTCAGCAGGCCGTTGTCGCCCAGATAAACCGCTTCCACGTGCTGGCCCGCAGGCAGCATGGAAATCACCACCTCGGCACCCTCCACTGCTTCCTGAATCGTCGCTGCAGATTTCGCACCTTCGCTGGTGAGCGCCTTGACCGCCTCGGAAGACAGATCAAACACCGTCAGGTCGTGTCCCGCCTTAACGAGGTTGGCGGCCATGGGGCCACCCATGTTGCCAAGACCGATAAATGTGATAGTCGCCATATTGTTGTTCTCCATTTTTGATCAGTGTTGGTCTGTTCGGTTTTGTTCAGGGCTCGATAAAGAATCGGTCGATCCATTCCGGGTCCACGCTCTTCAGTGTCGGGAAATGCCAGCGTGGCTTCAGGTCCTTGTCGATCAACAGTGCCCGGACGCCCTCGGCAAACTCACCCATCTTCAGGCAGCGTTTCGATATTTGAAGCTCCTTGTCGAAAACCTGGGACAGGCTGTCGTGCAAGGTGTCGTGATAGTGTTGCCAGGTCAGAGTCAGGGACGCCGGCGACGCCGCCGCGACCGTCTTGACCGCCTTGATCAGCCAGGGATCTTCGCCGGCGTACTGGCTCAGGTTATCCACCACGTCCACCAGCGAATCGCCGTCGGTAAGGACCTGGATCACATCAAAGTGCTCGCGTACCACGGCCTGTGGCATTGCCTCGCGGGAGCCCTCCTCGAATCTGCGCAACACTTTGCTAACAGCGGCATGGGCGCCACCCTCAAGGCCGGCAAAGCCCGACTGCTGCAAGGCCTGCTTGACCTCCTCGCGCATGTCGTGGCGAATAAACCGATCGGCCAACCCGGTAAACAGCGCATCAGCGCCGTTCATCCGCGCCCCGGTCAGCCCCAGGAACAAACCGATCCGGCCCGGCATTTTGTTGAGGAACCAGCCAGCGCCGACATCCGGGTACAGGCCGATACTCACTTCCGGCATCGCCACACGTGAATGCTCCGTCACCACGCGGTGGGAGCCGCCAGACATCAGGCCGATGCCGCCGCCCATCACCACGCCATTGCCCCAGACAATAAAAGGCTTGGGATAGGTGTGAATCTGGTAGTCCAGTTCGTATTCGTCGGTGAAGAATCTATCCCCTTCACTGACGGCACGACTGTCAGAGCGCGGCTCTGTCATGTCGCGATACAGCGCCACAATGTCCCCGCCGGCGCACAGGGCCTTGTCGCCCTCGCCTTCCAGCCACACGGCGCCGATGGTGTCGTCCGCGGCCCACTGGTCCAGCTTTGCCTTCAACAGGTGGATCATCTCCAGCGACAATGCGTTCATGGCGCGCGGAGCGTTCAGCCGTGCCACACCAATGCGGCTACCGCCAGCGGCTTCCAGTTCCTCAAAAATGACTACTTGATCGCTCATACCATTCACTCAGTAATCCGGCCCGATTTATCGATGCTTTTAACGGTTTTTCCATTCCGGCGTGCGCTTTTCAAGGAACGCATTCACGCCTTCGCGCTGGTCTTCGGTGCTGAACAGTTCGATAAACAGTTCCCGCTCCATTCTCCAGCCATCGTCGTGACTGCGACCGTCACGGGCGCTCATCACCAGGGTCTTGCAGCGGGCAACAGACGACGGGCTCTGCTTGCCGGCCATCTCCGCCAGCTCCAGCGCCTTGTCGAGGGCTGCGCCCTGCGGCACCACTTCCTCCACCAGCCCGATGCTCAGGGCCTTGTCGGCCTTGATACGCTCACCACACAGGATCATGCGCTTGGCCCAGCCTTCGCCGACCAGCCAAGGCAGGTTCTGGGTGCCACCGGCACAGGGCAACAGGCCAACGGTGGCCTCTGGCAATGCCATCTGGGCATGCTCCTCGGCAATGCGGATGTCACAGGCCAGGGCACACTCCAGGCCACCCCCCATGGCATAGCCGTTCACGGCCGCAATTGACACGCCACGGAAGCGAACCAGGGCATCGAATGCCTGACCAAACGCCTGCGCCATGACACTGGCGTTACCAATGTCGCCATCGGCGAAGGCCTTGAGGTCGGCACCGGCAGAGAAAAACTTCTCGCCCTGGCCAGTGACCACCAGCGCAAAGATATTGCGATCAGCGTTGAGCGCCTCAATCGTCTCTTCCAGCGCCTTCAAAGACGCCTTGGTCCAGGTATTGGCCGGGGGGTTGTTAATGGTGATGATCGCGGTGTGGCCGCGCTTTTCCAGCTGAATCAGTTCGCTCATGTGAATTCTCGCCTTTTGTTAGTTGGCAGAAGCGTTTATTGAATAGCTTCAGCGACACCAGGCTCCAGTAGCCGGCGGGCTACGATCAGCCGCATGATTTCGTTGGTGCCTTCCAAAATCTGATGCACCCGCAGGTCGCGTACGTAGCGCTCCAGCGGATACTCGCGGATATAGCCGTAACCACCGTGGAGCTGAAGTGCTTCGTTGCACACCTCGAAACACGCATCGGTGGCGAAGCGTTTGGCCATGGCGCAATGCAGCGTGGCTTCGGTATCGCCCTGATCCAGCCGGTAGGCTGCCAGGCGAACCATCTGCCGTGCGGCTACCAGGTTGGTTGCCATGTCCGCCAGCTTGAACTGCAATGCCTGGAAGCCCGCCAGGGCCTGGCCGAACTGCTCGCGTTCGTGCATGTAATTGCGCGCGCGCAGCAGCGCCGCCTGGGCACCACCCATGGAGCAGGTGGCAATGTTAAGGCGCCCACCGTCCAGGCCTTTCATGGCGATCATGAAGCCCTGACCTTCTTCACCCAGCCGGTTATTGGCCGGCACGCGTACGTTCTCGAAGGTAATCTGGCGGGTGGGCTGGCTGTTCCAGCCCATTTTTTCCTCGGCCTTGCCGTAGTGGATGCCATCACTGTCAGCGGGCACCACAAACGCACTAATGCCCTTGGGACCACTGCCCGGCTCACCGGTACGAGCCATCACCACCAGCATCTGAGTGGCGCCAGCGCCGGAAATAAACACCTTGCTGCCATTCAGTACATAGCTGTCGCCGTCCCGTGTGGCCTTGGTGCGCAGGTTACCGGCGTCAGAGCCGGCACCCGGTTCCGTCAGGCAGTAGGAACCCAACCATTCACCACTGGCCATTTTCGGGGCGATCTGTTTCTGGATATCGGCATTGCCAAACTGCGCCACCATCCAGGTCGCCATGTTGTGGATGGTGATGTAGGCGGCCGTGGAAGGACAGGCAGCCGCCAGCTCTTCCACGATCACGCTGGTATCCAGCCGCGACAGCCCCATGCCGCCCTGGGCTTCCGGCGTGTAAATACCGCAAAAGCCCATCTCACCGGCCTCGCGAATCACTTCCACCGGGAACACATGCTCGGCATCCCATTTGGCAGCGTGAGGCGCCATGGCCTTCTCCGCGAAGGCCCTGGCGGCCTCGCGGAAGGCCAGCTGATCTTCAGTCAGATCAAAGTTCATGGGCTCCCCTTACCGCATGCGGATGGAGAAGTTGGTTTCAGCCACCGCATCGCTGCTGAACCAGCGACAGGTAATGGTCTTGGTCTCGGTGTAGAACTTCACCGCCTGCTTGCCGTAGGCGTGCTGGTCACCGTAGAAGGAGCCTTTCCAGCCAGTGAAGGAGAAGAACGGCAGGGGCACCGGAATGGGCACGTTGATACCCACCTGACCCACTTCGATCTCATGCTGATAGCGACGTGCTGCACCACCGGAGCTGGTGAAGATGGAAGTACCGTTACCGTAAGGACTGTCGTTTACCAGGTTGATGGCATCTTCCAGGGTGTCCACTTCCATGCAGGCCAGAACCGGGCCAAAGATCTCTTCCTTGTAGACATCCATCTCCGGCTTGACCCCGGCGAACAGCGTCGGCCCTACCCAGTTGCCGTCAGGCAGACCATCAACGGTGCAGTTGCGGCCATCCAGCAGCAGCTTGGCGCCTTCTTCCTCACCGCGGGTAATCAGCGATTCCACGCGCTGCTTCGCCTGCTTGCTGATAATCGGCCCATAATTGGCTCCCTTGTCGTTCCAGGCACCGGGTCTGACCGCAGCCAGGGCTTCCTTCACTTCCGGAATCCACTCCTGGGCCTCGCCCACGAACACGGCCACGGAAATCGCCATGCAACGCTGGCCGGCAGCACCAACCGATGCGCCTACCAGAGCTTTGACCACCTGATTCTTGTCCGCGTCCGGCAAGATCACCATGTGGTTCTTGGCGCCGGCGAAACTCTGTACACGCTTCATGTTACGGGTGCCGGTTTCGTAGATGTAACGGCCCACCGGTACGGAGCCAACGAAGGACACAGCCTTGATGGCCGGATCGGTCAGCAGCACGTCTACCTGTTCTTTACCGCCGTGGACAACCTGCAACACACCCTTGGGGGCGCCTGCTTCTTCAAACAGCTCCGCCAGACGCATCGGGGTCAGCGGGTCCTGCTCGGACGGCTTGAGAATGAAGGTGTTACCGGAGGCAATGGCCATCGGGAACATCCACAGCGGGATCATGGCCGGGAAGTTGAACGGCGTGATACCGGCACAGACACCCAGCGGCTGGGTGTAGGAATAGGTGTCGATCTCGCGGGCGACGTTCTCAACGGTTTCACCCATCATCAGCGAGGGGATGTTGGCTGCGTGCTCCACAACCTCGATACCACGCCATACGTCGCCTTTGGCATCCTCGAAGGTTTTGCCGGTTTCGCTGGACAGGATCTCGGCGATTTCATCATGGTGTTCTTTCAGCAGGGCCTGGTAACGCATCATCACCCGGGCGCGCTCGGAGACCGGGACCTCTTTCCAGGTCTTGAACACTTCGCCTGCGTTGTCGATAGCGCGACGCATCTCGGCGTCGGTGGTGCAGGGTGCACGGGCAATCACTTCATTGGTAGCTGGGTCAGTAACGTCAATCCACTGCTCAGTCTGGCTTTGGACGAACTCACCACCGATATAAAGGGGTACGTTTTTCATAGCAATATTCCCTGTCATTGTTGTAGGTCTTTGGGCCTGTGCCCTATGGTTGTCATCGATCCTAGCACAGCCTTCTGCCGCTTAATGATTGACTAAGTTTCGACCATGATGGACTATCTTTCGAATCCATCATGAAACAGGCGCCTACGATGACCAAAACATCACAGTGGCCCGTACCGCCGGACAGCATTCGTTATGTCATCCCTGACCCGGTCATACGCGGCCTGTCACGACATCCGCTGACCCGCGACCTGTACCCGCTCGCCTTCGGTCACTATCGCCGCGCCGCAGGCCACCACATGCACCGGGAGCACCACAATGACGATCTTTTGATCCATTGCACGGAGGGGGAAGCCTACCTGAATGTCGAAGACGAACCCTGCCTGATACGGGCGGGCGACCTGGTGCTGATACCGGCCGGCGCCGCCCACCGATACACCGCCGCACCGGAGAACCCATGGACAATTCATTGGGTGCACTATGCAGGCCCATTGGCGGAACACTTTCGGGAACACATGGGATTTACCGACGGCATCCGCGTTCAGCACATCGGTCGGCAACCCCGATTGCTGGTGGACTTCAACGGCCTGCTTTCGGTACGGCAGACCGGTTTCCGCACCCCCGGCCTGGTCCATGTGGCCAACCGGCTACGCCAGTTGCTGGCGGCCGTTCCGCTGAGCGTCGGCGAGGCCGGCCAGGCGCAGCAGCCAGACCTGGACATCATTCATAACTTCATGCGCGAGCATCTGGATGAGCGCATCACGCTCAATCAACTGGCGGACCTGACGGGGCTCTCACCCGCACACTTTGCCACCCGCTACCGGGCCCTGACCGGCGTCTCCCCGATCCAGCATTTCCTGCACCTGAAAGTGGAACAGGCCTGCCAGTTACTGGACACCACGGACCACTCCTTTACCCAGATCAGTAGCCTTCTGGGCTATGACGACAACTATTATTTTTCGCGACTGTTCAAGAAGGTCATGGGCCAGTCCCCCACCGACTACCGCCACACCCATCGTCATTAACCCTTGATGATATTCCTTTCATAAAAGGAACTTGCGGTTGAAAAACTGACTCACACCCGGAGTTACTGCGTACAGGTTTGAACATTTACCGACTAAGAAGGAACACGGACCATGGCGACTGCAAAAGGCTACGCAGCTGAATCAGCCGACTCAAAGCTGGCCCCCATCAGCTTCGAACGGCGCGAACCGCGCCCGGACGATGTCTCCATTGAGATTGACTACTGCGGGGTCTGCCACACCGATATCCACTTCGCCCAGAACGATTGGGGCGTCACGCAGTTTCCGGTAATTCCCGGCCACGAGATCATTGGCCGTGTCACTGCTGTTGGCTCCGACGTGACAGACTATAAGGTGGGCGATACGGTCGGCGTAGGCTGCATGGTGGATTCCTGCCGTAGCTGTTCCGCCTGCGAATCCGGCCTCGAACAGTATTGCCTGGAAGGCATGACCGCCACCTACAATGGCGAGGACCGTTATGACGGCTCCATCACCTACGGCGGTTATTCCGACCGGGTTGTGGTCAGCGAGCGCTTTGTGGTGAAAGTCCCGGAAAAGCTGGACCCAGCCTCCGCCGCCCCCATTCTCTGCGCAGGCATTACCACCTACTCCCCACTACGCCACTACGGCGTTCGACCTGGCGACAAAGTGGGCGTTATCGGCATGGGCGGCCTCGGCCATATGGGCGTGAAATTCGCCAAGGCCCTGGGCGCGGAGGTCACCATCTTCACTCGCTCCGAAAGCAAGGTGGCCGAGGCGAAGAAACAGGGCGCCGACCATGTTGTCGTCTCCACCGACGACAGCCAGATGGAAGCGGCCGCCGAATCCTTCGATTTCATGCTGGATACCGTGCCGGTACAGCATGACCTGAATCCGTACCTGAACTGCCTGACGTTCGACGGCACCCACATCCTCGTGGGCTTACTGGAACCGGTCGATCCGCCCCTGGAAGCCGGCGGCCTGGTATTCAAGCGCCGCGTGCTGGCAGGCTCTCTCATCGGCGGTATGCCCGAAACCCAGGAAGTGCTGGATTTCTGCGCCGATCACGGCATCACCTGTGACGTGGAAATGCTCGACATCAAAAACATCAACGAAGCCTACGAGCGCATGAAGAAAGGCGATGTGAAGTACCGTTTCGTGATCGACATGAAGACACTGAAAGCCGCATAACCAAACGGCCAGCCGCCAGCCACGCTCTGCCGGCGCTGGCGGCTGCGGCTGCTCCCTGTTAGCTTATGCACTAAGAAACGACACACAAAGCTTACTGATCGTAACGTCCCTGGGGGCGTACTCTGTGAAACTGCGAAAATCCGTCACCAGGGATGACTATGGGATTTACCGTTCACCTGCCGACTTTGCTGCTGCTTTCTGTCGCGATCAATCTATTGATCGGTGGGTTATTGTGGGCCATTTTCCGGCTGCGTTCCCGCCAGCATTGTTTCCGGTTGTGGGCACTGGCGTGTATGACCTTCGCGGTGGGTACCCTGTTCGCAGGTACACGCGCCTTTATCGATACGCCCTGGATCACCGTGTTCCTGGCTCACCTGTTTCTCGGCCTTTCCCCGTTGCTGGTATTGGCGGGCCTGCAGCGCTTCTCCGGCAGTGCATCGCGTAAAACCCGCCGCTCCCGCCATGCTCTGCGCTTATCCGCGGCCTGTTATCTGCTGATCCTGCTGCTCACCTTCCAAGGCGATCCGCTGAATGCCCGCCTGCTAACAGCCCTGTTCTCGGCCGCCATTTTCATTTTTGCGGTCTACACCCTGTCGAAACTGGATACCACACCGTCACTGCCCGTCAGGATTCTGAAAGTGCTGTTTACCATGCATGGGGTACTGATGATGTCCCAGGCACTGGTGATCGGCATGGACTGGCTTGGCCTGAACCAGGCCAATACCGGTTTCGTGCTGCAGTTAATCCTCGTCAACCATATTCTGCTGGCTACCGCGACGACCCTGGCACTGCCATTGCTGGCCTTTACCCATTCCGAACAGCGCCTGAGAGTGATGGCGGAGCGCGACGGCCTGACCGGGCTATACAACCGCCGCTCCCTGTTCCGGGAAGGCATCCGGGCCTTTGACCAGGCGACACAGTCCCAGACGCAGTTGGCCGTACTGATGTTGGACCTGGATCACTTCAAACAAGTCAACGACCGCTGGGGACATGCAGCCGGAGATGACGCCCTCCGCCTGGTCGCACGCACGCTGAAAAACGAACTCAGGGATGACGACATCATTGGCCGTGTCGGGGGAGAAGAGTTTGCGATGGTGCTTCGCATCACCGGTGATGACGACGTGCGCATCATCACCCGCCGTCTGCTGGACACCATCGCCACCAACGGCCAGGAAATAGACGGGTTGCCACTGTACATCTCCGCCAGCATAGGAGGTGTTGAAAAAGCCGGCCATCACAAAACCTTCGCAGATATGATGATCGAAGCCGACGCGGCGCTATACAATGCCAAGGACAAGGGCCGGAACCGGGCAGAATTCGGAAGACTGACGCCGGAGACAAGCGTTAGCTGAAACGGCCCGACAACAATAATTCGTTGGAGGCCATGTGACACCCCCATCCGTATACTCTCAAGCCAGCGGTCATGTGCTGACCATTGTTCTCGCCCGCCCGGAGAAACGAAACGCCGTCGACCGCGAAACTGCCAACGCCCTGCGCCAGGCGTTCACCGACTTTGAGGCTGATGACACCCTCAAGGTGGCTGTGCTCTGGGGCGAGGGTGGCAATTTTTGCGCCGGCGCCGATCTGGAAGCCGTCGGCGATCCGGAGCGCCGCAACGAGATCGAGCCAACCGGAACAGCCCACGGTCCAATGGGCCCTTCCCGCATGTCATTGTCGAAGCCGGTGATCGCTGCCGTATCCGGCTACGCCGTGGCCGGGGGACTGGAGCTGGCACTGATGTGTGACCTGCGAGTCGTAGAGGAATCCGCCACCTTCGGCGTGTTCTGCCGCCGCTGGGGGGTACCGCTGATCGATGGAGGCACCGTGCGCCTGCCACGCATTGTTGGCCACGGCAACGCCATGGATATGATTCTGACCGGTCGACCGGTCAATGCGGAAGAAGCCAAGGCGATGGGGCTTGCAAATCGGGTGGTGCCTGATGGACAGGCGCGATACGCAGCAGAAGCTCTTGCCGCCGACATTGCAGCGTTCCCGCAGAAGTGCCTGCGCGCCGACCGACACTCCGCCATTCACCAGTGGGACCTGGAACTGTCCGAAGCCTTGGCGGCGGAAGGCGCTGGCGGCTATCCTGTGGTGTTCAAGGAAGCCATCGAGGGCGCCGGCCGGTTTTCCGCTGGTGCCGGACGCCATGGTGTTTTTTATAGTCCCGACGAACCCGGCGAGCCATCATGAGACTGGTCTGCATATCCGATACCCACAGCATGCACCGCCAGGTGGTGGTGCCCGATGGCGACGTGCTGATCCACGCCGGCGACTGCCTGGGAGTGGGCACCCTTGAGGAACTCGAGGACCTGGACAACTGGTTTTCCGAACAGCCCCACCGCCACAAGATCCTGATTGCCGGCAACCACGACTGGTGCCTGCAGGATGAGCCTGCAGACGCCGAAGCACTGATCAGGAACGCCGTTTACCTTCGGGACAGAAGCATCGACATCGAAGGACTGAAATTCTGGGGCAGCCCCTGGACACCGATCTTTTTCGACTGGGCATTCAACCTCGAGCGTGGAGCGCCCATTGCGGAGCGCTGGGCACAGATACCGTCAGACACTGACGTTCTTATCACCCATGGTCCGCCAGCAGGCATCCTCGATAAGGTGAACGAGTCACTGGCGGTAGGCTGTAGCGATCTGGCCAGGGAGCTGGAACGGCTTACGCTCAAACTCCACATCTTCGGGCATATCCACGAAAGCTATGGCCAGCAAATGCTGAATGACTGCCTGCATGTCAACGCCAGCACCTGCACCGGCCAGTTCAAGCCGCTGAACCCACCGATTGTCGTGGATATCTGACGCCCAGCCATGCCCCTCGCATCAGACCAGCAGACTCACATTCCCGGCACCGCGGACCTGGACAATCCGCTGTACTATCTTGAGAACTTCGAGACAGTGGTGCGCTGGGTCCGGCGTTTTCACAGCGATCTGCTGACCGCCGATGAAATCGGAAAGGTAGATGGCCTGCTGAGCTTGGATCAGCCGGCAAGGGCACTGCTGGCTCGTATGGTCATGCGCACCGGCGACCTGTTCCGGGTGGAGAAGTTCAACTACCCGGAGATCGGTGTACCGGTGAATGACGCCGTGAGCGCGCTCGCCACCAAAGGCTGGATTGAGGACAATCCGAGCGTTCCCCTTGCCGAGCTGTTTCGCCTGTTCACGCTCGGCGAGCTTCGCACTGCCCTCGCTAACCAGATCTCAGCGGCCGGCCTGCCAGCGACGGCCGCCAAGGGTCTTCTGAAAGACACCCTGATTCCACTGCATCCCGACATCGCTCCTGTGGACCTCTGGCTACCAGACGTCTCCACACAGGTAATCCGCCTGAACCACATGGCCCTGTTTGACCGACTGCGGCTGATGTTTTTCGGCAACCTGCGCCAGAGTTGGTCCGATTTCGTACTGGTGGAGCTGGGCCACCAGCAGTATGAACAGGTACCGCTTTCTGCCGAGTCCCGGGCTTTTGACAAACGTGACGACGTGGATCGTTATCTGGTGATGCACCACTGCCGGGAACGCCTGGATCAGGGCGAGGCACCAGAAACGGTATGGCAGGACATCCCCACGGCCAATGAGAATGCCTGGTTGGAAAGCCGGCGCGGCCGCTTGCTGTTCGAACTGGGCAAGCTGGCGGAGCGCGGCGGTAACACCGAGCTGGCGTTGAAGGCCTATCGCCTCAGTGGGCACCGCGAATCACGGCTGCGCCAGCTACGCCTTCTGGAACGGCTGAAGCAACACCACGAGGCCTGGAAGATTGCCCAGGCCGCCACCGACGAACCCAGGTTTGGCGCCGAGGAACGCGGACTCGAACGCATCCTGACGCGGTTGGCGAAGAAACTGGGAGAGGCGCTACCCCAGCAAAGCGAACGCCCGCAACTGACGGCGTTCACCCTGGAACTGGACAATCCGGACGGCCACTCGGTGGAGTGGGCGGCCATGCAACACCTGAGCGAACCCGACACCCCCGTTGCCTATGTGGAAAACACCCTCATCAATGGCCTGTTTGGCCTGCTCTGCTGGCCCGCCCTGTTCGAACCTTTGCCCGGCGCATTCTTCCATCCCTTTCACACCGGGCCGGTGGACCTGTACCGGGAGGATTTTGTAGAACGTCGTCAGGCACTGTTTGACGACTGCCTCGGCACGCTGGCCTCTGACAATTACAAAACCCGAATCCGCGATACCTGGCAGGGAAAACAGGGCATCGCGTCGCCGTTTGTGATCTGGCCAATACTCTCGGAGGAATTGCTTGAAATGGCGCTGACGTGCATCCCGGCCCAACACCTGGAGCGGATGTTCCGGCGCCTGCTGGGCAACCTGCGCGAACACCGCAGCGGCTTTCCTGACCTGATCCGCTTTCGGCCCGACCACAACGATCCAAACCGGCGCTATGAAATGATCGAGGTCAAAGGCCCTGGCGACCGCCTGCAGGATCATCAGACCCGATGGCTTGAGTTCTGCGTTGACCACGGCATTCCCGTCTCCGTCTGCTATGTGCGCTGGACCGACCGATGACCGACCTCAACGTCGCGGTACGAACGCTGTGTGAATTCGCCGCCCGCAAGGGCGATCTGGACCTGCGCTACACCCCGGCGCCCACGTCGGAAGAAGGCATTGCCGGCCACGGTGCGGTGCAGGCCCGTCGCGGCCCGAGGTATCAAAGCGAAGTGGCCCTGGCCGGCCAATGCGGCAAACTGATGGTCAGTGGGCGGGCCGACGGTTACGACCCGATCGCCGGCCGACTGGAGGAAATCAAGACCCACCGCGGTGACCTGTCCCGGGTACGGGAAGCCCAGCGCAATCTACACCGTGCACAATTGCGGGCCTACGGAGCGTTACTGTGTCGACAGGAAAAGTTGAGCCAGATCGATCTCGCCCTGATCTACTACGATGTCGGCAAGGACAAGGAAACCCCCATCACCGAAACGGCCTTCGCGGAGGAATTGTGGCAGGAGCTGGAACATCTCTGTGAACACTACAGCGATTGGGCTGAACAGGAAGCCAATCACCGGCATGAAAGGGATCTGGCGCTAAAAAACCTGGCCTTTCCCTTCCCGGACTTCCGACCTCAGCAGCGCGCCCTGGCGGAAACCGTCTACAGGAACAGCGTCCGTCAACAGACATTGTTGCTGGAAGCACCCACCGGCCTTGGCAAGACACTTGGCACCCTTTTCCCGGCCCTGATGGCGATGCCCACGGCCAGACAGGACCGCCTGTTCTACCTGACCAGCCGCAATACCGCCCGGCAACTGGCCGTCGATGCCGTTCACCTGTTGCGGGAAAAGCAACCCGGCCCGTTGCCCCTGCGAACCCTGGAACTGGTGGCCAAGGATCATGCCTGCGAGCACCCGGACAAGGCGTGCCATGGGGACGCCTGCCCGCTGGCGAAGGGCTTCTTCGACCGGTTGCCGGCGGCCCGTAAGGACGCCGCCAATCACAGCGGCGCCCTGACCCAGATGGTACTGGCGGACATTGCCCGCCAGCACGGTATCTGCCCCTATTTTCTGGCGCAGGAAATGGCCCGCTGGTGCGATGTGGTGGTGGCCGATGTAAACCGGATGTTCGACCAGTCCGCCCTGCTCCATGCCCTGGTTCGGCAGAACGACTGGAAAGCCAGCCTGCTGGTCGACGAGGCTCACAACCTGGTGGACCGCGCCCGCGGCATGTACTCCGTGGAGCTGAGCCAGGCACATCTGCTGCGGGTTCGGAAACAGTCGCCCAAGGCTTTGAAATCAAAACTCGATGGCGTGTCTCGGGCGTGGCAATCGGTGATCCGCGACCATTGCCCCGACATCAGCCGTGAGCCGGTGATACTGGACAATCTTCCGGGTTCACTGACCGGCGCTCTGAATCGACTGGTCTCCGCCATTACCGACTACCTGGCGGACCATCCGCCGGACCTTGTCCTGCAGGAACTGTTGTTCGAAAGCCTGGCCTTCACCAAACTGGCGGAGGTGTTTGGCGATCATTCCCTGTGCGAGCTGATCAGGCCGGCGAGGGGAAAGGCCAGACTCACCATCCAGAACCTGATCCCGGCGGACTTCCTGGCCCCGCGCTTCGAAGCCGCCGACAGCACGCTGATGTTTTCCGCGACCCTGTCGCCTGGTGTCTATTACCGGGACCTGCTGGGCATGCCGGAGGACACCTGCTTCCGCTCCCTGCCGGGCCCCTTTACCCGCGACCAGCTTGAGGTGAATTTCACCCCGGACATCAGCACCCGGCGGCCGGACCGGGAACGCTCGCTGACGCCCATCGCGGAACTGATCCACCGGCAATACCAGCAGCGGCCCGGCAACTACCTGGCGTTTTTCAGCAGCTTTTCCTATCTCAACCGGGTACAAGAGACTCTTCTGCAACAGGCGCCCGACCTGCCGCTTCGAGCCCAGCGCCCCGGCATGTCCGCAGAGGAGCGCACGGCGTTTCTCAAGGCCTTCCATGAGGACAATACCGGCGTCGCCCTGGCCGTACTCGGGGGCGTGTTCAGTGAGGGCATCGACCTGCCCGGCGACCGCCTCATCGGCGCTTTCGTGGCAACGCTCGGCCTGCCGCCCTTCGACAATTGGCATGAAATTCTGCGCCAGCGGCTCGAGCAACGCTTCGGTGCCGGCCACGCCTATACCTACCTGATTCCCGGCCTGCAGAAAGTCGCCCAGGCCGCCGGCCGGGTTATCCGAACGCCGGAGGACACCGGCGTGATCTGGCTGATCGATGACCGCTTCCTGCAACCGCAGATCCGCAACCTGCTGCCAGCCTGGTGGGCCTAGGTCGGTTCCACGGCAGGCTTCCCCTGGCACATCATCAAGCCAATGGTCAGCAGGCAAAAGGCGGCGCCAGCGTAAAACGTAAGCGCGGGGCCAGCCCAGGTCCATAGCAGTCCCGCAACCGCACTGGCCAGAAACAGGGCAACACCGCCAACCAGATTGAAAAAGCCAAACGCTGTGCCTCGCAGCGCTTTCGGTGCAGTGTGAGCAACCATCGTCGCGAGCAGCCCCTGTGTCATCCCCATGTGCAGACCCCAGATAACAGAGCCGACAAGCGTCCAAAGCCAGTGGTTACCCAGCGCCAGCACCAAGTCCGCTATGAGCAATACCACCAGCCCCATTATCAATAACTGCCGATGGTCCATACGATCAGACAGCTTGCCAAACGGGTAGGCCGACAAAGAATAGGCAATGTTCATGACCACCAGAATGACGGGCAGCCAGGCGACGCCTAGTCCACCGTCTTCGGCACGCAACAACAGGAAAGCTTCGCTGAACCGCGCCAGGGTAAACACGGCACCAATTGCCACCACAGCCCAGTAGGCACGGCTCAGCCGCCTCAAACTCGCACGGCTTATGGGATTGGTACGCCTTTCGGTAATGGGCTTTTCCGGTTCGCGAATACCAACCACCAACAACAACACTGCCAACGCCGCGGGTACCACCGCCACCCAGAACACCGCCTGGTAATCATTCTGCCAAAGCAGCATTAGTCCGATCGCCATCAGCGGACCTATAAAAGCCCCTACGGTATCCAGGGATTGGCGCAGGCCATAGGCCGCCCCTCGTATTTCAGGGGCTGCGAGATCGGCCACCAATGCGTCGCGTGGTGCCCCCCTGATCCCCTTTCCCACACGATCAGTAAGCCGGGCTGCCAGAATCCACCCCAGCCCCGGGGCGAGGGCAAACACGGGCTTGGTCAATGCGCCCAGACCATACCCTATAACAGCCAACCCCTTGCGCTTACCGAGGTAGTCACTCAGCGCGCCCGAGAACACCTTGATGATAGGCGCTGTCGCTTCCGCCGCGCCTTCGATCAGCCCCACCATCAGAGCACTGGCGCCGAGAACGGAAACCAGATAGATCGGCAACAGACTGTGAATAATCTCCGATGAAATATCCATCAGCAGGCTGACAAAGCCGAGGATCCAGATGCCCGTGGGTAGCTGGCGTTTGGCAAGCGTGGATGTCGTCACATATGTTCCTTGATGATGCGAAGAAGCCTTTTCGAAAGCGGATAATTGTGCCTCAAATGCAAATGGATATCGATATCATTAATGACTGATTCATAAAACCAACATCCCCTCGTCACAGTCCTTTCCCAGACTGGAACAGGCGGCGCCGATCGCCCCCGACAACTTCAATGACCAATCAGGGAAAGAACCATGACGATAAAACAGTGTGCATTTGCTACCGCCATTGCCAGTGCCATCGCCACCTATGCCGGGCCGGTGGCCAGTGCGGAACCAGGCAACCCCGGCTTGCCGGATATGGCCTGTGGTAATCCCGCAAGCCTGATCTCCGACATTCAGGGCGCCGGTGACGTCAGCCCGCTTGACGATGAAAATCTGGTTGTGGAGGCCATCGTAACCGCCGCGTTCAACGGCGATGACGGTCTGGGTGGTTTTTACATTGAAGCCGCGGCGGACCAGCGCGATAGCAACCCCAGCACGTCAGAAGGTCTGTTTGTCTATGCGCCGGGCGAGAGCGTCACGGTCGGCCAGCGTCTGAGGATCGCCGGCGAGGTCACCGAATTCGGCAACCTGACCGAACTCACCAATGTGACGAACCTTGCCGACTGTGGCACGGCGCCACTTCCAGCCCCCATCAACATCACACTGCCCTGGGCCTCCGCCAATGCCCCGGAAGCCTTTGAGTCCATGCGCGTCCGCTTCAACGAGCCGCTAACCGTCAACGACAACTACGACCTGGGCCGTTTTGGCAGCCTGACCCTGGGAAGTGGCCGGCACTTCATTCCAACCAGCGTCGCAGAGCCTGGGGAAGACGCCGCGACTGTCGAAGAGCTCAATGCCCTGGACCGGCTGATCCTGGATGACGGCAGCAATCGCCAGAACCCGGCAATGGTGCCCTATCCATCACCAGAACTGAGTGCAACCGCCACCGTTCGCGCCGGTGACACCGTGAACGACCTGATCGGGGTGCTCGACTATCGGTTTTCCGAGTGGCGCCTGCAGCCGCTGTCAGCTCCCAGCTTCACTCAGAGCAACCCGCGCAACCCCAGCCCCGAACTGGAAGACAGCGGCAACCTGATCGTTGCCTCCTTCAACGTACTGAACTATTTCAACGGTGATGGCATGGGCGGTGGCTTCCCCACCGCACGCGGCGCCGATGATGCTGAAGAGCTGAGCCGTCAGACAGCCAAGCTGGTTAGTGCCATCAACGCGCTGAACGCCGACATCGTGGGCGTGATGGAAATTGAAAACGACGGCTACGGCGACAACAGCGCGATTGCGCAACTGGCAGACAGCCTCGGCGGCAACTGGTCCTACGTTGACCCGGGCCTGCCAAAGCTGGGCGGAGACGCCATCGCGGTGGGCTTCCTCTACAACGCCGACCGGGTGGAAACCGTTGGTGACGCAGCAACACTCGCCACCGCGCCGTTTGACGATCTGAACCGCCAGCCGCTGGCCCAGACTTTCCGCGCTACCGACAGCAACGATGCGGTGGTCATTGCCGTTAACCACTTCAAGTCCAAGGGCTGTGGCAGCGCCGACGGTGCCAACGCTGATCAGGGTGACGGACAGGGGTGCTGGAACCCGGCTCGCACCCAGGCCTCAAACGCACTGGTAAGCTGGCTGGCCTCAGACCCCACCGGTACTGGCGAGGAAGACGTACTGATCATCGGTGACCTGAATGCCTACGCCAAAGAAGACCCGATCCGCGCACTCGCCAACAACGGCTATACCGATCTGGTCGCTCAGGCGGATGGGGAAAGCGCATATTCCTACGTGTTCTTCGGCCAGGCCGGTTACCTCGACCACAGCCTTGCCAACACCTCACTGGCGCCGAAAGTGGCCGACACCGCGGTGTGGCACATTAACGCGGATGAGCCCCGAGCCCTCGACTACAACACCGACTTCAAGTCGCCGGAACAGCAGGCCAGCTTCTACGCCCCAGACAGTTATCGCGCCTCCGATCATGACCCGGTGATTATCGCCCTGAACATGGACTCCGCTTCGTTGTTCGACCGAGCCGACCTTAACGGCGATGGCCGCATCAACGGCCGCGACGTTGCCCGGTTCATCCTGGCACGCTTGTTCGGCAAGGCCTCCGTTGAGCACTATGACGTCAACATGGATGGGCAGGTTAACTTTCAGGATTTGAAGGCCATTCTGGAAGCAGCTCGCACGCGCTGACAACGAGCTGTACCCGTTAACGCCCGCCTCCGAGCGGGCGTTTCTTATTTCGGCAACAAAAGCATCACATCACTGACATCCGGGAAGCGGAACATGCGGGGGATAAATCAAACACAGGAGCAAGGAAATGATCCGTAAGTCAGCCTGGGTAGTACTCCCTCTCGTCGCACTGGTCGGTTGTGACAGCGACGATGACGACAACAGCAGCAACGATAACACCGCCAGCCCGCTGAGCCTGAACGTTCTCCACATCAACGATCACCACTCACACCTTGAAAGCGGCTCGCAGTCCCTGACCATCGCCGGGCAGGAAACCGAGTTCTCCGCCGGGGGCTTCCCCCGAGTTGCCGCCAAGATCGCCGAGCGTGAGATGGCCCTGGATAATGTGCTGAAACTGCACGCCGGCGATGCCATCACCGGCACTTTGTACTTCACCTCCTACGAAGGTGAAGCCGATGCCGAGCTGATGAACCTGGTGTGTTTCGACGCCTTTGCGCTGGGCAACCACGAGTTCGACCGTGGCGATGAAGGCCTGAAGAAGTTCCTGGATTTCCTCGCCAGCGGCAGTTGCCAGACGCCGGTTCTGGCAGCCAACGTAGTGCCCCAGGTTGGCACTCCCCTGGCCCCGACCGCTGTTGACGATTACATCAAACCCTATGTGGTGAAGGAGGTCGCCGGCCAGAAAGTGGGTATTGTCGGCATCGACATCGCCAACAAGACCCGGAACAGCTCCAGCCCGCTGGACACCACACAATTCCTGGACGAAACCGAGAGCGCCCAGGAAGCCATTAACGAATTGGAGGCCGATGGCGTCAACAAGATCATCCTGCTAACTCACTACCAGTACGAAAATGATCTGGTACTGGCCGGAGCCCTGTCCGGTGTGGACGTGATCATTGGCGGCGATTCCCACTCCCTGCTGGGTGACTTCGACGACTTCGGCCTGACGTCCTCCGGAGCCTATCCCACCGAGTTGACCAACGCCGACGGTGACAAGGTTTGTGTCGCGCAGGCCTGGCAGTATTCCCAGGTGGTGGGTGAACTCAATGTTCAATGGAACGCAGACGGCGTGGTGGAATCCTGTGTCGGTGTGCCTCACCTGCTATTGGGCGACGACATTGTCCGTGAAGACGGCGGTGGTAACGAATACACACCCGAAGGTGCGGAATTGCAGGCGATCATGGACGCCGTCGAATCTGCTCCGCAGTTGAGCATCGTCACCGAAGACGCCACCGTGGCAAACGCCCTGGCCAATTACACCCAGCAACTGGACACCTTCCGCAATGAGGTGGTGGGTACCGCAACCGAAGACCTCTGCCTGGAGCGCATTCCCGGCCAGGGCACCAGCAGTCTGCCCAGCTGTGCAGGCACGACAGGAGCGCATGGGGGTGACATCCCCAATGTGGTAGCCCAGGCCTTCCTGTTCCAGAGCAAGAATGCCGATGTGTCGATCCAGAACGCTGGCGGCGTACGCACGGACATTGAGGCCGGCGACATCACCATCGGCGACGGCTATACCCTGTTGCCGTTTGCCAATACCCTGGTCGATCTGACCATGACAGGCGCCGAAATCCGCCAGGTGCTGAACGAAGCTGTCGCCTTTGCCCATGCGCCCGATGGCTCCACCGGTGCCTACCCTTACGCCGCCGGCTTACGCTGGAACGTGGACATGAACCGCGCCGAGGGTGACCAACTGTACAACATCGAAGTGAAAGGCCGCGACGAGACCCAATGGCGCGCCCTCACCGATGGTGAAACCCTGAACGTGGTCACCAACAGTTTCACCGGTGGCGGACGGGACGGTTATGTGACCTTCGGCACCGTCACCGACGACGGCCGCTCGGAGGACACCTTCCTCGACTACGCCCAGTCCTTCGTGGACTACGTCAGCGAGCAGGGCACCATCAGCAAACCCGCGATGGATGACTACTCGACCCAGTCCTACACGCCACCAGCACCGTAACGGCAACCATCCCCTGGCCCGCTTCATAGCGGGCCGGTTTTTGTTATGCTGCCGGATAGTTCAAACCCGGAGCATTCAATGTCGCAGAATTCCAGCGCCCAATTCCCTGTCTATTCCCTTCTTGAGCTGGCCTCCGTTCGCGAAGGCGATTCCGTGGGGCAGACCCTGGCCAACAGCGTGGCCTACGCCCGCCATGCGGAAAGCCTGGGCTTTAACCGCTTCTGGCTGGCCGAGCATCACAACATGGAAGGCATCAGCAGTTCCGCAACGGCCGTACTGGTCGGGCACATTGCCGGTGCTACCGGCACTCTCCGGGTAGGGTCCGGGGGTATCATGCTGCCCAACCATCCGCCGCTGGTAATCGCCGAGCAGTTCGGCACCCTGGAAAGCCTCTATCCCGGCCGAATTGACCTTGGCCTGGGCCGAGCTCCGGGCACCGACCCCATAACCAGCCGGGCGCTGCGCCGGGACGGCCTCGGGGCAGAACAGTTCCCCGAGGATGTCGCGCGTCTGCAGTCTTTGCTGGGGCCACTCCAGCCGGGGCAGCCGGTCAAGGCCATTCCCGGCGCCGGCACCAATGTGCCCATCTGGCTGCTGGGTTCCAGCCTTTACAGCGCTCAGCTTGCCGCGATGCGGGGGCTACCCTACGCCTTTGCCGGCCACTTCGCGCCCCGGCTTTACCGCGAGGCGATCCAGACTTACCGGGACAACTTCCAGCCTTCGGATCAACTGGACAAACCCTATGTGATTCTGGCCGTTCCGGCCGTGCCAGCGGACACCGACGAGGAGGCCCAGTTCCTGGCTACCACCAGTTACCAGCGCATTCTTTCCCTGTTCCGAGGACAACCACTGTGGATGCGCCCCCCGGTCAAGTCCATGGAAGGTTTATGGAACAGCGGTGAGCAGGCAGGCGTGAAGGACTTCCTGTCGCTGCAGTTGCTGGGCAGTGAGGACACTCTCCGGGAGCAGCTGGAGCGACTATTGCAGACTGTGGACGTGGACGAACTGATGTTTACCGTGGATCTGTACGACCCCGAGAAACGGCGGCACGCGCTGGATATCCTGGCCGCCACCCGACACTGACCTCTTACCGGAGACAACCATGGCCACGCCCGAATTTCATGTTTTCCTGTCCCACGGCCTGGAAAGTGGCCCTGGAGGCACCAAAGTACAGGCGCTGAAAGCCGAAGCGGAAACCTTTCCCGGTGTAACCGCGATTGCCGTGGATCATCGCCGCACGAAAGATCCCGCCGAACGCCTCACACAGATGAGAGAAGCCATCTCCGAGGCGGGTGCCGACCCGGAAAGAACCATCCTGGCCGGGTCCAGCATGGGAGGCTGGGTGTGTGCTCGCACCAGTGCAGAAACACCGGTACTGGGGTGCTTCCTTCTGGCGCCGGCTTTGGCGATGTCGGCGTATCCGCAATCCAGCCCCCGGATTCAAGCCCGGCACACCCAGATCATTCACGGCTGGGACGACGATGTGGTACTGCCGATGCCGGTGATTGAGCTGGCACGGGAGCAGAAGCTGCCGTTGCTGGTACTTCCGGACGGACACCGCCTGGAAAACAGCCTGGCGCGGCTGGTGATCGAATTCAGGGGCTTCATGACCGACTGTCTGTCTGACGCCTGACGACCGGCGCCTTATTTCATCCGTGAGGCTTCGAACACTGCCAACTCTTCGCCGGCTTCACCCAACAACCGAAGCTCGATGCCTTCGAGATTGACACCAACGGTCTTCGCCAGGGCCGCGAACAGCAACTGTTCCGTCTGATTATCCGGGCAGGCCCTGCGAGTGCTGCTCATGGAATCAAACAGCAGGTTCTCACCCGTGACCTGATAGTTACCCATGTATTGATTGCAGCCACTGAAGCCACTTACCCGGCCGTCGTCCAGAAACAGAATGTGGGGTTTCTGGTCGGCGTTGGTTTCTGACACCGGTTCACCCCCGATGCTCAACAGCTGCCAATAGGTGTTGGTCAACGGCATCGCCACGATGTCATCGGCTGAACGGCTGGTAGCAGGTGACCCGACGCAACCGGCCAGGAAAAGCAGAGCAAACAGAATTGCCACATGCCCAGGTACCGACACGACTCCTCTCATGTGCTTTCTCCCTATAAGGGTTAACAATAGACGCTTCAAGCCAACAACCCAGCCAGCCCTGACGCCCTGATCACGCTACGCCCCACTGCCTCTTTCAGCACACCGTCCTGGCATACCGCCAGGCTGAGCCAGTGGCGTGCCCGGGTGATGCCGGTGTATACCAGCTCCCGGGTCAACACCGGGGTCAGGCGGTCCGGAATCACCAGGCAGGCGTGGGTGAATTCCGAGCCCTGGGACTTGTGCACGGTCATGGCGTAGACCGTTTCCATCGATTGCAAACGGCTGGGCGATATCCATCGGACACCTCCGCTACCGTCACTGGACGGAAAGGCGACCCTCAGGGTCTCAACCGGCTCACCCGCGTCGTTACGATCCCAGGGCACGCTCAGGGTGATACCGATATCGCCATTCATCAGCCCCAGATTATAGTCGTTTCCGGTGATCAGTACCGGACGACCGGCGTACCAACCGTCGGTGCGCTCGATCAACCCGGCACTATGTAAACGCCCGGCAATGTCATGGTTCAGTCCTTCCACTCCAAACGGCCCCTGACGCAACGCGCAAAGCACCTTGAAGCGATTGAACGCCGCAAGCACCTCGGTTGCCCAGGCGTCCCATGATTCACGCCCATCCGCCTCGACGTCGATGACAGGTTTGCGGTCACGAATCAGCTTTAGATAGTGGCCGTAGCCAACCGGAGGATCAACCGGCGCAGTGCCAACCACGCGCTGCATGCCCTGGCTGTGAAAGCGTTCCGGGCTGCCGGTCAGGGCGTGATTTGCCAACCACCCCATGTCGTTCTCACCAGTCAGCCAGGCCACATCCTCAAAGCCCTGGTTGCGGCATTGGCCGATCAATTCCCTGCTGAGCTGGCCCGCATTGGTGGCCGACGCCAGCACGCCGATACCGCTATGCTCGTCAAACCGATAGCTCTTTCGCAGCATGGCAACCGCCTGGTCCAGGGCCAGGCCTTCGGAGTCCAGCAGCTCTGATGGCAATTGACATCCGGTCACCGCTTGCAGCCATTGCGCCGTTTGCGGCAGGTAGTGTGCGCCTTCGGCGCGCTGGCAGAGCTCCCCCAATACCGCACCAGCGTCCACCGACGCCAGTTGATCCTTGTCCCCCAGCATAATCAGCCTGGCCTTGTCGGGCAGGGCGGCAAAGACCGACGCCATCAGGTCCACATCCACCATGGACGCTTCATCAATCACCAGGATATCCAATGGCAACGGATTGTCCTCGTTGTGACGAAAACTCCGTGAACCCGGGCGACTGCCCAACATCCGGTGTAATGTAGTGACCTGGGTTGGAATGGCGGATTTATCCGGTGCACCCGGCAGGCTTTCCAGCGGCAGACGGTCAACGGCACCCCCGATGGACTCACTGAGCCTTGCGGCCGCTTTTCCGGTTGGCGCCGAGAGGCGGATGCGCAGGTAAGGGTTGGCACCGGCGGTCTCAGCCGATTCACAAGCCATCGACTGCAAAGCCGCCAGCAGGTTGACTACCGTGGTGGTTTTACCGGTGCCGGGACCGCCGGTAATGACACTGAAGCGGTTCCGTGCTGCCAGGGCACAGGCCACTTTTTGATAATCCGGCGGGCCATCGGAATCGTTTTCCGTGCCGAACAGGGTATCCAGTGCCGTTTTCAACGGCGCGGTATCCGTCAACGCCACACGGTTGTCGAGACGTGTCCGAATACCGGCGGCAATAGCCTGCTCATAGCGCCAGAATCGACGCAGGTACAGCCGCGAGCCATCCAATACCAGCGGTGCTGCCTGCTCGCCGTTGCTGACAGCGCAGCTTTGCCCCAGCATCCCAATCAGTTGGTCAGCGTCGACACTGGCAAACAGATCCGACGGCCTAGGGCTGTTTTCAGGTAGAGAACCGACGCCTTCCGGCGGCAGCACCAGCGTTGGTTCCGTGGCACGACAGAGATGACGCACATCCAGGCAAACGTGCCCCCGCCCCACCTGGTGTGACACCATCGCTGACAGCAGCGCAAGCATGGCCACCGGCTGCTCTCCCTGTTCACGGACCATCGTGCAAACAAACGTCGCGAAGGCATGATCGAGGGCACGAATCCAGTCGCGCTCCACCCACTCATCCAGCAGGGCCAGAGCGTCGGCAGCGGTTTGGGGCAACCGTGGTGCCGGTTCGGGCTCAACGGCGTCGAACAGGTCCGCAATGGTTCCGCTTTCTCCGGTCATGCTGCTTTCTCCCCCTGGCCGCTGAACAGCCGGTCCAGTTCCTCAATCAGGGCCCTGTCCGGTCGTTCGGTAAAAGCGCCGGCGCCCGGTGCATCGCAGCCACGCAGGAACAGGTAGACGGCACCTCCCATGTGGCTGTCGTAATCGTAGTCCGGCAGGCGCGCTTTCAACAGGCGGTGCAACGCCAGCAGGTAGATGACGTACTGCAAGTCATACCGTTTCTCAAGGATTTTGTCTTTCATCACGTCAGGGATATAGGCCTGATCGTCCTCCCCCAGGAAGTTCGACTTGTAGTCCAGCACGTAGTAGCGGCCTTCGTGTTCAAACACCAGGTCGATAAACCCTTTCAGCATGCCATTGAAGGTGGCTTGCTGAGCCTCGGGACGCGGATCACCACCCAGCGTATGCCGGCGGACCAGTCTGTCCATGGCGAGGGTGTTCACCTCATGGCTTTCAAACCAGAACTCTAGTTCCGGCCGAAAGGTTTCAAGGCCCGCCAGGGAGCATGTCCTGCTGCTGCCCGGAAGCGGGATGTCCATGGTGATCAGGGTGTAGATCCAGGTTTTCAGGGTGTCAGTCCAATCACTCCAGTTGCGTAACTGGCAGCGTCGCTCCAGCAGCTCGTGGAGATCCTCCGGCGCATCAGCCACCTTATGGAACCCCTCTCCAGCGCACCACTCCAGAATATCATGCAGGAAGGTGCCGGGGCCGGAGCCTTTCGGGAAAGCATGCTGGTTGACCGGTTGCGGCCCTTGCCAGTCGGGAATCATTGCGGCCAGGGTATCGGCCACAACGGGCTCGTCCTCGTCACGCAGGTTCTCCTGCTCCGCATCCTCACTGGCCGGTGCGAAGTCGTTCCCGTAGCCACCGCGAGCGCCATAGGTGATCGCGGAATAGCTTGCGATCCACCAGTTTTCCCGGGCTTCCCGCACTGGCTCCAGGGCGTTGCCAAGCTCCGGCTCCTCGTCGCCCGCGTAAACGTCGTCTCCTGGTTCAGGCATGGGCGCCACATCGATTGCGGGCTCGCCGGTGGCCACGGACTGCAGGAAGGGCATCAGGTCCGTGTCTTCATCGCTGGCATTGCGGCCAATCAGGTGCCCCAGACCACTCTGCCGCCAGCCTTTGATGCCGCTGGCGCCAACCCAGGTGGCGTGACGGGATCGGGTCAGGGCAACGTAGAGTTTGCGAATATCCTCACCCAGTCGTTCGCGGTCGGCCCTGGCCAGGGTGTCTTCATCCGGCTCAAGGGAAATCTGCAGTCGGCCTTCGTCATCGTGGTACTTGATAAACGCCTGGTTCGGCTTTTCCTCGCGGAATTCGGTGGCAAACGGCAGGAACACCAACGGGTACTCCAGGCCTTTGGACTTGTGGACAGTAACCACCTTGACCAGCCCGGCATCACTTTCCAGGCGCATGGTGCGGTGTTCGTCCTCATCGTCGGAATCCTGCAACATCTCGGTGTAGTGGTGAATGAGCGCATGTTCGCCGTCCAGCTGCTGGCTGTCCTGCTGAAGCAGTTCGGCAATATGCAGAATGTCGGTCAGGCCGCGTTCGCCGTCAGGCCCGGACAGCAGCTTCGCCGGCACGTCATAGTCCATCAGCAGGCGCCGCAGCATCGGCAGTACGCCCTGTTGCTGCCAGAGTTCACGGTAGCCCTGAAAGCGGTTGATCTCGCGGTCCAGCGCATTCTCGTCACTGTACAGACGGTCCAGCTCCTGATAAGCCAGGCCCATGGTGGGCGTGGCGAGTGCCGCGCGAATCAGCGGAAGCTGGCCCGGTTCGGCGCAGGCCTGCAGCCACTGCAACATCTCCACTGACTGGACCGACTGCAGCACGGAATTACGGTCTGAGAGGTACACACTGCGAACGCCCCGGGCGCCCAATGATCGCCGGACGGCATTCGCCTCGTCACGTTTGTTGACCAGCACAGCAACGTGCTCCGGTCGCACGGGCTCAAACGGCGTGCCCTCGGCCCCAAAGCCCGCCTCGCCGCTCTGCCCCAGATTCAACAGGCGGGCAATCTCCGCCGCACAGGCCTCGGCCATGGCCTCCCTGCCGGTTTCCTTGGCGATAGGGCGCTCATCGGTCAGGGTCCAGAACGTCAGTGGTGGTCGCGGCTGCCCGTTAACAAGCCATTGCTGGCTGGTACCTTTGGCCTCCACGGGGCTGAAGGGCAACGGGTTGTCGTCCCCGGCTCGAAACAGGAAGGCCCCTTCGGGCAGGGACTGGTCGGCCTGGGCGAATACCCGGTTGACGCCGTTTACCATGGCGACAGCTGAGCGGTAGTTGGTCCCCAGCGTGTAGGTTCGGCTGCTGACCGCCCGACGGGCATCCAGATAGGTGTAGATATCAGCGCCACGGAAACCGTAAATCGCTTGTTTGGGGTCGCCAATCATCAACAGGCTGGTGTCTTGGTCGTTGCTGGCCACCCGGTATATACGGTCAAAAATCCGGTACTGCACCGGGTCGGTATCCTGGAATTCATCGATCATCGCCACCGGAAACTGCCGACGAATAGTGCCTGCCAGGCGTTCGCCCTGGGGGCCGCCCAACGCGGCATCCAGTCGTGTGAGCAGGTCGTCAAAGCCCATACTGGCCAGGCGCTGTTTTTCGCTGTCCAGGCGACGGGCGATCCAGCAGGCGGCATGATTGAGAATGTTCGCTTTCGCCACCGGCATGGTTTTCAATGCCGGTTTGAGTTCGGTGATGGCGTCCATGGCAGGATGATGCGGAGGCTCATCCTCGCCGGTCCATTTTTCGGCAAACGCGTCCGCCTCCAGGGTATCGAAACCCTTGGTGCGCTTGCTCGACAAGAACTCATGCGGTTCAGCCGCATCGGTTGTGGCCCATTCTCGAAGGTGTTCCACGGCTTTTTGAAGGGAGTTTTTGGTGGTGCCATGCAGCGGTTTCGGCTTTCGCTTCGTGGTTTCCGCCAACAGCTCTTCCAGTTCGTCGCACCAGGCCGGCCAGGGGGCTTTCAGAGCCTGCAGTTCCACCTCCCGCAGGCGTTTCGCTTCCTCCGCAGCGGCCAGTGGGTCACGTTCCGGCACTGGCAGGGCATCAACGTGTGGCAACAGGTTGCGCACTGACTGGCGCAGGCTTTCCGGGGTTTTCCAGGTGTCCAGCACCTCCCCCATCAACTCCGGTGGCATGGGGTAGATAAAGGTACGCCAGTAATCCCTCACAACGTCATCCAGCAGGTCCGTCTGACTGGTCTCCAGGGTCTGACGGAACAGGCTGCCGCTGTCGAAGGCATGCTCGCTGAGCATGCGATTGCACCAGCCGTGGATGGTGGACACGGCAGCCTCGTCCATCCATTCCGCGGCCAACAGCAGTTTGCGGCGGCAGGCTGGCCAGTCGGCCGCTGGGCAGGCATTGCGCAGATTCACCAGTGGGTCTTTTGACATCGCCGCGGTGTCGACGGTGTCCGGTTCAGCCGCGAATAACGCCGCTGCTTCGGTCAGGCGGGCGCGAATCCGGTCCCGGAGTTCCTTGGTGGCGGCCTCGGTAAAGGTCACCACCAACAGGTTGGGCGGCATGATGCCCTCACCGAGTGGCTCCTCCACGGTGCGATGGCCCAGTACCAGGCGCACGTACAGCAACGCCAGGGTAAAGGTCTTGCCGGTGCCGGCACTGGCCTCTATCAGCTGGCTGCCACGCAACGACAGTGTGAGGGGGTCGAGCTTGCGGATCTCTTCCATCATTTTGTCGACCCCCGTCCCGCACCGCCAGGCTTGGCCCGACCGGCCTGTTCGGCGTGCCAGAGTGGCTCATACAGTGCCGACACCAACAGCGGAAATTCGTCATCCGCCAGCAGTTGTTCTACCTCCGGATAGGCCCGGCGCAGGTAACCACTGTCGCGCTCCAGAGCCTTGCCGTAGGCGTCCGTCGCCTTCAGCAGTGCTTTGTCTTCACTGCCCTCGCCCCTGGCGGGAAAAAGGCCCCGCAAATAGCCGAAGGCCGCACCCGACTCTATCGGCAGCGGCCGCGTCTGGCCCTGAATCCAGTAGCCCAGGATGCCGGCCAGGTATTCCCTGGCCTGGTCGGTGTCCAGAGGCAACAGGTTGACGACACGCTTTTCCTCTTTGGCGATCACCAGGGTGTGGAAAGCGTTGTAGCGAATATTACCTGCCAGGTGTGCCACCCAGTGTTCCAAGAGGGCCGGGAACTTTAGCTGGCGAGCGCTTCCGGACCCTTCCAGCAGGTTGCTACTGGCAATCACCACCCGGCAGAAGTCACCGCCCGGGCGGGTACGCAGGTTGCCCAGCCTGTCGTTAACGGTGACCGTCGCGTCGCCATGCTCATGGCGGCACTCAAAGCCTGAGATATCCTCCACCGGCTCAGGCCAGAGCGCCACGGCCTCCTGATAACGCCGGTACAGGTCTGGCATGCGGCTTTCCAACTGCCGGGTCAGGGCGGTTTCGGTCACTCCCATGCCCAACTCGCCTCGCCGGGCCATGCTCGCCAGGGCAGCCTCCAGCCGCTGATGCAGTTCGTCCTCGGTGCCCGATTTCATTACCGCATGACGGATCAGTTCGTCCTCCAGACGCCAGTGGTGCAAGCCGTCCATGGCGAACGCCTCGTTGTCGGTGTCCAGGCTCTCCACATCGGTAAACCGGACCTGCAGCCGGCGCTGGTAAAAGGTGTCCACTGGTCGTTTGAGGAAAGCGCCAATATCGGCAATCGTCAGTGGCTCCGCCGCTGGCAGGAAAGGCAGTTCGGCTCCCACCACATCGGTTTCCCGTTGCTGGTGCGCACTGAGCCATTCACTGTCATAGGTGAACAGGCGCCGCGTTGCCAGCACCGCGTTCACGTCCGGCGAGCCATTGTGCCCGGCTCCGCGATTTCCGGCGGGAAAATACTCACGGCTGAACGGCTGCAGCGGGTGTTTGATCGTCAGGGCCGGAGAGGCTTTTCGGTCCGACTTCTCCACCTGCCACACCGCATCAAGATGGTCACAGAGCTGGCTGACCAGTACCGAGGGCGGCCGTTCCGAATCATCACGGATGCTGCGCCCTACCCAGCTGATGTAAAGCTGCTCCCGCGCGGAGAGCAATGCCTCCAGAAACAGGTAGCGGTCGTCCTCCCGGCGGGAACGGTCGCCCGGCCGGTAATCCACGGCCATCAGGTCAAAATCCACCGGCGGTCGCGAGCGCGGGTAGTCACCGTCGTTCATGCCCAACAGGCACACCCGCCGAAAGGGGATGGCGCGCATGGGCATCAGGGTTGCAAAATTGACCTTGCCGGCCAGGAAGCGCTGATTGAGGCCGCCTTCTTCCAACCCTTCCAGCAGAATTTCCCGCACGATGCTCAGGGGCAGTTCCACGTCTTCCATGCCCGCACTGTTGCAATCCTGGAGCCACTGCTCTGCCTGTCGGCGTAGCCGGTTCACCAGCAGTAGATCGTCGTCAGACAGTTCAGCGAAGAAGCGTTCGAGGATGGACTGCAGCCGATCGAGCCAGCCGGCAGGCGTCGCAGTGCACCTGAGCTCGTGCCAGAGCTCTTCCAGCCGATCCACAAAGCGGTAGAGATTGCCCGCCACACCTGCCTGCAGGCCGCCGATTTCCTCGAACGGTTCGATGCCCTGCCAGGGATCATCACGGCCAGCGCCATAGCCCAACAGCATCCGCCGCAGCCCCGCCTGCCAGGTGTTGCGTTCCAGCCCCTCAGGCAAGTCGAGACTGCTGCGATGTTCGCTGTGCAGACCCCAGCGAATGTTGGCGCCGTCCACCCATTGGCGTACCAATGGAAGATCGCCCTCGGCGATACCGAACCGGCTGCGTACGGCCGGCACTTCCAGCAGGCTGATGATCTCGCTGACGCCAAAACGGCTTTCGGGCAGCGCCATCAACGTGTCCAGTGCAATCAGCACCGGCTGACGATGCCGCTGGCCCTGGTCGGAAATGGTGAACGGGATGTAGCGCCGGGACGACGACGGGTAACGGCCAAACACCGCCTGGATGTGAGGTGCGTAGGTATCAACGTCTGGCACCATGACAATCACGTCGCGGGGCCGAAGCTGCGGGTTGCTGTTGAATGCCGCCAGCAACTGGTCGTGAAGAATCTCCACTTCCCGTTGCGGGCTGTGGGCATTGTGAAACACCACGGAATTGTCCTGGAACGGATCGAGGGTCCGTGCCTGCCCCAGCATCTCTGCCTGGGAAGTGAGCGAACGAATGTCGTTCTGGATCTGGTGCAACAGCGCAGGCTTATCCGGATCTCCGTGGGGCGTGAAAATATCGATCCGGCCCTCCGGAGTTGCCACGCGGCCCTGGTACGCCTCGGGGTTGTCGAATTCGTCCAGCAGGCGAATGTAGTCCCGCCCCTGTTTGCCCCAGGCCGCCAGCAGGGGGTTAGCGTGCTGGTGGAGGGCATCAGGGTCGGTCAGTGCCGCCAGTTCCGGGTGGGTCTTGCCGCGCTTGCGGTCCGCCGTCAGCAGGTCACGGTCGCTGATGATGTCGGCCCAGTAAAATTCGCTGGGATTATGGACACAGAGCACCACCTGGCTGACCCGGCTGAGAACGGACAGGGCTTCCAGCGCCTGCTTCGGCAGGGATGACACACCGAAGACCACAATACGACGGGGCAGGTTTGGAGGCCGGTCTGCGGCTGTCAGTGCCTGCCCTTGCGCCATGAACCGGGTGTGAATGCGTGAACGGCTGGTACCCGCGAGTTCGCCCACATCGGCCACCAGCCTGCGCCACAGTACCGCCTGCCAGCGCAGCTCATCGCCCAGCTCACGGTATTCGCCGCGCGCCATCCGCAGCCGGTCATGGCCGGCTTCCCAATCCGCCAGCCAATCGGCGCGGAAAACCTGATACTGGTCGAACAGGTCCGCAATCTTGCCGGCGAGCTGGTAGCGTCGGGTTTCAGTATCCGTTCCGGCCATGAATCGTCGCAACGGCGCAAACACGTCGTCGTCCGCGATCAACTCCGGCAGTAGTCGGAACAGGCGCCAGACCAGTCGGGACTTATCAAACGGGGACTGTTCCGGTACGCCCTCCGAGGTCAGTACCGCACGGTAGGCCTGCCAGATAAAGCGGGCGGGAAACAGAAAATCCATGCCGGCCGCAATCCCCAGGCCGCCGACCCCGACATCAGCACCCTCCTCGGACGGGTCTTCAGCCAGTGCCAGCTTGAGCCATTGGGCAATACCATTGCTCTGCACAAGAAAGGTTTCACTTTCCAGCGGTGGCAGGGGGCTTTGCCGGCTGATCCAGACCACAGCCCGGCGCAGGTCTTCCAGATGATTCGCGTGGATGGCGTGAAAGCCGGGCTCGATGGATGGCGTTACTGGCATACCTGCCCTGTGTGTTGTTTCCGGTAAGAAACAAAAGCCTACCACAACTTGCATGGGCGACCGGAACGCGTCGCTTTCGGCCCCAGGTAAATTCGCCAATTTCTTGCGAAATCGGGATTGTTTTGCCAGTCTAAATAAATGTAACAGATCATTTCAGCAAAAAAATAAGCGGAGACAACGCGATGAGCACCATGAGCAAGTTCAAGAAACTGGCCGGATTTTCTGCGTTTGCCTTTGCCGCAATGACAGCGGCGAATTCGGTGAATGCTGCCAACTGGCGCTATGCGCACGAAGAATATGAAGGTGATGTCCAGGACGTATTCGCTTACGACTTCAAGGAATACATCGAAGACAACTCCGACCACACCTTGCAGATTTATCGTTTTGGTGAGCTCGGCGAATCCGACGACATCATGGAGCAGACCCAGGCTGGCATCCTTAACTTCGTCAACCAGTCTCCCGGCTTCACCGGCTCGCTGATTCCGGAAGCGCAAATTTTCTTCATTCCTTACCTGATGCCGACCGACATGGACACGGTGATCAAGTTCTTCCGTGAAAGTGAGGCGATCAACGAGGACTTCCCGGAGCTGTATGCCCAGAATGGTCTGGAGCTTCTGCAGATGTACCCGGAAGGCGAAATGGTTGTAACGGTGGACGAGCCCGTCAGCAAACCGGAAGACTTCAACAACAAGAAGATCCGTGTCATGACCAACCCGCTGCTGTCGGAAACCTATTCAGCGTTTGGTGCAACCCCCACGCCGCTGCCCTGGGGTGAAGTTTACGGTGCCCTGCAGACCAACATGATCCAGGGTCAGGAGAACCCGATTTTCTGGATCGAATCCGGCGGTCTTTATGAAGTTTCCCCGAACCTGGTCTTCACCAGTCACGGCTGGTTCACCACTGCCATGATGGCCAACAAGAACTTCTACGACGGCCTGTCCGACGAAGACAAGAAGCTTGTTGAGGACGCTGCGGATTACGCGTTCGAGAAAATCATCGTTCACATCGATGGTCTCGCTGAAGAAGCCCTTGAGAAGATCCAGAAAGCCAGCGACGAAGTCACCGTCACTCGCCTGAACGACGAACAGATCGAAGCCTTCAAGGCCCGCGCGCCGCAGGTTGAAGAGAAGTTCATCGAGATGACTGGCGAAAGCGGTAAAGAACTGCTGAACCAGTTCAAGGAAGACCTCAAGGAAGTTCAGAGCAACTGATCCTGAAGGAACCATTCCCGCCGGCCCTGCCCGGCGGGAATCTGTTTTAACCCCGCCCCGCCGGGGACCTCCTGCCGGCTGGGAGCGATATGTTCTGGAGCAACCCCCCATGTCCGAGAACTCCCCGGATCTAGAAGACGATACCGGCACCTACGAGTCCGGCCTGCCCGGGTTTCTGGGAACCATTGATGAAGTTATTGCTAAAACTGAGGCCGTGATGCTCGCGGTTGGCGTCATCCTTATGGCCGTCAACACATGCATCAACGTTATTGCACGCTTTGTCTTTGGAGAAGGCCTGTTTTTCTCCGGCGAGATTAACCGGATTCTTATTATCCTGATTACGTTTGCCGGCATCGGCTACGCGGCCCGCCATGGCCGCCATATCCGCATGTCTGCGGTTTATGATGCGATCCCGCCAAAAGGGCGCAAAGTACTGATGATTTTCATCGCCCTGTTTACCTCTTTGGTAATGTTCTTCCTCTGCTACCACTCCTATGGATACGTCGAGACCCTTTACAGCCGTGGGCGAATTCTCCCTGCGTTGGGCTTTGAGATCTGGTGGATTTACGTTTGGGCGCCAGTGGGCTTTGCGATTACCGGCATTCAGTATTTCCTCACAGCGATCAAGAATCTCACCAGCAAGGATGTTTATCTCTCCACTGGTGTGATCGACGGCTACTCTGATAGTGAGTCGGAAGTCTGAACCTGCAGCTGCTTTAACAAAGGATAGAAACTCATGGCGACTATAATGATGGTAATCATGATCGGGCTGCTGCTCCTGGGCTTCCCGATGATGGTTCCGCTGATTACCGGTGCGGTGGTCGGTTTTGTAATGATGTTTGATGGCTTCGGCCAGATGGGCACGTTCGTCCAGCAAATGATGGGAGGTATCCGTCCAGCCTCTTTGATTGCTGTGCCCATGTTCATTCTGGCGGCTGATATCATGACTCGCGGGCAGTCCGCCGACCGCCTTATCCATATGGTGATGGCCTTTATCGGGCACATCAAAGGCGGGCTGGCGATCAGTACAGCCACCTCGTGTACCCTCTTTGGTGCGGTATCCGGCTCCACCCAGGCGACGGTTGTGGCTGTTGGTTCTCCCTTGCGTCCCAAACTGCTTAAAGCGGGCTATTCCGACTCGTTCTCCCTGGCGCTGATCATCAATTCCAGTGACATTGCCTTTTTGATCCCCCCCAGTATCGGCTTCATTATCTACGGGGTTATTTCCGGAACCTCCATTGCCGAACTGTTCATTGCAGGCATCGGCCCGGGCGTCATGATTCTGATGATGTTTTCAATCTACTGCCTGATCTATGCATACATTAACAAGGTCCCCACCGAGGAAAGGGCCGGCTGGAGAGAACGGGGGGTCGCCGTCCGCGAAGCACTATGGCCTCTTTTCTTCCCGGTCATCATTGTTGGTGGTATCTACGGCGGTATTTTCAGCCCTACGGAGGCCGCCGCTGTGTGCGTGCTGTACGCCTTCTTACTCGAATTCGTGGTGTTCCGCTCGCTGAAATTGCCGGATATCTATCGGATTGCCAAGTCCACCGGCCTGATTACCGCTGTGGTTTTCATACTGGTTGCCGTGGGCAACGGCTTTTCCTGGATTATCTCGTTTGCACAGATTCCACAAACAATACTGGAAGCAGTTGGCGTCAATGAAGCCGGCCCGGTAGGTGTCCTGATTGCGATCTGTATCGCCTTCTTTGTTGCCTGCATGTTTGTTGACCCGATCGTGGTGATACTGGTGCTGACGCCGATCTTTGCACCGGCGATCGAAGCCACCGGTCTGGACCCAGTGCTCGTCGGGGTTCTGATTACACTGCAGGTCGCCATAGGCTCTGCAACGCCACCCTTTGGTTGTGACATATTCACCGCCATCGCCATATTCAAGCGCCCATACTGGGAAGTAATCCGTGGTACGCCACCGTTCGTCTTTATGCTGGTGGCAGCGGCCGGGCTGATCATCGCCTTCCCGCAAATTGCGCTGTTCCTTCGTGACGTTGCGTTCCGCTGAGGGATATAGAGACCGGACTTCAGGGAGAGTGAAATGTTCAAGAAAATTCTGGTGGCCGTTGACGGTTCCAAGTCATCCTTCAAGGCCATGGACAAGGCCATTGAGCTACAAAAACTCATGGACACCGAGATCTATCTGATCTGTGTTTACAAGCATCACAGCCTGTTTGAGGCATCTCTGTCGATTGGCCGGCCGGATAGCATGGATATCCCTGACAAGGTGCTATCGGAATACGCCAAGGAGATCGTCAACCATGCCAAGGAAAAGGCCAAGGAAAAGGGGGCGGTAAAGGTTCGGGGCTTTGTTAAAGCCGGCCGTCCTTCCAGCGTGATCGTCAAGTTTGCCAAGGACAAGGAAGTAGACCTGATTGTGGTCGGTACCCGGGGCACTCACAGCGATAAAGAGGGTATGCTGCTTGGCAGCGTGTCCCACCGCGTCGCTTCCAAGGCGAAATGTCCAGTGCTGGTAGTTTAACGACAACTGTTTAAGGAAGAACTATGACCACTATCGTAGATTCGCTGAACTCCATTCTGTGGGGCTACGTTCTGGTCTACGGCCTGCTGGGCGTTGGTGTCTTTTTCACCATCCGTCTGGGTTTTCTGCAATTCCTCAATTTTGGGGAAATGATCCGCGCCATTCGTGGCTCCCGTGACAGCGATGTCCACGGTATATCGCCGTTCCAGGCCCTATGCACCAGCCTTGCCTCTCGCGTGGGCACCGGCAACCTCGCCGGTGTCGCGGTGGCCCTGTATCTTGGCGGTGCTGGCGCCATCTTCTGGATGTGGATGGTCGCCCTGGTCGGCATGGCAACCGGCTACGCGGAGAGCACGCTGGCACAGCTCTACAAGGTACGTGATGGCAAAGGCCAGTATCGGGGTGGGCCTGCGGTCTACATAACCAAGGGCCTGAAGGCGCCGTGGGCGGGCAGTATTTTTGCCGTCTGCCTGATCCTGTCCTTCGGACTGGTCTTCAACGCTGTTCAGGCAAATTCCATTGCCGATGCCATGCAGGGTGCCTTTGGAGTGCCCAAGATTTGGGTTGGCATTGTGATCGCTGTTCTCGCGGGCATTGTCATCTTTGGTGGCCTGCGCTCCATCGTCCGGTTCGCAGAACTGGTAGTGCCGCTGATGGCGGGTCTCTATGTGCTTATTGCTCTGGTGATTATGGCCATTAACATCACTGAAGTGCCGGGCGTGCTGATGACCATCGTAAAGAGCGCCTTCGGGCTGGAAGAAGCCGCCGGCGGCGCAGCGGGTTCCATTACCGCCGCCATGCTCAATGGTATCAAGCGCGGGCTGTTCTCCAACGAGGCCGGCATGGGCTCGGCGCCCAACATTGCGGCAACGGCCACACCAGCGCCCCACCACCCGTCATCCCAGGGATTGGTGCAGGCGTTTGGCGTGTTTGTCGACACCATCATTATCTGCACCGCAACAGCAGTGATGATTTTGCTCTCCGGCGTCATGGAACCGGGCTCCGGCATTACCGGAACCCAGCTTACCCAGGATGCCATGCAAAGCCACATTGGCGAGTCTGGCGCCTATTTCATCGCCATTGCCATCCTGTTCTTTGCATTCACGTCCATTGTCGCCAACTACACCTACGCAGAGAATGCCCTGATTCACCTTGGCGGTGACAGTACCATCGCCATTACACTGCTTCGCTCTGCCGTCCTGGGGATGGTTGTATGGGGCAGTTACGAGGCGGTGGTGACTGTTTTCAACGCCGCTGACGCATCCATGGGTCTGATGGCAACCATCAACCTGATTGCCATTGTCATGCTTTCAGGTACGGTGGTGAAGCTGACAAAAGACTATCTTGCCCAGCGCAAACAGGGCGAGGTACCCCACTTCAAATCAAAAGACTACCCTGAGCTGCACGAAAAGATCGACGGCAACATCTGGCATTAGTACCCGTTCCGGCGCCTATGAAATTTCTACCCGGTCCCTGCCCGCCTCCTTGGCGCGGTAAAGGGCCCGGTCGGCAAGTCCCAGCAAGCTGTCTGGGGAATCGCTGCACTCGGGCCAGCTGGACACCCCCACCGATATGGTTACATGGCCCAACTCAAAGCCACCATGTTCCACCGGCATGGCACGGACGGCATGGGCCAGTTCTCGCGCCTTATCGTAAGCGGCTTTTGCGGTGGAGCCAGCCATGATGATGACAAACTCCTCGCCTCCAAAACGACAGACCACATCGCTGTCGCGGAAATGCCGCGCCAACACACCGGCCACGGCTTTCAGAGCGGAATCGCCGGCTTCGTGGCCATGAGTGTCGTTAAAGCGTTTGAAATGATCGATATCCACCATCAGCAGTGACAGCGGCTGGTCACCACGCAAGGCCACCGCCGACTCGTGCTCCAGAAGCTGATCAAAATAACGGCGATTCTTCAGGCCGGTGAGCGCATCCTCATACGAGTATTTCTGCAGTTCCTCCCGCAAGCTGATGCTTGAGAGCGCGATACCGATTTTCTGCACCCCCTGACTTAACGTCTGGAACAAGCGGGCCACGCCGTAATCCGTGCCGTCAGCCGCAAACTCGTCCGGCACTTCCACAAACAACAGCGCCATTGTCACCGCCCCCTCGGTTGCCGACTGCAGATTGATCCACAAACACAATGACTCATCCTCGTCCTTCTGCCACCCGGACCAGGACTGATCCAGGTCCTGAACATGGCGGGCCGGTATCTGGCTATGGGGCGGCGGGCCCTCAGGAGTTTCGATGCGTAATGGTGATTCCGGTTCCCCTGCATACCCCCAGCGAGTCAACAGTTCATAGGCGCTGCCGTTTTCCACACGCTGATATAGCCTTCCCCGCAGAGGACTGCACAGGTCAGGAAGTCGTCGCGCCAGGATATGGAACGTCTGGTTGAGGCTGATGCAATCCTGCAGTTCCCCGTTGATGTCGTTCAGAACACGGGTTTTTTCATTCTCGAACGTGAGCAGCCTCACCCTGGCCTGCTCACGGCGAGCCAACGATTCCGCCTTCTGGGTTCGCTCTGTTACCTGCTGCTCCAGCGACAGGTTCAACCGATGGAGCGCCTGTTGGGTTCGTGCATAATGCCAGAGGGAAATCATCACTACGGCCAGCGAGAAGACCAGCGTTCCCCAACTGACCGGTACCCGCCCCCAGGGCAGGACGCCGTGGGCAACGGCCATATCCACCACCAACAAGCTGCAGAACACGCCATAAGCGGCGAGGATGATCTGCTGTTCAATCTTCAGTTGTCTGAACCGCTTTACGACAACGACCGTGACGGTTGCAAGGGACGCTAACAGCAGCGCATCAAACGGCGGGTACGTTGATGACAGGTCAACCACACCCATTAATGCCAGCCCTATCGCCACCACCGCGTAGACAAGGTGAATCTTCCAGACCAGATTAATCAACCAGGGCCGGCGATCACTGAACCACTGCTCCAGCAACAATGCCATGGCCACCGGCAGCATGTAGTAGGAACCAGCGGCCAGATAGTCCCACATCATCGGCAGGTTCCAGATCAACTGACTGGCCTGGCTGTCGGACAGAAGCAGAACAGCGGACGACAAAGAGAACAGGGCAATGCTGCCGAAACTCTTCTTTTCCGTTTGCAACAGGGCAAAGATCATCGCTAGCAGGGCAATCAGGGCTGAAAAGCCGGAAATGACCAGGGCTTCGAGGGAGTTTTTCACGATAAACAGGGTCAGGGCCGGCTGCTCCATAATGGAGACTTCACCCCACAGACCAATGTCGGTGTAATCAGAGAAAATGCGAAAGTAGATCGGCGTACCCGCAAACTCTTCAGGCAGCGGAATCGCGTGCCAGGGCCAACCTTCAAAACGCCCCCGGCCCTGATCATCAAACGTGCCGTACTGGTAGATGTTCTCGCCGTCGAGCCAGACCTGGACAATCAGATCGACACTGTAGATATACAGAACCGGCTCCTGCCACTCGCCCTCCGGAAGGGTGATGCGATACCACACATGTTCTTGTCCGTTGCGACCAGGCGGGTTGGATGGAAAGCTGATAGCGTTCCATTGCCAGGGGGCCTGACCCAGAGTCCACTCCGGCACCCCCTCCTCGGTCAATGGAGAATCGCCCCACCGATATTCCCATCCCTCGTCCAGGTCCACTGCCGCATACGCCGCCGAAGGCACCAAAAAGCTCAAAGCGATCAGGAGCATCAGCCTTACGGCGTTTAGGGAGTACAACATCTGCATACAGTGGGCTTGCCTGTCGCCAAATAGTACAGTAGTGCAATTATACAACATCTATGGAGTTAAACTCGCTCAGGCGCGCCATAAAAACAAGTGCTAACTGAAGCCATAGCAACGCTTTCGCGTTTTTGCCCGTTCTACCTGTCACAAAACCATCACACAGTTTCCGTAGTGTCATATTCACGTCATCAACAGGACACAAGGAACTGCCTCATGAACCGTACCATTGCTGCTATCACCATTGCCTCAATACTCCTGCCCGTCGCTGCCCACAGCGCCTTCAAACTGGATTCACGATACCAGGATCGTGATGGCGACCTTGTTGCCGACATCCCGGAACAGACCGAAAAGCAGACCGACCCGTCCACCCTCGTATTTGCCTATACACCGGTTGAAGATCCAGCGGTCTATCGTGAGGTGTGGTCCGGTTTCCTGGACCACCTGTCGGACATCACCGGCAAGCAGGTGCAGTTCTTCCCGGTTCAGTCCAACGCCGCCCAGATTGAAGCGATGCGTGCGGGTCGCCTTCACATTGCCGGCTTCAACACCGGTTCCAACCCCCTGGCCGTTGCCTGCGCTGGATTCCGTCCATTCACCATGATGGCTGCCGCCGATGGCTCCTTCGGATACGAGATGGAAATCATCACCTACCCGGGCTCTGGTGTTGAAAAGGTGGAAGACATTCGCGGGGGAGAGCTGGCGTTCACCTCCCAGACCTCCAACTCCGGCTTCAAAGCGCCGTCAGCCATTCTCAAGGCCGACTACAACATGGTTCCTGACCAGGACTTTGAGCCAGTGTTCTCAGGCAAACACGATAACTCCATTCTTGGCGTCGCCAATAAAGACTACCAGGCCGCGGCGATTGCCAATTCGGTACTCAACCGAATGTTGCAACGGGATGTCGTGAGTGACGAACAGATCGTCAGCGTCTACAAATCACAAACCTTCCCGACCACCGGCTACGGCATTGCCCATAACCTGAAACCGGAGCTCCAGGAACAGATCCAGGAAGCCTTCTTTACCTTCGACTGGAAAGGCTCCGAACTGGAAGAAGAGTTCTCCAAATCCGGCGAGGCACAGTTCATTCCCATCACCTTCAAGGAACACTGGGAAGTGATCCGCAAGATCGACGATGCCAACGGCGTTGAATACAACTGCCGTTAATCCGGCCACGGCAGGTTACTGTGCTCGAACTCAAACACCTTTCGAAAACCTACCGCACCGGCGACCAGGCCTTGACCGACATCGGCTTTACCGTGCCGGCAGGGCAGGTCGTTGGCCTGATCGGCCCGTCCGGTGCGGGAAAATCCACACTGATCCGCTGCATCAACCGGCTGGTTGAACCGTCCCGGGGCTCAGTCGTCCTGGGCGATACCGAACTGACAACCCTCCGCGACCGGGCGTTGCGCAAAGCCAGAAGGCGTATCGGTATGATTTTCCAGGAGTACGCCCTGGTGGAACGACTGACCGTGATGGAGAACGTCCTGTCGGGGAGACTGGGCTACGTGGCCGGATGGCGGTCGTTTTTGCGCCGTTTCAATCGCGAGGACATTGCCCTGGCCTTTTCGTTGCTGGAAAAAGTCGGCCTGGCAGAGCACTACAATAAGCGCGCGGATGCCCTGTCGGGCGGCCAGCGACAGCGTGTGGGAATCGCACGGGCGCTGGAGCAGAACCCGGAGCTGCTTCTGGTGGATGAACCCACCGCCTCCCTGGACCCCAAAACCTCCCGTCAGATCATGCGCTTGATCCAGACGGTTTGCCGGGAACGCAACCTGCCCGCGATCATCAATATCCACGATGTCATGCTGGCCCAGCAGTTCTCCGACCGTATCATCGGCCTGCGCGCAGGCGAGGTGGTGTTTGACGGCAAACCGGAAGAGCTGACGGACGACGTGCTAACACGCATCTATGGTGAGGAAGACTGGGCCCAGGTACGCAAGGACCAAACAGATGAAGACAACGACAGGGCATCCCCAGCCGTTGATCTGGCGGAGGGTGTCTAGTTTTGTCCAACGCCACGCCCTCTACCTGGAGACGCCCGCCCGTTCTGCTGAAAAACCCGCTCTGGCGACGGGCATTCTACCTTGGCGCGATTGTCTATCTGGCACTGGCCCTGCAAAGCGTCGAGGTCAACTGGATGCGGGTGTACGATGGCCTTGAGCGCGGCTGGCGATTTGTGGAAGGCTTCCTTGTACCCGATTTCACGTCTCGTTGGACCGATATCCGGGCAGGGCTGATCGAAAGCCTGACCATGACGGTTACTTCTACAGTCGCAGGCATCCTGATCTCGGTGCCCATCGGCATAGGCGCTGCCCGCAACCTGGCGCCTGCACCCGTTTACCTCGCCTGCCGGGCCATTATTACCCTATCCCGTTCCTTCCAGGAGGTGATCATCGCCATCCTGCTGGTGGCAATGTTCGGATTTGGCCCCTTTGCCGGCTTCCTCACCCTGGCGTTTGCCACCATCGGCTTTCTATCAAAGCTGTTGGCCGAAGATATCGAGGCCTGCGATCGCAACCAGATTGAGGCGATCCGCGCTACCGGCGCAGGCTGGTGGCAAGTGGTTAACTACGCGGTGCAGCCCCAGGTGATGCCCCGCCTTGTGGGTTTGTCCCTGTACCGTCTGGATATCAACTTCCGAGAGTCAGCGGTGATCGGCATTGTCGGGGCCGGAGGCATAGGCGCCACCCTCAACACCGCCATTGATCGTTACGAATACGACTCCGCTGGCGCCATCCTGATTATCATCATCGCCATTGTACTGGCGGTTGAGTATTCCTCTTCACATATCCGCAGGTGGGTCCAGTGATAGACGTGAGCGCACGACACCACGCAGACTGGCAGTTCCATTCCGGTAAACAGCAACTGGCGCGATGGATCGGATGGTTTTGGCTGGTGGCCCTGACGGTATTCTGCTGGGAGTTGATGAACCGGAATACCATTTGGGCTTTCGTATCGGACGCACCGGACCAGGCCGCCGATATTGGTGAACGGATGTTTCCACCCGCATGGAGCTACGTGAACCAACTCTGGACGCCACTGTGGGACACTCTCAATATCGCAACCCTGGGCACGATTATCGGTGTGATTATCGCCATCCCAGTAGCCTTTCTGGCCGCCAGCAACACCACGCCCAGCCGTCGTTTCGTGCGGCCAGTGGCACTGCTCATCATCGTCTCCTCCCGCTCCATCAACTCGCTGATATGGGCGCTGTTGCTGGTAGCCATAATCGGTCCTGGTCTATTGTCGGGTATTGTCGCTATCGGACTGCGCTCCATCGGGTTCGTCGCAAAGCTTCTGTACGAAGCCATTGAGGAAATCGACGTCAAACAGGTTGAGGCGGTGCGCGCCACCGGAGCCTCCGGAGCGCAGGTCATTGACTATGCGATTGTGCCGCAGATCCTGCCCGCCTTCTGGGGCATCAGTGTTTTTCGCTGGGACATCAACATCCGCGAATCCACCATCCTTGGGCTGGTGGGCGCGGGCGGGCTCGGCCTGCAGCTGCAAGCATCCCTGAGCACCCTGGCGTGGAATCAGGTCACCATGATTTTCGTGGTGATACTGGTCACGGTGGTGGCCTCGGAATGGGTTTCCGCGAGGGTGCGCCAAGCGGTACTCTAGGCCAATGATCGATACCCACCCCATCTCGTTTAATGGCATAACACCCACTCCAGCCTGGGCTTTCCACCAGTATGAGCAGATCCGTCGCTGGCTGCCTGCGGGCCTGCCGACCTCAGAACAGCCTGGACCAGTCACGCTGGAGGATATGGCGCCGCTGGCGGACCGGTTCCAGGTATACGTGTTCGATGCCTTTGGGGTACTGAATGCCGGACCCAGGGCCTTCCCCGCAGCCATTCAACGGTTTCGCGAGCTGCAACGAATGGGCAAACACGTCCAGATTCTCTCCAACGCGGCTACCGCCAGCCACGCCAAACTGGTGGAGAAGTATCGGCGCATGGGGTTCGACATCACGCCGGAACAGTTGATCTCCAGCCGCTGGTTGTTGGAGCAGTCTCTGTCCGACCGGGGACGCGAAGGGCTATGGGGTGTCATTGCCCCGGAGAATTCCGAACCGGACACGCTGCCGCTAGACTGGCAACCGGTGCGGCCCCCCGTCACGGAGCAACTGAAACGAAAACTGGATAGCTATGACGGCCTGATCATGCTCAGCAGCGAGGATTGGAACGAGGAGATGCAGGCGGCACTGGAGGCCACACTGACAGAACGGCCGAGGCCACTGGAAATCGCCAATCCAGATCTGGTGGCCCCCCGCGGCGACTGCCTGACGCTGGAACCCGGATTCTTCGCCCACCGGGCGCGGCAGGCCAGCGGTGTCCAACCGCAGTTCTACGGCAAGCCCTATGCACCTGCTTTCCAGGCTGTGCTTGAGCGCTTCGCGGACGTGCCGCCGGGGCAGATACTCATGGTGGGCGACACCCTTCATACGGACATCCTGGGCGGGCAGAACGCCGGCATGAAAACCCTGCTGGTTACGGCCGAGGGCTCCCTGCAGGGTATGGATATACCGCGCTGCATCGCGCAGTCTGGTATCGCGCCTGACTTTATCGCCCCGGAGATCTGATTTCCGGGGCGGATCAAGCCGTTTGCGGGTTTACTGCCCGGACTTCAGCATTTCCCAGTATTTGGTATAGACCTGCATGGCATCGTCACCCACGTCCTTCTGGAACTCGGCGTTGGTCAGGTCTTCCGGTGTCGGGTAGCTGGTGCGGTCGTTGGCCACTTCATCGCTCAACAATTCGCGGGCCGCAAGGTTGGGCGTGGCATAGCCGATGTCTTCACTGATCAGCGCGGAGATTTCCGGCCGCATGACAAAACTGATGAATTGATGGGCAGCGTCTGCATTCTCGGCGTTCTTGGGAATCACAAAGCTGTCGAGCCAGACAATGATGCCCTCTTCCGGATAGACGTATTCAAGGGACGGCATGTCCTCCTCACCCATCACGGCTTCACCATTCCAGATCATGCCGATGTCGGTCTCGCCTTCAAGATAGGGCATTCGCGGTGCATCCGAGTTGAAGGTACGCACCGCAGGCATCAGTTCGGTCAGCTTGTCATAAGCCGCCTCGATCTCTTCGGGATCGGTGCTGTTGCCAGAGTATCCGAGCACTCTCAGCCCGATGTGGAACACCTCGCGCATGTCGTTGGTGAGCATCACGCGGCCTTCGTATTTCTCGTCCCACAGATCCGACCAGGCCGTTACCTCTTCGCCCTCAACATCATTGGCATCGTAGGCCAGCCCTGTGGTGCCCCAGAGGTAGGGAACGCTGTATTGGTTTTCAGGGTCGATATCCAGGTTCGTCAGCTCGGGGTCGAGCTTTTCGAAGCCTTCCAGTTTCTCGTGGTTGATCTTTTCCAGCAGCCCTTCCTCACGCATTTTGTTGACGTAATAGGTGGAGGGCAGCGCAAGATCGTACTGGCCGCTGTCATCCAGAAGTTTCAGCCGCGCATACATAGCCTCATTGCTGTCATAGGTGGTGTAGACCACCTGGATACCGGTTTCCTCCTCAAAGCGGTCCAATACCTCCTGGGGCATGTACTCAGACCAGTTGTAGAGGTTCAGTACCTGCGGCTCTTCCTGCGAGCTGCATCCGGTCAGGGTTGCAGCCATCAGGCCCGCCAACGCCAGTTTCTTCATCGTTTGCTCCTTGTCAGTATCCATTGGGACAGCATCAACATTGCCAGGGAAAACACCAGCAGCAGGGTGCCCAGGGCATTCACTTCCGGCTTAAGGCCCACACGCACCATAGAGTAGATGCGAAGTGGCAGAATTTCATAGCTGGGACCACTCACAAAGGTGCTCACCACCACATCGTCCAGTGACAGGGTGAAGCCCAACAGCCATCCAGCCAGCAATGCTGGCATGATTACCGGAATCAGTACCGTGCGGGTCATGGTGAAATCATTGGCGCCCAAATCCCGCGCCGCTTCGGGCAGGCTTTCATCGAACCCGCTCAATCGTGCCATTACGGTGATCACCACAAATGGCAGGCAGAAGGTAACGTGGGCCAGCAGAAGAGAGACAAACCCCAGTTGCAGGCCCACCAACAGGAACAACGCCAGCAAAGAGATGGCCAATACAATCTCGGGCGACATCATCACCACAAACAGCATCCCGCGCAGCACACGCTTGCCACGAAAGCGATACCGGTGAAGAGCCAACGCTGTCAGCGCGCCAATAATGGTCGATACCGTGGCCGCCGCCAGTGCCAGCCAGAGGGAATTCCACATGGCCTGGACCATGGCGTGGTTATTGAACAGCGACTCGTACCATTGCAGACTGAGCCCGCCCCAGCGGTAACCGGTGCGGGAACTGTTAAACGAAAACACCACCAGCACCAGGATCGGCAGGTAGAGCAACACATACACCAGGGTGAGATAGGTTTTCGGCAGCCAGCGATTCATGCCCTGGCCTCATCGCCGAGTCGCCGCTGGCTGAGCCGGTGCGCAAACAGCAGGACAGCCATGGCAACCGTCAACAGGATGCTGGCGGCGGCTCCAAAAGGCCAGTCACGGGCATCCAGGAACTGGTTCTTGATGACGTTGCCGACTAGCAAATTGCGGGAACCACCCAGTATGTCCGCCACGAAAAACAGGCCCATGGCGGGCAACAGCACCAGCATCACGCCAGCCAGCACGCCCGGCAAGGTCAGCGGTATCGTCACGTGCAGAAACGTCGAAAGCTTGCCCGCTCCCAGGTCGTGCGAGGCCATCAACAGTTCTTTCCTCAGGTCATCGAACACGGAGTACAGCGGCAGGATCATGAACGGCAGCAGCAGGTATACCAGCCCGATGACCACAGCACGTTCGGTGTAGAGCATTCTCAGCGGCTCGTCGATCAGCCCCAACCCCAAGAGTGCATTGTTGATCAGGCCGTTGGTGGCCAGCAGCAGTTTCAGGGCGTAGGTGCGTACCAGGGAGTTGGTCCAGAACGGCACGATCAACAGGAAAATCAGCAGCGTTTGGCGCTGTTTGCCCAGGCCGGACAGTGCCCATGCAAAGGGATACCCAATCAGCAGGCAAAAGACGGTCGTCATGCCGGCCATGTAGAGGGAATTCAGGAATACGTCCAGGTACAGCGGATCGAACAACTGCCGGTAACTGTCCAGGTTCAGCGGCAGCGAGAGGAAGGTGCCGGGGTCACGTGTCATCACGCTGGCACCCACCACCAGCAGGTTCGGGGTGAGCACAAGAAGCAACAACCAGCCCCAGACCAGAATCAGTACCGCGGTTTTGAAGGGCTGCTGTAACACCCTATGCATTCGTACTCAGCCCTTCTTCTGCATCGTTATTGACCGGCTCCAGTTCAACCGGCAATAACCATTCCCAGCCGTCCACCCAACTGACCCGGACCGGCTCGCCCAGCTTGTAGTCAAAGGTAGGGTCGTCTTCATCAAAAAATTCACTGGCCAGCACTTCAGTACCGTCTTCGAGGTGAATCACCGAGTCCAGCGTGCTGCCCTTGTAGTTACGCTCCACGATCCTGCCGGCCAGGCCCCTTTCGTCTTCAGGCGCCAGCACACGAATATCCTCCGGACGCAGCAGCACATTCACCTGCTCACCCTCGCGCAGCGTAAACCCGGGCCTCTGAAGGGTACGGCTCAGACCCAGGATATCCAGGGTAATGCCATCGTTTTCGACAGAGGTCAGGTATCCTGGAAAAAGGTTGGTCTCCCCGACGAAGCGCGCCGTAAAGAGATTTGCGGGCCGCTCATAGATTTCCCGGGGCGTGCCCAGTTGTTGAATCGCGCCGTCTTTCAGGACCACCACCCGGTCCGACATCGACAGGGCTTCTTCCTGATCGTGAGTCACGAATACAAACGTGATGCCCAACTCCCGTTGCAGTCGCTTCAACTCCACCTGCATGGTCCGGCGCAACTTGTAGTCAAGCGCAGACAGAGGCTCATCCAGCAACAGGAGTTGCGGACGTTTGACCACGGCACGGGCAATGGCTACCCGTTGCTGCTGGCCACCCGAAAGCTGATGCGGCTTGCGGCGGGCAAAATCCTGCAACTGCACCATCGCAAGGACATCGTCCACGCGCTGACGAATTTCGGCCCTGGGCCGCTTCTCCATCTTCAGGCCATAGGCGACGTTTTCGTACACCGACATATGGGGAAACAACGCGTAGTTCTGGAACACGGTATTCAGAGGGCGATGCTCTGGGGCGGCATGGGTAATGTCATGGCCAGACAGGCTAACTACCCCGGTGTCTGGCTGCTCAAAACCCGCCATCAGGCGCAGCAGGGTGGTTTTGCCGCAACCCGACGGCCCCAGAAGGGTGATGAACTCGCCGTCCAGGATGTCCAGGTCCAGCGAGTTCAACACGGTTTTGTCATCGAACGCCTTGGAGACGTTCTTCAGGGAGAGAAGGCTCTCGTTCATTCACCCGAAACGCTGTTCAGGTAGGCCTTATCGGAAATGTTGGTCCACTGACGGACCTGCTTCAGATAATCCCGTTGGGAAGTGATGATTTCCCGCGCCAGTTCATCCTTCTCCGCCTCTTCGGCCAACAGCTTCTCTGTGGCATCACGAAGCGCTTCAATGACCTCTGGCGGGAAGGTTTTATGGGTGACGTCCGGATAGTCTTCCTTCATACGATCCCAGGCCACGCCACTTTCATGCATGCTCTGGATATACATGTCGTAGGCGGCGGTGCGCATAGCCACCCGCAGTACTTCCTGGAGTTCTTCGGGAAGCTTGTTCCAGGTTTTCTCGTTAATCAGGAACTGAACTTCAGCGCCTGGCTCCTGCCAGCCGGAGTAGTAATACTTTGCGATCTGATGGAAGCCCATCTGGAAATCCAGTGCCGGGCCTACCCACTCCAGAGCGTCTATCGTGCCTCGCTCCAGCGAACTGTAAAGTTCCCCAGGCGGAATGTTGGTCACCGCAACACCCACTTCTGACATAACTTCGCCGGCAAACCCGGGGGTGCGCATTTTCAAACCCTGGAGGTCCTCAACACTCTTGATTTCCTCGCGGAACCAACCACCCATCTGGTTGCCGGTATTGCCGCCGGGGAACGACAGCAAGCCATGGGGGCGGTATACTTTTTCCATCAACTCCATGCCGCCGCCGTAGTAAAACCAGGCGTATTGCTCAGGTGCGATCATCCCGAAGGGAACGGTGGTGAAATACATGGCATTGGGGATCGAGCCTTTGTAGTAATACGAGGCCGTATGCCCCATATCGTACTGGCCCGCCTTCACCATATCGAAAATACCGAATGGCGCCTTATGCTTGTTGGATGAGTCAATCCGGAACTGCAGGCGGCCGCCCGACATTTTCTCGGCCATCGAGGCCATGTGGCGCGTTGTTTCACCCAGAATTGGAGAGTTAGGCCCCCAGGTTTCTGCGAGGCGAAGCGTATAGGTTTCCTGGGCCGATAGCGACGCGCTTGCCAGCGCGAACACCAATGCCAGGACGGTCATAAAAGATTTGTGAATAGTCATAGCGAGGTCAGGTTCCGTTTTTTGTAGTGGTCGAATCAGATCGCCCACATCATAGCTTGCTGGCCGGCTAACGCCAATCATCGACCGGCCAGAAGCAACGGTTCTATACCTTGAACTGACCTACCAGCTCACGCAGACTCTCGCCCAGCCGCGCCAGCTCGTGGCTCGCCTCATTGGTCTGGTTTACGCCTGTATCGCTACGCTGCGCCGCGTCCACGATACGCACCACGTTCTGGTTGATTTCCTCGGCCACCTGGCTCTGCTGTTCCGCCGCTGTGGCAATCTGGGTCACCTGATCATGAATATGGCCCACAGACTTCTCAATGGTGCGCAGGGCGTCGGTGGCGTGGTTGATGCGCTCTACCGTTTCGCTGGAACGTTGGCGGGACGCATCCATCCGCTCCACCGCAGCGCGGGACTCAGTCACGAAGCCGTCAATCATACCGCGAATCTGATCAGCGGATTCCGCACTGCGTTTGGCCAGTTGGCGCACTTCATCGGCAACCACCGAAAAACCGCGGCCATGCTCGCCGGCCCGGGCCGCTTCAATCGCCGCATTGAGGGCCAACAGGTTGGTCTGGTCAGTGACGGCGTGGATGACATCCAGTACCTGGGTAATCTCGTCGGTTTTTTCAGCCAGGTTACTGATGCGGGTAGAACTGGATTCAATCTCCTCCGACAGCTGGTTTACAGAAGCCTGGGCGTTAGCAATGGTCTCGCCGCCATCCCGTGCAAGCCTGTCTGCGTCGGAGGCCGCGCTTTCCACCGAGTTGGCATTGCCGGAAATCTGCTGGATCGTGGCCGCCATTTCGTTAATGGCTGAAGCAATTTGATCCGTTTCGGAACCCTGCTCCTGCACCGAGGCCCGGGTTTCATTGGCAACGCGGCTGAGTTCTTCCGCTGCGGAAGCAACCTGGTCGGTAGTCGCGCCGACATCGCGGATGGTGTCCTGGATTTTCACTACGAAGGCATTGAAACGCCGCCCGAGCTCTGCAAGTTCGTCGCTACCTTCGTCCGGCAGGCGGTGACGGAGATCGCCCTCACCCTCGGCGATGTCCTTCATCATGGCAGTAACGGTGTTCAACGGTTTCGTCACCGTACGACCTACAAACACACCGATGAGCAATGCGATGACGACCACAATCACGGTTACCAGAACAATAAAACCGAGAGTTTCAGCGATCTCAGCTTCAATATCCGCGCGTGCGGCAGAAACTACTTCCGCGATATCGGTGACATACACACCGGTCCCGATCATCCAGCCCCAATCGGGAACAATCGTGGTAAATGACACCTTGGGCTCAACCTCGCCAGAGGCGGGGTTGGGCCAGTCATAACCAAAAAAGCCATCCTTACGTGCCGCTTCAAACAGTGATCGTATCAGCTTCTGAACATCTGGGTTGGTCGTAGGTCCTTCCCGGGAAGGATCCGGCGCGTAGGCCAGGTTTTCCAGATCTTTGGCATACGCAAAAATATAGTTGCCGCCCCCAAATTGGATAGAGCGCAGACGATCCCTTGCCGCTTCGCGGGCCTCGGCATCCGAAAGGTCCGGATCGTTCTTTGCGTCCAGCACCACGGAACGGGCGGTATCCACCAGATTCTTCAATTCTTCCTTGCGGGCACTGAGCAAACTTGCTTCCAAACGTTCAAGCTCGGCCTCACCACCGCTTTTGATCTGGGCGACCGTAATCCAGGCAAGGGTTGCCGCCGTTATTACCACCGGGACCAGAACGCCCAGCAGAAGACGGGAACGAATGCGTAACCGGCTCAGCAATGTCATTAAGGACTTCTCCGTATGAGATCAACTATTCAGGGCAATTATCCACAACCGGGCACCAGAGTGTGTTCCAGTTTGTAATACCGTGTGTTCGGATTCGGGGTATAAAGCTGCGACACTGCCACAACTCACTCATGCATTTGCATTTATTGTTGAGAGTATTAACGGCTGGTAGGCGATGGACTTGAACCCGCGTTAGACTAAAGGTCTAGGCACAAACGTCCGATTCATCAAATCTGGCCCAATAAAACCGGCGTCAAGGGCACGGATGAAACATCTCTATCTGATTCGCCATGCGAAATCCAGCTGGGCCGACGATGGTCTTCGTGATCACGAGCGCCCTCTCAACAACCGCGGGCTGAAACAACTGGAGCCAATGGGCAGGGCAATCGGTGCGGAGGGGGCGCTCGACGGAACGGTATACTGCAGCAATGCCGCCCGCGCCCGACAGACCCTGGAAGGTCTGATCCCGAGCAACCTCCAGCACACCGTTAATCTGGCGCCTGTTCTCTACACGTTTAACCATGAGGTCGTGCTGGACTGGTTGCGCGACCGGAGCGAAGACGGCATTACCCTGATTGGCCACAACCCGGCGCTGGAGGATCTGGCATGTCTGCTGTTAAAACACGCACCTGACGCTTTCCCCACTTGCAGTTGCATGCACATTGCGCTGCCAATAGAACACTGGCACGAGATCGGCAAAAACAAGGGCCGGCTTGAAAAGTTACTGACGCCAAACGACGTCAGCTATGAGCAGTTTCATCGCAAACGCACGAAAATCCATATCGATGAGCACCTGCCCCTGCCAGGGCATATCCCAGAATCGCTGTTACACCAGTATCAACGCATCAGGGATCTGGAACCCGGCGTCTTGCAGGGATACGACGACGAGTTTCTGCATCAGTACCGCATTGCCATCCGCCGTAGCCGGGCCATCGCTGAAGCGGTTGTCGACATCCGTGGTGACGGCGATTTACGCAAGGCCGTCGAGGTATTGAAGTGGCATGGCCAAGCCACCAGCCGGCTCAGAGACCTTCACGTATTACTGGGTGACCTGGCGCAATGGCCGCTGGAGGAAGATACCCAGTTGGCCCTGGTGAGCTCCGGCGCCCGCAGCCATTTTGCCAACCTGGCAGACGTTGAACACCAGGAACTGACCAAACGCCTGAACAGTAGGCAATACCGCAAAGACATGGATGGGTGGTACCAGCGACTCATCTCCCGCCACTTGACAAAGGTAACCCGGAAACTGGCCACCGAAGACATCCGCAAAGCCCTGGAAAAGCACATACACAAGCACAATGACGTGGCGCGGCAACTGAACGAACAGTCCCCGGACGATCACTTTCACGACCTGCGCAAACGACTGAAACGCATACGCTACCTGGCCGAATTGGACAAACCGGCGTTCCGCGACATGCTCAGGCAGTTAAAACATCGACAACAACGGTTCGGTGACTTCCAGGACCTGCACGTGCAGATAGACATGCTATCGGACTTTCGCGATAGCACTGCCACGGAGCCTGACATGCTGGCACCAGTGGCGGGCCTGAACACGCTGATCGCAAACCTTGCCGAGGAGAAAAACCGCTGGCGGGATGACATACTGACCCTTGGTGGCATTGGCTGACACCCCGCTATTTGGGGACGGGATTCATCCCACGCCCCATCCAGGCCGACCAGGAATAAAGCCCCAGCGCCACCCAGATCATCACGAAGCTCGCCAGCTTCTCCCCACTCATGGGTTCATCAAACACAAACAGCGCGATGAAGAACTGCAGCGTGGGGTTGATGTACATCAGAAAGCCCACGGTCGCCAAGCGTAGCCGGCGGGCAGCACCCGCAAAGAACAACAGGGGGATGGCGGTGACGATACCGCTGGACATCAGAAGCAGCGTGGTCGAGATATTGTCATTGAAGTGGGATTCCCCGACGGAACTCAGCAACCCGAGAGCCAGCAGACCAACGGGCAACAGAAGCAGCGTCTCCACAAACAGGCCCGAAAGGCCATCCAGCTCCACCTGCTTTCGGAGCAGGCCGTAGGTACCGAAACTGAACGCAAGCACCAGGGTGATCCAGGGAACCACGCCCAATAGAAAAAGCTGGTAAAGGATGGCGATGGTCGCCAATGCAACCGCCACAATTTGTAGTCGGGAAATGCTTTCCCGCAACACCAGCATGCCCAGCCCGACATTCACCAGCGGCGTGAGGAAATACCCCAGGCTCGCCTGGAGCACATGCCGGGTTTCCACGGCATAGATATAGACCCCCCAGTTCAGCGCAATGAACACCGCACACCCGAATACGAAGCCAAGCTTCCTGGGGCGAGCCAACGCAGCAGTGATGGGTTTCCAGCGCCCCAGGAAGCTCACCACAATGGCGAGAAAAACACAGGACCAGACGATCCGGTGAACCAGCACTTCGTAGGATGGCACACCCTCGAAAAGGGCGAAATAAATAGGGAAACAGCCCCACAAGGTATAGGCGGACAGGCCGAAACCCACGCCTTTTGCCGCTTCAGGCGTAGCGTGTTTCACAGGCAACAGGCCTTATATTTTCTGCCACTTCCGCAGGGGCAGGATTCGTTCCGGCCAGGCTTGAGGGTCCCTTCGCGGGTATCGCCTGACACGTAGTACCAACGCCCACCGTCGCGAACGAAGCGGGAGTTCTCTTCCAGATACCCCCAGCCACCGTCTGCCCGGTAAAGAGCGCGAAAGTGCACCCTGCCCTCGTGTTCACCTTCATCTGACGACAGTACCTGCAGCGACACCCACTTCGGCGACTCGGTAAGATCAAGGTCTTGGGGCCGGGTGCTGGTGTGCCATGTGGCTTTCAGATAGTCCGTCAGATTCAGTACAAACGCGCAGTAGCGAGATCGCATAAGGGCTTCCGGTGAGGATGCCGGTTTGCCCTGATGGCATGGCTCGCAACAAGTGCTGTACGGTTGGCGGCTGCCACAGGGGCAGTCGTCCGGGGTAATCTCTGGCGCCATCGGGTCGTCCTTATCGCCGGTTAGTGCTGTTCACGGACCCGGCAGACCCAGGACACGTAAATGATTCATTTTAACAGTTTTAGTTGCCCTGCGGCTGTGCTATCAACAATCATCAATTGACCTGATCGAGTAGCCCGATTGTGACTGACCTTTCCCTGCTGCAGATACTACTTGCCAACCTGGCTTTGCTGGCCGGCGCCTGTTTGCAGGGCGTGGCAGGTTACGGCATCGGTACGCTGGCGGCACCATTGCTGTTCCTGATCAGCCCCATGCTGATACCGGCGCCGCTGGTTCTGAACGCCGTGGTGCTGACGATTTTCATGCTGCTGCGGAACCGGGGCGCCTTGCAGGTCCGCGAAGTGCGCTTTGCCATTGGCGGGGGCGTTGGCGGCATGATCCTGGCCGGAATTACGCTGATGCTGATTTCACCCACGGGATTTGAGCTGGCGTTCGGCGTTCTGATCCTGATTGGCGTATTATTGAGCGCAGGTGGTTTGCGACCTGCCCTGAACGCTCGCAACAGTATCCTGGCCGGCGCTGCCTCGACCTACATGGGAACCATTACCGCCGTTGGCGGCCCACCGATTGCACTGATCTACCAGAATCAGAAGGGACCACTGGTGCGGGCCAATATGTCGGCCTTCTTTCTGGTGGCGAGTTTTTTCAGTATTGCCGCCCTGGTGGTTTCCGGCTACCTGGGGCAGCGAGAGCTACAGTTGTTTGCTGTCACCTTTCCGGGGGTTCTCATCGGCTTCTGGCTTTCCGGCAAGCTGGTCAACCGCATGCCTTTTGACGGACTGAGGCCGGTCATTCTCGGCATCGCAGCCGTTGCTGGTGTGGCGGCACTGGTTCGTGGGCTGATGTCGCTCTGACCTCTGAATTACTCAGCCCACAGTCTCGCCCGGAAACGACTCTGTTTCCACAATACCGCGACCCATATCGCATGAAGATTGATCAAAAACGCCAAAACCCATTCGAAGGCGTCGTCTACCTGGCTGTACACCTCTGGCACAACGGCCGTGAGGATAACCGATAGAATACCCACCGCCAGTATCAGCTCACATAGCCACAACAGTCGCCTGCCATTGGCATGCCATCGCGGATGCCCCTTCAGTGCCGAGCTGATCAGCAACTGCGCGATGAACGTCAGCGAAAAATACAGCACGACACCAATCCGGCGAATCAGGTTGAAACCATCCCCTTCGTGACCCAGGGCCAGCGTGTAGGCGGCAAGAGACATACATGCGACAAAGCCCAGCCAGGGGACCCAGGGCCGACCGCGACTGGTGGCACCCAGTTGCAGTAGCCAACGACCGTTGAGAGCCCAGAACAGAATGCCGAGCATCGCCGCCGGCAACATGGTGCCCTTGAAAATGAAATAGCTGGTACCGTATCGGCCAGTGCGGCTGATGCTCGTGCAGCTGTCCCAGTATGGAATACACCAGGAAATGTGCCCTTCCAGTACCGACACCGCGAAAGTCGCGTGAATGGTGATCAGCGGCGTCAACGTGGCGGCCATGGCCAGCCACCACAGGGGGATGCCGTTCTTCACCGAGGTCATAACACTATTCCCTCATTACAAAATGCTCTTATAATCGAGTGCTTGCACATTGTCATCTATACTAGATTAGCAACGTATTACTCATTCGCGATGACATTGCGCGCATCATTCAGTCGCTGCTTTACCTGATTCCGGTCCCACATGATAAGACGACACCCTCTGCTTCAGCTTCTTGCAGTCGCCCTACTGTTGCCCTTCAGTTTTACGACCAATGCCGTGGGCCAACCGCCTAACATCGCGTTCTACTATGGCCATGAAGCTCCGATAGGCAGCCTGATGGCTTACGACTGGGTGGTGTTGCAACAGGACCAGGCCAGCGACGCACGTGTCGACCTGCTGGCCGGGGCCGGCACCGCTCCCATTGCCTACGTCAGTGTCGGAGAGATGGCCCGCAGCCATCGACTGTTCGGAAGCCTGCAGAAAAGCTGGCTGGTCGGCAAGAACCCGGCCTGGTCAAGCGCTGTGCTGGACCTGCGCAACCCCGACGTTCGCACCTTTCTGCTGGACAACCTCATTGACCCGGCCTTCAAGCGCGGCTTCCAGGGGGTGTTTCTCGATACTCTGGACAGCTTTACGCTTGCTGCCAGTGGCGAAGCGCAGACGCAAGCCTTCGCAGAAGCTCAGACACAACTGATTTCGGACATCCGCGCCCGGCACCCGAACGGCAAGATTATCCTCAACCGCGGCTTCCACCTGCCAGACAGCGTTATCGGTCAGGTCGACGGGCTCGCCCTGGAGTCCTGGCGCAATGGCTACAACGCCAAGGAAAAACTTTACTACAAAGTTTCTGAAACAGACCGGCAGTGGCTGGACAAACAGCTACAGCGCTGGCGTGAGGCGCGGCCGGACATGCCCATGATTGCCATCGATTACGTAGCGGACGCCTCCCGGGCCGGGGAACTTGCAGGCCAGCTACGTCGCGACGGTTTTGTGCCCTGGGTGGCCAACCCGGCCCTGGATCGCCTCAGCCCGTCCCAACCCGCACAGGTGAAACGCCACGTCCTGGTGATTCATGACTTGCCAGAATTCAACATGGACCGAAGCGCCGCCCATCGTTTTGGTGGCATTGTGCTGGAGCGTTCCGGATTCATCCCACAGTATCACTCCGCGCTGGAACCTCTGCCAACGGAGCCCACCGAAGACCGGTACGCGGGCATCCTGGTGTGGTGGGAAACAGGGGATCGCCACAACGGCCTTTGTTCATGGCTTGCCCGGCAGCAGGACAAGGGCGTACCCGTGGTGCTGATGGGGCTGATCCCCGGCAACCCGGCGTGCAGCGGCGTGATGGCCGCCAGCAGCACCACTGTGCCCGCTGCGCCTCTGAGTCATGAGCCCGCACACCCATCGGTGGCCAACTACGAAGGTAGGCGGCTTCCTTCCCTGACCACACAGGCCCTGCCGAAAGTAGAAGAACACACGCCCTGGCTGACCATCACCGACGCGCAGGGCCAGCAATTTTCGGCCATCTACACCCATGATCGGGGCGGCGTGGCCTCAGCGCCCTTCCTGTTCGAAACCGGGCCCGACAACGAAGCCTACTGGCTGTTCAATCCCTTCGAGTTTATCCAGCAGGCCTTCGGTGCACCTGCCATGCCGGTGATTGATACCACCACTGAGAACGGCCGCCGCATACTCACGGCCCACATTGACGGCGATGGCTTCGTCTCGCGGGGGGAGTTTCCCGGCAGCCCGCTGAGCGCTCAGGTCATCCAGGATGAGATTCTGTCGCGGTACGAGGTACCCCACACCGTTTCGGTCATCGAAGCGGAAGTTTCACCCGAGGGCCTATACCCGGGCGCCAGTAAAGAGGCGGAACGCATCGCCAGGGCCATATTCAGATTAAATTCGGTGGAAGTTGCATCTCATACCTACAGTCATCCGTTCTTCTGGCAGTCGATAGAAGGTGGCCCCGCCCCGAGGCTTGAAAACACGCTGTATGGCTATTTCATGAACATCCCGGATTACCAGGCTTCCCTTGAACGCGAAATCGAAGGCTCGGTGGGATACATTAATCAACGCTTGGCCCCGGCGAACAAGCCCGTATCGGTGTTCCTCTGGACAGGCGACGCCCGGCCCGGCGCCAATGCCCTGAAACGGGTTCGGGAAGCCGGCCTGGTCAACGTCAATGGCGGCAACACCAAGCCATTGCCCTACGCTTCCGAGCTGGCAGAAACCTGGCCTGACGCTCGCCCAGTGGGCGATGAGCTACAGGTGTACGCACCGGTGATGAACGAAAACGTCTATACCAACGACTGGACCGGCCCTTACTATGGGTTTCGCAATGTGACGGACACTTTCCGAATCCTTGAGGACAAAGGCCGGCTGAAACCCATGGGCATTTACTACCACTTCTATTCGGGCACCAAACCCGAGGCCCTCGGAGCCTTACATGAGGTCTACAAATACGCCCTAGATCAACCCGTCACACCGCTCTATCTCAGCGACTACGCCAAGCGCGTGCAAACCCTCTATTACTCGGCGTTGCTCAGGGACGATAACGGTGGCTGGCACTGGCGCGGTATTGGCCAACCCCACACCGTCACCATTGAGCAGGACCGGTTTCCCGACCTGGAGAGAAGCACTGGCGTCGCCGGTTTCCACGATGCTGCCGGCCACCGCTACGTGCATCTGACCGGTGATTCGCCCCGCCTGCTCCTGACCGACTCCGCCCCGAAAGGCCCCTGGCTGGCCCACGCCAATGGGGTACTTACCCAATGGCAGCGCGAGCAGGTAGCCGGGAAATGGCGGATAACGCTGGGTTTGCAAAGCCATCGGAACGTGGAATTCACCCTTGCCGGAACCCGCCGATGTACAACCAGCGGCGGTTCGGCACGGATGTCACGGTCGGGTGAACAGGTGCGGATTGTTCTCAGCAGCCGGCAAACAGAATCCCTGATGCTGGAGTGCCAATAGCGTTATGCGTCGGAACAGGGAGTCCTTTTTCAGCTTGCCCGCGCTGGTCCTTATGGGAGCGCTTATCGCGCTGGCGTTGTATCTGCTGTTTCCGCGACAGGCAGTGTTCGAGAACCCGGAGTACCTTGAAACGCCAGACGCCCTTTCCATCGCCTATCTGGAAGTGCTACTGCGTTCGGATTCAGACAACGTTCCCTTACGCCTCAGCCTGGCCCGGGCCCTGAGCACAACCGGCCAACTGGAACGCGCAGACCAGGTACTGGCCCCCTTGATGGCACAACAGACGGTGCCGGAGGAGGCCTTTGAGTTTTACCTGGAACTGCAGGCTCAACGCCTGTTTGCAATCCCAGAAGGCCCCCGGAGGGAGGCCCGGAAAGACCAACTCTTTGCCGACGCCCAGGCGCTGGTCCGCCAATCCTATGAACCGGAACGCATTCTGGAGCTCTTAAGGCCAGCCTCCAGCTGGCTGAGCCAGCCCCGTTACCTGACATTGCTGCAAGGCGTCGAGGACCGGATGACCAGCCCCGGCCAGCGGCTTCAACTGGCCCGTGAAATCGCTCGGCTGGAGGAAGCACAGTCCCGGCCTGGCATGGCTGCAGCCACCTTGCGCCCTTATATTGATACCGTCCGCCCCGAGGCCCGCGATGAGTTCATCGACAACATCATTCGCCTGGAGCTTGCCGGTGGCAATCCGAAAGCGGCGCTGGCACTCTTCAAGCAAAAACTCCCGGATACCCGGATGTCGGAACCAGCACTGACCGAAGGTATCCAACTGGCAAGGCTGGCTGGTTCAGCTTCGGATGAAGCCACCTGGATTCGGCAACGGGCCGACCGCCATCCCGTCAACACCGCGTACCAGAGAGAATTACTCGCTTTCCAACTCGCTTCCGGAGACCCAAAAGCGGCGCTCAATACTATCCGGAGGCTGCAGAAGACGCCGGACAGGCTCACTCGCGAAGATCGGCAAACCATTGCTCAAGTGCTGGAGTGGAACGGCCTGCCGCAGGAAGCACTGCCTGTCTGGGTATCCCTCTATCAACAAACCGGTTCCGCGCAAGCCTTCCAACGATCAGTGGATCTGGCGCGCGGGCTTTTCCAGTGGGACACACTGCGAGTGCTGTTAGTCGAGAGGGCCAGGCAAAAACGCTTGCAGCCGGACGGCTATATCACCCTGGCCGAGGTATTGGTGGGTGCCGGACGCTTCGATGATGCAAGGGAATGGCTAACGGAAGGCCGATCACGGTTTCCCCGGTCCGACACGCTAAGGGAACGACTGCTGACACTACTCATTAACCTGCGTGACTTCCCCGCAGCCATTGAACTGCTGGAAAACGAGCCACGGTTATCCGACGCCGACCGCATACAACTGGCCTCTCTTTACTGGCGCACACGGCAACCTGAACGCGCCCTGGCACTGTTGGATTTCGAGCCTCAAGACCGGCAACTGGCCGAGACTGTTCAGATCATGCGAATGGACCTGGCTACAGCCTGGGTAGAACCGACATCCTGGAGCGGGATTATGAAAGTCTCCTGGCCAGAAGCGACAGCGAGCTTACGCCGAATTTGAAGGAGCGCCTGCTCAACCTGGCAGCCCTTTTCGAGGACTACCCAAGGGCCCTGTCGTTGAGCGAACGTCTTTTCCTCGAAACCGGGGAACCCCGGTTCTTGGCCGCTATCGCTGAATACCAGTTGGCTCTCGGGCAATGGCAGGAACTGGAGCAAACCCTCGAACGCTGGCAAACGGAAATCCCCACTGCCCGCAACAACCCGCGCTACTGGTCACTTCGGGCATTGATTCACCAACGCAACAACGAGGTCCTGGCAGCAAACGATGCCTACCGCGCCGCGTGGGAGCTGGCACCCGACGACGAGAACCTGATGATCAGTTGGGCCTGGCTGCAGCTTGCCAATGCGGAACGGTTCGCCGACACCCTTCCGGCCCTGCTGGCCCGAATCGGTGATACACCTTCTCCCGCCGCCTATCCGGTCCTGGGCTACGGTTACAGTGCCCTGGGCCAGCCAAGACGGGCTCTGAACTGGTTTCGTCAGGGTATGGATACCCGCAGTGATGACATTGAGTGGCTTCTGGCCACGGCAAGACTGATGGATCAGACCGGTGCACCCGGCACCGCAACCGATCTTCGCCAAAAGGCCGCGAAAAGATTACAGGAAGACCCATCCACCCGCTCCAGCCGCTTTGCGGTGTACAGTGGGGAAGGGTTACTCAAACTGGCCTGGCAAACCTTGGCGACCTTTCCCCGCAGCGGCGAAGGCGACGACCCTGACCAGAGGGGATTACGCGAAACCCTGGCGTACTTCGCGTCCAACCAGGGTGACACGCTGGTCGCGGAGGCCCTGCTACCGGCACCGGACGGCCGAAACGCAGCGGTGCGCCAACGCATCGGACAAACCCTACGGTCTGCGCCGGAAAACCGCGAACAACAGACAGGCCGCTATGTTCGGCAGCTTGATCGACTCAACAGTCCGATGACGGCGGAACAACAGAGAGTGACGATGCAGGACACGGTCAATCTGCACCAGACGTTCAACCGTGCCATTCAAGTGGGCAGCCGCTGGCAGAACCTGGGTAACTTTACCGTTCAGCGCAGCGGGATAACCGGGCAGTTCAGCGAAGACGAGTTTCGCTGGAAATTGTCTGCCAGCACTCTCAAGGCGAGCGATTCCGGGCGCCTGATAAGCACCCCCGGGCGCAGCAGCGAGACTTCTTTCGAGGTGGACAGGCGCTCAGGCAATAGCGCCTGGTCGCTATCGGTCAGCCAGTTGCCACGCTACCAGCAGGATGACCTGGCCATCAGCGCTGCCTTCGACCAGCAATGGTCTGACCGCACCGCCTTCGGCGCCGGCTACCATTTCCAGGAACGCACACCGGACAGCGCCGAAGCCTGGTGGCTGACCCGCCGCGACCGCGCCTACGCCAGCGCCAGCTACACCCCTTTCTCCCGGCTTAACCTGAATGCCCAACTTGAGCAACTGACGGTCAACAGCCTGGAGAACGATCAACTGGCGGATGGCTACGGGCTGGACCTGAATGCCACCTACACCATTTTTCGCAATGACCCGGCCTGGATTATCAGCGCCGGTTATCGCAACCAGCAGCTATCATTGGCCGAAACCCTGCCCTCATCCACCCTTGCGGCACTGGATCAGCCACTGAACACCGACAGCCTGCTGACCGAGGAGTACGAACGCATCGGTGTGGGCACGCGTTGGTTCCATGGCTCACCCCACGCACTGCATCGCTCGACACCCTCACCCCGCGCATTTCTCGGTTTGGACGCCGGTTATGTATTATCCACGTCAACGGCGGAAGTCGGTGTGGAAGTGGGCCTTGGTTGGCGGGTGCTGGGGGATGATGAACTGGCCCTGTCCGGACGCTGGTCGTCGGAAGGGCTGGACGGCAACGGCCGAACCGAATTCAATCTTACATACACGATTTACCCTGGTCGCTGAAGGAGACCGTTATGAAAACACTACGCCATAGCCTCTGGCTCACCCTGTTATTGCTGGCTGGCTGTTCGGTTATCCAGAGCCAGGAGGGCTCGCCGATTCCGGAGGATGGACAGTTTGCGGTGCTGCCGCTGATTAACCTGTCACAGACACCCCAGGCCGGAGACCAGTCCGCCAGTGTGCTATCCGCGATCCTGCGAGCCAAGGGCAGCGAAAACGTGACCCTTTACCTGCCGGACGACCGCAACCCCCTGCTGTACGAAAGCAGTGAACGACAGCAGACCGCCCTTACCACGGCCCGCAACGACGGCGCTGACTACCTGTTTACGGGCACCGTGGAAGAATGGCGTTACAAAAGTGGGTTGGATGGCGAGCCAGCCGTGGGCATTACCCTGGAAATACGCAACGCAGACGACAATCGCGTCGTCTGGTCCGGCACCTCGGCCCGCACGGGATGGGGTCGTGAAAGCCTGAGCGTGGCGGCCCATAAGGTTCTGGACGAGCTGACCAACGCCATGCCACTGATCGAAAGCCAATAATACCGCCTGAGCAACAGGGTTCACTATGGACGAAGCAGAGCAGATAACGGGCGAGAAGGTACGGGTACCCATCGCACTGAAGTGGCTGGAAACCCTGCTGATTACCGCGTTTTTCCTGGCCTTTAGCGTTTGGCACCGGCCGGATGATCCGTTCTATCTGACAGGAAACTTTCCCTGGCCAGTGCTGGGACCGCTACTGGTAGGCCTGAGGTACGGCTTTTTCATGGCGCTGATTTCAGCCCTGATCATCATCGCCGCCCTGGGTTTTCACTTGCGGTTTGAGATCACCGGCGGCGCCCGTGATTTTCCCTACGTGTGGACCACCGGGGTACTCGGCATCAGCCTGTTGGCGGGTGAGTTTCGGGACTACTGGGGCCGCCAGCAGCAAAAACTGGAAGCGAGCAACGAGTACCGTGGCTCCCGTCTGGAAGAGTTCACTCGCAACTACTATCTGCTCAAGGTGTCCCATGACCGACTGGAACAACAACTGGCCGGCAGTTCCAGTAGCTTGAGAGAGGCGCTTCGACGCCTGTATGCACAGATTGGCGAAGCCGGTCAGACAGGGCTGAATCAGGAGGCGGCCTCATTGATGCTCCAGCTACTGGTGCGTTACGGACAACTGCAGATAGCCGGCATCTATGCCATCAATAATGGCGTACCCGAGCCGGAACCACTGGCAACGGTCGGTCGCTTCCGCAAGGTGGACCTGAAAGATCCCCTCTTGCTGCACGCAATGGCGGAACGGAAACTGGTGTCGGTGCAGACTGAATTCCGCCAGCGTATGGGCGACCTCGACACCGACCTGCTGGCAGCCATCCCGCTGATTGACTCCGAAGATCGCTTTATCGGCCTGTGTGTTATCGAGGCCATGCCCTTTTTCAGCTTCGAGGCTCGCTCGTTGCGACTGCTGGCGATCCTGGCCGGGCACATGGCAGACATCGTCCACGAACAGTCGGAAGTACAGGCCGGTGGCTCACCGGAATGGCGTTACTTTCGGCGCCATCTGGCCCGTGCGGGCCGCGACGCGGAATTTTTCAACCTACCCGCAGCGATGGTGGGCTTGCCACTGACCAACAACCGCAATGGCCAGTTGATTGCCGACCATATTCAAAAAGTCCGCCGGGGCCTCGATGTGATTGCCGAGCATCGGGCCGGCAATCAGCGCTACATCGTTGTTCTGATGCCACTCACCGATGAACTGGGCCTGGCAGGCTATTTACAACGACTGGACGACGGGCTGAGGGAGCAGCTGGGGTTGCAGGCCGGTGATCTGGTGACACCGCAAACCCTGCAAGTCCGTAATCGAGCCCAGGCCGATGAGTGGGTGCAGGCCTTCCTGTTCGACAACCAGGGAGAGAACAACCAGGGAAAGAACAGCCATGGCCAATAGCTGGTTTGCACTGCTCGCCCTGGCGCTGGAAACCGGCGGCGTCACCGGGCTGCTATCACCCACCGCCGGCAACCTTGAGCTGGCCGCTTACCTGATCGCCCATGCCATGGCCTGTGCGCTGCTCACCCTGATCCTGCTGCCGTTGATGCCGTCGCGCTATCGCGGGCAGCCCATTACCACAGGTGTCTTCCTGTTCACTCTGCAGTTTGCCATCCCTTTCATCGGCAGCGTGGGCCTGGTTCTGGGCATGTTGCTGGCACTGTATCTGCCACGGTCCAGTCGCGACATACCCTGGCAGGAAGTGGACATACCCGAACTGCCGTTCCAGCCGATCGATATGGATCTACAGGTGGTTTACAGCCAGGGCGGCCTTCGCCAGGTACTGCGCGAAGCCATTAGCACCGACAAACGCCTGAAAGCACTGATGGCCACCCGCCAGATGAACGACCGGGACGCCATTGAAATCCTGCGCGAAGCTCTGAAAGACCCGTCTGACGATGTGCGATTGCTGGCCTATTCCATGCTAGAGCAAAAAGAGAAAACCCTGGCCCAGCGGGCCGGCACTCTCCAGCAGTCACTGCAGAACGCCGACGACCTGACCAGCGTTTCCCTCCAGCGGAGGCTGGCACAGGTTTGGTGGGAGATGGCTTATCTGGGCCTGGCCCAGGGCGGCCTGCGACAATACTACCTGGACAGTGCCGGTAAACTGCTACGACGACTGGTGGCCCGCCGCTCCCAACACAACGACTGGCGCCTACTCGGCCGTGTGGAACTCGCCCTGGGCAACATCGACAACGCGGAAGAGGCCTTCCGTTCGGCGCTTGCCGGCGGCTCGTCACCGGAATTGATCATGCCCTACCTGGGGGAAGTCGCGTACCTGCGCCGGGACTTTGCTCAGGTGCGCCAACATCTTTCAACCTGCCCTCCGGAGCGTTTCCATCCCGCCAACCGACCGGTTATCGAGTCATGGCTATGACATTACCCAAAACCAGCGTAACGCCCCAAGCTGACATCGCCCTTTTGCTGGAAGGCACCTATCCGTTCATCCGGGGCGGGGTGTCCTCCTGGGTGCACCAAGTCATTACCGGCCTGCCGGAATACACCTTCGCCCTGATCTTTCTGGGCGGCGACCGCGCACATTACGGCGAGCAACAGTATGTCCTGCCAGACAATGTCACTCACCTGGAATGCCACTACCTGATGGACACCGAAGCCGCTGGCAAACCCCGGCCACGTCGGGGTAACAAGGCCGCCTTCGAGGCCCAGAAGTGCCTGCACGAGCAGTTCAAGTCCGAAACATCAGTGCCGCCAGACATCCTCCACAAGGTGTTTGCCGACCTGGGCCAGAAGCAGGGTATCAGCCGTGACGACTTCCTCTACAGTGAAGAAAGCTGGGAGATGATTGACGAGAACTACCGTAAATACTGTACGGAGCCGTCCTTTGTCGACTATTTCTGGTCGATCCGTATCATGCACGCGCCATTGTTCCAGCTCGCCGAAGTGGCGCGAAAGATGCCTGCTGTGCGCATGCTGCATTCCATTTCCACCGGTTACGCGGGCTTGCTCGGCGCCATCGCCAGCGAGCAGCGGGGCATTCCCTTCGCGCTCAGTGAACATGGCATCTACACCAAGGAACGCAAGATTGACCTCTCCCAGGCCCAGTGGATTCACGACCCCACAGACCAGGTCAGCGGTACGCTGAACGAGCAATTGGGGTACATTCGCAGACTCTGGATCCGTTTTTTTGAGGCCCTTGGACGCCTGGCCTACCAGCAGGCAGACCCGATCGTGTCGCTGTACCAGGGCAATCAGCAACGGCAGTTCCAGGACGGTGCACCGCCTGAACGTACCTGTATCATTCCCAATGGCATTGAGCCCACCCGCTTCGACGCCGCCAGGAAGGCCCGCCCCGACCACATCCCGAAAGTCCTGGGACTGGTCGGACGGGTCGTTCCCATCAAGGATATAAAAACCTTTATCCGTGCCATGCGCTCGGTCAGCGAAACCATTCCCGACGTGGAGGGCTGGATTGTCGGCCCGGAAGATGAGGACGAAACCTACGTACGCGAGTGCAAGGAACTGGTCGATAGCCTTGGCCTCAACCAACGAGTGAAATTTCTGGGGTTCCAGAACGTCAACGACATTCTTCCTCAGCTTGGGCTGATGGTACTGACGTCCATTTCCGAAGCCTTGCCGCTGGTGATCCTGGAGGCCCACGCTGCGGGCCTCCCCTGCCTGGCCACCGATGTGGGTGCTTGCCGCGAACTGCTGGAAGGCGCCAGCGACGAAGACCGGGCACTGGGCGCCAGCGGTGCTGTGGTGCCCATCGCAGACCCTGAAGCGACCGCGCGGGAAGCGGTGCGACTGCTGTCAAATCCCGAACAATGGCAACAGGCTCAGAAAGCGGGACTGGAGCGGGTACAGAAGTTCTATACCCTGGAAAGCATGTTCGGGGCCTACCGCTCCATTTACAACAAGGGGCTGAACGGCTAATGGCAGGCATCGGTTTCGAGATACGCCGCATCCTCAAGCGCGACAGCTTCCTGAACCTGTTCGAGGCCTACGGCCTGGCCGGCATCATCAGCTCCGGCCCCTGGGTGCTGTCGGTGCTCGGCGTCATGATGATCGGGGTGATCAGTTTCACACTGGCGGTATCTGATACCGAGGTGGTTCAGTTCCTGGTATCGGTGACCTACCTGATGGCCGTCTCCCTGACCCTGTCGGGCCTGTTCCAACACGTCTTCACCCGCTGGGTGGCAGACCGGCTGTACGCCAAGCGCAATGACCTGATCCTGCCCAATTTGATGGGGCTGATCTGGGTCACTACGGTACTGTCATTGGGGCTGGGGTTGATGGCCATGGTGCTGTTCTTCAGTGACACTTCGGTACTGTACCGCCTGCTGATGCTGGCCAACTTTGTCGTGCTGTGTAACCTGTGGCCGGTGACAATCTTCCTGTCCAGTATGAAGTCCTATCGTCGCATTGTGGTGGTGTTTGCGCTGGGTTACGCCACCGCCGTGGTCAGCTCCATGGTGCTGTCACAATTTGGCCTTGAGGGATTGCTGGCGGGCCTTCTTCTGGGCCACAGCCTGCTGTTCTTCAGCTTCTTCTACACCATTATCCGGCAATATCCAGGCAACCACTTCATCCGCTTTGATTTTACCCGGCGGCGGCAGATTTTTCCGGCACTGATTCTTACCGGTCTGCTGTTCAATGCGGCGGTGTGGGCCGACAAATTTATCTTCTGGTTCCACCCGGACACGTCCCAGCCCATTATTGCCAGCCTGCGCGCCTCGGTGATCTACGATCTGCCTATTTTTCTGGCTTACCTCTCGATTATTCCCGGTATGGCGGTATTCCTGGTCCGCATGGAAACCGACTTTGCAGAGGCCTATGAACGTTTCTACAACGCCGTACGGGAAGGCGATACCCTGGAACGGATCAATCGCTTCCGGGACCAGATGGTCATTGTGGCCCGCAATGGCATCTACGAGATCTTCAAGGTGCAAGGCCTAACCGTCATTGTGATTTTCCTCTGGAGCGAGGAAATCCTGGCGGCTATCGGAATTTCCCCCCTGTATCTGCCATTATTCCACATTGACCTGGTCGCCGTTGGCATCCAACTGCTGCTGCTGGCGATCCAGAACGTGCTGTTCTACCTCGACGCGCGGGGCATCAACGTCACCCTCTGTGCGCTGTTTTTCTTCGGCAATATTGTGTTTACGTTTATCACTATCGAATTGGGGGCGTCGTTCTACGGCTATGGCTTTGCCGCTGCCGCCCTGCTGGCAGTGCTGACCGGCCTGTGGCTGCTGTCACGGAAGTTCGACAAGCTGGAGTACGAAACCTTCATGTTGCAGGGGCGGTAGTACATGCTAGGCTGAAATTACCGGCATGATTTCACTTAGTTACAGCATTTGACATTATTTTAGGATTCAAGTGATACGCGAGCGCAGCGTTCACTCATACTTTAGGAGAAGCGCACAAAGCCTGAACAGAGTTTACTCTGACGATCGTGCCAATCCTGGTTTCGAGACTACTTAACTATGCCAATGGGCCGCGAAGACATCGTAGAGACGGAAATCCCCGTATCCCAGTTGGCGATAGGGATGCATGTCATTCGTCTCGACCGGCCCTGGGAAGACACCGATTTCCTGCTTCAGGGCTTCATTCTTCAGACCGAGGAAGATGTGCTCGCCGTTCAGCAACAGTGCGAAACGGTCATCGTGGAAGGGCGTGTACAAGTCGCTCCAACCGCCGAGAGACATCTGCCGGTGAGCAAGCGGAAAACCTCCGTTGGAACAGGCCGGGGCGACGGCTCTCAAGCGCCTTCGGCCATCCCCAAGCGAAAAGTCACTTACGTCAATAAAGTAGACGCCCGCCGGGAAATGGCAACGGCGCGGATGAATTATGCCGATGCCAAAGCCACGGCTAAAAACATCATGTCCAGCCTACGGCTCGGGCGCACCCTGGAAATGAACCAGATCCACCAGGTGGTGGATAACTGCGTCGACAGCGTGCTGCGCAACGACAACGCCCTGTTGCTGCTCACCAAGATCAAGAACAAGGACGAATACACGGCCGAACACTGCATCAACGTATCGATCCTGTCGGCAGCGTTTGCCAAACATCTGGGACTGCTGGAGGGAGAGATCCGCACTGTGGCGCTTTGCGGCCTGCTCCACGACGTAGGTAAGATGCGCATCGACGACGAGATCCTGAACAAGCCCGGGGCCCTCACGCCCGAAGAGTTCGCGGTGATGAAAAACCACACCACATTTGGTCGCGATGTGCTGGCGGCACTCCCCCGACTGGCACACGCGGCCGTTGATGTCGCTTATTCCCACCACGAACGAATGGATGGCAAGGGCTATCCAAGAGGCCTGTCCGGGCAGCAGATTCCGCTGTTCGCGAAAATCGTGGGGCTGGTCGACACCTACGACGCCATCACCAGTTCCCGGGTTTACGACAAGGGGCGGGCGTCCATGGAAGCTTTGCAGATTATTCACCGCAACAAGGGCGCCCAGTTCGATGCGGGGCTGGCAGTGGAGTTTATCCGCATGGTTGGCGTTTACCCGCCCGGTTCCATCGTGGAAATGACCAACGGTGAGGTAGGCATCGTGGTGGCCACCCATCCCACCAGCAAACTCAAACCGCGAGCGCTACTGGTGAGGGACTCGAACAAACACCCGTTGGCGACTTTCCGCGAAGTAAACCTGCTGAAAGAAGCATCGGACAGCACCGGGCAACCTTACAAGATTGCCCGAGAGGTGCCGGACGAAAGCTACGGTATCGTGATGAAAAACTTCATCGAACAGGGCATCCTCAGTCGCAAGGCCCCGGAGATATCAGCCCCGGTCGATGACGGCCATGGTGAGTCTTGAGATACAGGTCAGCTTACCTTCCTCGTTTTCCAGCTTTATTTCCCAGACCTGCGTTGTACCGCCGATATGAACCGGGCGGGCCGTACCGTACACCCAGCCACTGGTAACCGACCGAATGTGGTTGGCGTTGATGTCCAGACCCACCGCAATCTGGTTCTCCTTGCGCAGGCAATAGTTGGCGGCCATGCTGCCCAACGTCTCCGCCAGCACCACTGACGATCCGCCGTGGAGAATGCCAAACGGCTGCACCGTACGCTCGTCGACCGGAATCCGGCCAATCACGTAGTCATCGCCAATTTCCACGTACTCAATACCCATGGTCTCGACAGCGGTGTTTTTACTCGCTTCGGCCATTTGTTCGAGGGTGGGGATACTGCGGGTCCAGATTGCCATCGACTGCTACCTCCTAGTGTTGTGGGCCCTGTAAGCTGAGGGGCGCCAAAGCTCTTTAGTGTATACAGATAGGTAGCGAACGACCATAGGGTGGGTATCCTATAAACGCATCCCACCAGGCAAGACTAACCATACCCTGAATTGTTATTGATAATCGTTTGCATTAGAGATTATTGCTGCTAGTCTTTCAGTGAGTCGAAGCAAACAGGAGAAGGTGTGATGAGCCGAGCAGCAACTCAACTGGCCGGCAACGCCAGCAGCATTTTTCAGGCGTGGCTGGATCTGAAACAGCAGACTGATCGCAACGTACAACTCCATACCAACCGCAGCCCAGAGACAAAGCGCACGGAACAGTCGCAACGTTGATTCAAACAGTTTTTTCAACATCACCCCGCCATGAGTGTTCTGGTGCGATCGCTCGCCCACACGGTTGAATTCCAGCCGGATCACCGCAACAAAGAAGATTATAAGGCAGTTGTCAGAATACATCCCTTGATCAAAAAGGACAGGTTACATGAAAGTACTGATGGTTCTCACCTCGCACGATCAGATGGGAGATACCGGGCACAAGACCGGCTTTTGGCTGGAAGAGTTCACCGCCCCCTATTACGTTTTCAAGGATGCTGGCGCAGACATCACCGTTGCCTCTCCCAAGGGCGGGCAGCCACCCGTCGACCCCAACAGTGAAACTGAGGATGCACTGACGGAAACCACCCGTCGTTTCCAGCAGGACGCCCATGCCAAGGAAGCGCTCGCCAGCACGAAGAAACTGGCGGATGTGGATATGAACGACTATGACGCCCTGTTTTACCCCGGAGGCCATGGCCCATTGTGGGATCTGGTGAACGATGACAAGTCCGTCGCTCTGATCAAGGCAGCCTACGAACAGGACAAGGTCATTGGCGCCGTATGCCATGCCCCGGCGGTCTTCAGAGACGTCGAGATCAAGCCAGGGCAGAACCTCGTCGGCGGTCGCAACGTGACCGGTTTCAGCAACAGTGAGGAAGACACCGTTGGCCTGACCAACGTTGTGCCATTCCTGCTGGAAGACATGCTGAAGGAAAAATCCGCCACCTACACCTGCGGGGATGACTTCACACCGCACATCGTGGTGGACGGTAAGCTGATTACCGGGCAGAACCCGCCCTCCTCGGAAGGCACCGCCAAGGCGGTGATGCAGGCCTTGCAGCAGGGCTGATCAGCGATCCTGAACTTGCTCCCCGGCGTGACTGATCAGCACGCCGGGAGCGCCTTCCTCCAGCGTTTTCCGGATGGCGTCCGGCAGTGGCGTCTTCGTCATTGTCGACGGCTGGATCAACACGTAAGTGATATCAGCCTCTGCCACCAGCAATCCATCACCGTACCGATAAAATTCAAGATGCACCGTGAATGAGGTGTTACCGATACGGCCAGCTCGTATCCTGGCTTCCAACACATCATCAAAGCGCGCCGGTGCCCGATAGTTCACGGTGAGACTCACTACCTGAATGTCCAGATCCTGATCCAGCAGATTCTGGTAATCCCCGAACAGAACGCGGATATATTCATTAACGGAAATGTCCACGTAATCCGCGTAGCGTGCATTGAACACCACACTCTGGGCATCGCATTCACCGTAGCGGACGCGAAACCGAAACCGGAATGGCAGGTCGGTCGATTCAGTCATGGTCACTCAGCCCCAAAATCCGAGAAGCCCCCAGCCTACCCCATCCAGAAATCATTTTCTGCCGGTACTGCCATTAAGAACCAGGTAACAACCATAGCCGATCACAACACCCCAGAACGCAGACGACAGCCCGAACACCGACATGCCAGAGGCCGTCACAATAAAGGTGATCAATGACGCTTCACGATGGCTGGCATCTTCCAGCGCGGCAAACAGGTTGCCCGCAATAGCCCCCAGCAACGCCAGCCCCGCAAGTACCGCAACAAAGGCCGCAGGCAGTGAGGTGAACAGACTGACGATGGTACCGGCAAACAGGCCACCCACCAGATAGAACACGCCGTTAAACACACCGGCAACGTATCGACGGGAGGGGTCTTCGTGGGCATCCTTACCCGTGCAGATGGCGGCGGTGATTGCCGCCACCACCGTGGTGATACCGCCAAAGAACGCCATCGGCAGCGATACCAGGCTGGTCACCCCGATGATCGGCTTGGCCCTGACCGGGTACCCGGCCCCCTGAAGGATTGCCATGCCTGGGAGAAATTGCCCGGTCAGGCTCACCAGTACCAGCGGAATCGCCAGGCTCAACGTTGATCCAAGGTTCCACTCCGGCTCAATGAACTGTGGGACTGCAATACTCCAGCGCACGCCAGACAGTGATGCCCCTTCCAATACCACTGCCAGAATCACACCGGCAATCAACAGCAAAATCAGGGTGTACTTGGGAAACAGACGACGGAACACCACGTAGGAAAGCAGCATGCCAATCGCCAGCGCCGGGGTTGTTTCAATCGCGGTAAACGCCCCCACGCCGAACTGGAACAGGATGCCCGCCATCATGCCCGCGGCAATGCCCTTGGGAATGGCACGAACGAACGTGTCAAAGGTGCCTGAGACACCAATGATAAAAATGATGACCGCCGCCGTAATATAGGCGCCTACGGCCTCATTCAGCGACAGTTCCGGAAACAGCGCCACCAACAACGCGGTGCCGGGCGCCGACCAGGCAGTGACGACCGGCGCCTTGAGCCAGATCGACAGAATGATGCCGGAAACCGCCGCACCCATGGAGATTGCCCAGACCCAGGACGTCATCATCTCGTCGGAAATGCCAGCACTTGCTCCAGCCTGGAACAGGATGGCCAGCGGCCCGGAGTAGGACACCAGAACGGCCAGAAACCCGGCCACAATGGCCGGCAAAGAAAGGTCTTTCAGAAGTCTCGACATAAGCGCAATCCGTTGTTGGTTTTATGATTCTGCTTAACGAAAAAGGGCCCCAGGCGCTTACACGCCGGGGCCAAGGAGGGTCAGACTGACTGTCTACCCTGGGTTGCATCCGCATCCGGCCTACCCCAGATCGCCCCCAGCAACGGGAATAACGGTACCAGTAATATAGCTGGCAGAGTCTGACGCCAGAAACAGAATCGGTTCGGCCTGCTCGTCCAGGGTTCCATAACGATTCATGAAGCTGTTTTCCGTGGTCTGGTCAATCAGCGTCTGATACCAGGCCTTCTCCTGCTCACTCTGCTCTTTTGCATTGCGCGGCGTCAGGCGCGGGGGCGCTTCTGTGCCTCCGGGGGCGGCGGCATTTACCCGGATATTGTGCGGCGCGTATTCATAGGCCAGGTTCACCGTCATCGCATTCACGCCGCCCTTGGCCGCGCCATAGGGCACACGCATCAGCCCGCGCGTTGCCACCGACGATACGTTCACGATGACACCTCCCTTCTGCTGAAGCATATGAGGCAGAACCGCCCGGCAGCACCACAACGTGGTAAACAGTGAACGCTGGATTTCCTTCTCGATCTGCTCCGGGGTGTAGTGTTCAAACGGCTGTGCCCAGATCGTACCGCCGACATTGTTGATCAGAATATCGATGCGACCGTACTGCTTCTGCGCTTCTGCCATAACGCTTTCAGCACCGACCCAGGTTTCCAGATTGGCCTGGACAGCAACGGCATCAGCCCCCTGGTCACGCAACTCCGCGGCAACGCCCTGAACGTAATCCGCAATATCAACCAGAAGCAGCCTGGCGCCCTCGGCGGCGGCCAGCTCGGCCACGCGCTTGCCAATCCCCTGGGCGGCGCCGGTAATCACCATGACCTTGTCGGTGAAGCGGTCTTTCATGCGACCTTCTCCCTGGCCGACGGTGCACTGGGTGTGAACTTCTCGTAGTGGAAGGAGTTCGGTTCAATGCCCTTCTCACGGAAGAACCCGAGCACGGAATCCACCATGGGAGGGGGACCACAAAGGTAGACATCGACGTCGCCGTCGTTCACCGGCGCTTCGTCCATATGCTGGGTGACATACCCCTTGCGCGGATGGTCACTTTCTTCGCCAGAAACAACCGTCACGTAGCTGAAGTTGTCCAGCTCCGCGGCAAAACGGTCCAGAATATCCAGGCACACCAGGTCATCGTCATTGCTGACGCCATACACCAGGTGAGTTGGCTGATCACAGCCATTGGCTTTCAGATACTCCAGCTTTGCCAGCATCGGCGCCAGGCCGGTGCCACCTGCCAGCATCAGTATCGACCGTTCAACGGGACGTAGATAGAAGCTGCCCATCGGGCCGGTCAGGGTCACCTTGTCACCAGTGCGCGCCTCGCCCACGAGCCACGAACTCATCAGCCCGCCCGGCACGTTGCGAATCAGGAAACTGAGATCGCGGCTGCCGGGCGGCGAGCTGAAGGAGTAGGCCCGGGTCTCTTCGGAGCCTGGAACCTGAATGTTCACGTACTGTCCCGGCAGAAAGGCAATGTCTTCATCGGCCGTGATCTTCAGCTCGATCGACGTGGGCGAGATCAGGTTCACCTCGGCCACCGTCCCTGCCACTTCCGCATTGCCGGTCTTGCACATGGTGGAAGCGACTGGCACTTCCACCACACAATCACTGGAGGGCACCATCTGGCAGGTCAGCACCATGCCCTGCTCGGCTTCCTCGTCAGACAGCGCTTCGTCAATGTATTCATCACCCATGTCGAACTCGCCCTGACGGCAGGCACCCTTGCAGGTGCCGCAGACGCCATCGGAGCAGTCCATGGGCAGATTGATCTGCGAACGGTAGGCGGCGTCCAGAACCGTCTCGCCTTCGTTGCAGGACACAAAACGGGTAACGCCGTCTTCAAAGTTAAGCGCGATGTTATAACTCATGATGATGCTCTCCCCATCAATTACAGGTGATAAACGTCCAGCACCTGATTGATGCAATCGTTGTTCAGGACCATCCTCTTCTCCCGGATCAGCGGCTGGTCGCCGGTGACATCCAGGGTGTAGAAAGACGTTCCAAAGAATTCCGCAGTTTTCTTGTAGCGATAGGACTTGGTCAGCCAGTTAAACCGCAATGTCACTTCACTCTCGTTCTGGGACAGGATCTCCAGATTGCTGGTGAAATGGGTCGTGCGCGGCTCGGGCATGGAACTGGCGCCGGAACGCTCGGTTTTGATCCGGTAGATCCGGTCTTCCAGGCCTTCCTTGTTGGGGTAGTAGATGAGCGAGATCTCGCTTTGCGGATCTTCTGTCAGCTCATCGTCATCGTCCCAGGCCGGCATCCAGTAGGTGACGTCCTCGTGGTAGCACTCCAGCCACTTGTCCCACTCCCGGTCGTCCAGAAAACGGGCCTCACGGATGATGAACTGTTCGATATCGTGATAGCTCAGGCTCATGCGGAAGCCTCCTCTGAATCTGTTGAACTCGAAGCCAAAGGAATGAAACGGGCACGCTCGGCCTCGATGGCGCGAGTCATCTCAACCTGCCAATGCTTGTGGTGATTCACATACAGGCCTTCGTCGTCCGGGCGGGCGCCGCTCATGGTCGGCTTCATGTCGATCTGGTCGGCGTGCTCATCCGGGCCATCGATCCAGTGGGCCGCGCCGCGGCTCATGTCGTTCCAACGCATGTCACGGGCTTCGTAGCCGTTCTGGCAGGCACGGAATTCCTCCAGATCGTCCGGAGTGCCCATACCGGTCACATTGAAGAAATCCTCGTACTGACGGATGCGCTTGGCGCGCAGCTCTGCCGGCTCGTTCTTCGGGCCAAAGGCGTAAATGGTGACTTCCGTCTTGTTGACGTCGATCGGCCGGGTCACCCGGATCTGGGTCGAGAACTGATCCATCAGGTAAACGTTCGGATACAGGCACAGATTCTTGGTGGTACGAACGATGGAATCGGCACGAGCTTCGCCGTAGGTCTTCTCCAGACGTTCCAGCTGGCTGAAGATCGGGCGCACTTCCGGGTTCAGCAAGCGGGTCCACAGCATCATGTGGCCGTTCTCGAAGGAGTAGAAACCACCCTCGGCAGACCAACTCTTGGCATCCACCGCTTCGGTGCCGCCCTTGTCGTAATTACGCTGGCCCATGGTGGAGAGGTAGTTCCAGTGCACGGTGCCCACGTGGTAGCCGTCCGCACCGTTTTCGGCGGTCAGCTTCCAGTTACCTTCATAGGTATAGGTCGAACTGCCCCGCAGGATTTCCAGGCCGTCTTCCGACTGATCCACGATGTTGTCGATGATCTTGGTGGTTTCACCCAGATGCTCTTCGAGCGGAAGCACGTCGGCATTGAGACTGCCGAACAGGAAGCCACGGTAGTTGCCAAACTTTGGCATTTGCTTCAGGTCGTGGGAGCCATCGGTATTGAACTGCTCCGGGTAACCGCCCTTCTTCTGGTCCTTGGCCTTCAAAAGCTGACCGTCGTTGCGGAAAGTCCAGCCGTGGAACGGGCAGGTAAAGGAGGTCTTGTTGCCACGCTTTTTACGGCACAGGGTGGCGCCACGGTGCGAGCAGGTGTTCAGTATGGCTTTGAGCTCGCCATCCTTGGTGCGGGTGATTACTACCGGCTGGCGACCCACGGTCACCGTGAAGTAGTCGCCCGGCTCCGGAATCTGGCTTTCATGGGCGAGGTACACCCAGTTGCCTTCAAAGATGTACTTCATCTCCAGGTCAAACAGTTCCTGGTCGGTGAAGATACCCCGATCACACTGATAACGGCCGGTTTCCGGATCCGCGATCACCGCGTCGCGTACTTTGTCTGCAAGCTTGTCGAGTTTGCTAGTCATGTCGTTCACTCCGTCTTGTTCTTGGGTGGCGCTTAGGCAACGTCGGTTTCCAGGGCGCGACGGCGTGCGTGGCGTTCCTGGAGCTCGGGCTTGTCTGTCGCAACCAGAGTGACGTTGAACTCAACCTCGGTAATCGGTCCGTTCACGCCATGCTGTGCACCTGTTTCCGACTGCTCAACACGATTGGCGGCAACCACCAGTTCTTGGCGGGTGGCAAATGCAAAGTCGTCGTAGGTGTACTCGTCACCGGCAATGTTGATCTGCGTCGTCAGGTGCTTGTAACCCGGCTTCGACACAAAATAATGAATGTGCGCGGGGCGTTGACCGTGACGGCCCAGATGATTCAGCAACTGCTGAGTGGAGCCTTCCGGCGGGCAACCGTAACCGGACGGCATGATGCTCTGGGCGGCGTACCGGCCTTCGGCGTCGGTTTTGATACGACGGCGCAGGTTGTACTCGCTCTGCGATTGGTCGAAATAGGAGTAGGCACCCTTGGTATCTGCGTGCCAGATATCCACGACCGCGTTCGCCAGCGGCTCACCGTTTTCATCGGTGATTCGGCCCTTGATCAGGATGGCTTCGGCGTCCTTGTCGGAGCCGTCGTCCATGCGATCAAAGCCTTCGCTCATGGGGGCGCCGGCAACGTACAGCGGGCCTTCGATGGTGCGCGGCGTACCGCCGGTCAGGCCGGCCTGCTCGTCTTCGGCGTCCTGGCGAATGTCCAGGTAACGGTCCATACCCAGGCCCGGCGCCAGCAGGGCTGCCTCACCATTTGCGCCCAGTTCGCCCACGTAATAGACGGCGCTCCAGAACTCCTCGGGCGTGACATCGAAATCTTCCACGATCTGGAAAATATCGTGCATGACGCGATGAACGATCTTCTTCATACGCTCATTGCCACCGTCCTTGTCGAAGCCGGCTACTTTCTCCAGCAGTTCCTTCACATCTGCGGATTGCATGGTCTTAACGGTCATTGTTGGTCTCCTCGGTCTTTTGTTGTTGTTGCTCCAGACATCCCAATCAATTGGCAACAAGTTCTGTGTGGCGCCTGAAAACATTGGGCGCCGGTATTGGCTGATTACGCCCGTTAGCGGTCATCCTCGTGAATGGATGACGGGTGACGGCACAGGGGCGCAACGGTGATATCCATGTACGGGAACAGCGGAAGGTTGCCGACCAGGTCCTGCAGCTCGGCGTTGTCCTCCACATCAAAAATACTGACGTTGGCGTAGCTACCCGCCACACGCCACAGGTGGCGCCATTTGCCCTTTTCCTGCAGGTCCTGGGCGTAAGCTTTTTCCCGGGCCTTGATGTCCGCTACCACATCGGCGGGCATGTCGTGGGGGATGTTCACTTTCATCTCAACTTTGAACAGCATGTGCTTTCCTCCGTTATCCATTCTTGCGGCGTACTTACGGCCGGCGCCCTATGCGTCTCTGCGATAGACCGCCAGCTTGTCTTCATCAATCTCGACACCCAGGCCCGGGCCCTGCGGCAGGTCCACGCCGTTGGCGTGGAAGTTCAGCGGGCGCACCACGATGTCGTCTTTCATCAGTAGAGGGCCGAACATCTCTGTTCCCCAGTGAAGGGTTTCCAGCGTGGACCAGGCGTGCAGGGACGCGGCGGTACCGATGGTGCCTTCCAGCAGGGTGCCGCCGTACAGTCCGAGTCCTGCGGACTGGGCAACCGTCGCCTGTTCCAACGCCCGGATCGGGCCGCCAGCCTTGGCAATTTTCATGGCCACCGCACCGGCAAATCCTCCGGCCGCCAGGGCAAACAGGTCCTTGGCGTCGGCTACGGATTCATCGGCCAGAATCGGGATATGGAATTTTTCGGACAGGCGTACCAGGGCGCCAAAATCCTTCATCGGGGTAGGCTGCTCCACCAGATCAATGCCCGCGGCCTGCAACTCAGCCATACCCTTGGCTGCCGTGGCTTCATCCCAGGCCTGATTGACGTCAACACGCACACTGGCCTGCTCGCCCACGGCTTCCTTGATAGCCGCCACATGGCGCACATCATCCATCACTGCGCGAGAACCAATCTTCAGCTTGAAATCGCAGTGGCGTTGTTGCGCGATCAGACTGTGCGCCTCATCAATATCTTTGGCGGTATCGCCACTGGCTAACGTCCAGAGCACCGGAATGTGCTGATGCAGAGCGCCGCCGAGCAGATCGGAAACCGGACGATTCAGGCGCTTGCCCTGCAGATCCAGCAGCGCGGTTTCAATGGCAGACTTGGCCAGGTTGTTTCCGCGGGTCGCACGGTTTAGCCTTACCCTAAGAGTATTGATGGCATCCGCTGGCTGATCGATCAGCAGTGGCTTGAAATAGGTGTCGATGGTAAGTTTCACGCTTTCGGGGCTTTCCGGGCCGTAGGCCAGACCACCGATCGTGGTGGCTTCACCCAAACCTTCCAGGCCATCGGAATCCTTCATCCGCACGATCACCATGGTCTGAACCCCCATGGTTGTCATGGATAGTTTGTGCGGCCGGATGGTCGGGATATCGACCAGGATGGCTTCAATGGACTGAATGGTGGCGGACATGTGCTCTCCGAATCGCAAGTTAAAATACCTGTCATTCGGACAGTACGAAGTTTCACGTATGGGAACCAATATTGATTAAGTACGAAGCGATACCCTGGAGGTATGGATGGAGCTGAGACACTTGCGCTACTTCGTGGCGGTGGCAGAGGAACTGAACCTCACCCGTGCTGCGGAAAAGCTGTTTATCGCCCAGCCACCTCTGACCCGTGCCATCAAACAGCTGGAAGAAGAAGTGGGGGTTGCGCTGTTCATCCGGAAGCCCCGGGGGCTGGTATTAACGACCGGCGGTGAATACTTTCTTGAGCAGGCACGGCAGATTCTCGGCAAGATGGCCGCAACCGTCAGCGACACCCGCCGGATCGCCCAACACCGCAAAACCGTTTTTTCCATCGGCTTCGTCCCCTCCGTGTTCTACGGGCAACTGCCACTGATGGTCAGACGCCTGCGGCGCAACAAGAACCTGGAAATCATCCTGCACGAACTGAAAACACGGGAGCAGGTAGATGCGCTGAAATCGGGGAAGATTGATATCGGTTTTGGCCGGGTGCGCATCGAAGACCCGGACGTTGAGCAGGAACTGCTGTTTGACGAACCCATGATTGCCGCCATTCCTGCTGGTAACCCCCTGACCCGGCATCCGCCATCGATGAAGGAGCTGTCGGAATGGCCGATGATCACCTTCCCGTCCGGCCCGGGACCGAACTTCGCCGATCTGACCCAGGGCCTTTTCCACCGCCGAGGCCTGCGAGTCAACGTGATGCAGCAAGTCAACGACGTGCAGACGGCGCTCTCCTTGGTGGCTTCGGACATGGGGTTTACCCTGGTGCCGGAGCAGGTCCGGCGGTTGCACCGGGAGGGAGTGGACTATATGCCCCTGGAAGACGACAACATCAGCGTACCGGTTATTGCGTCACGGCGACGGGGAGAAAACCCCAATGCGGTCATGCGGCTGGCGAACACGATTCTGGATGAGCTGGTGGAAAACCGGCTGACGGGCCGGTATCCGTGATTTCAGCGGGTCGTTCGCCGTACCGCCTCGGCCGCCTGCTGCAACCGGGGCAAATACACCCCCATCAGTGTCTCCATATCCACCCGCGCCGCATTGGTACTGATATTGATCGCGCCCAGCAGCTCGCCATTGCCGGCAAACACCGGCACCGCAGCGGAACGAAGGCCTGAGTCGAGCTCCTGATCCACAATCGAATAGCCCTGCTCCCGAACCTTCGCGATGTCTTTCTTCAGGGCATTGGCATTGGTAATGGAAGAAGCCGTATAGGGCTCGAGCTTCACCCGAAGAAGAAACGCCTCCAGCTCCGCTTCCGGCAACTGCGCCAGCAGCACCCGGCCCATAGAGGTATAGGCCGCCGGCAGACGTGTGCCCACAGAAAGGGTAATAGCCATCAGCCGGTGTCGGGCCGATGAGCGCACCACGTACACCACATCGTCACCGTCCAGCACCGCCAGTGAGGATGACTCACCCAACTCGGCCGTAACGTCCTCAAGGTATTGCTGGATTACCGCCCGGTACTGATTCGACGATTGGTAGGCATAGCCCAGCTGCAAGACGCGAGGGGTCAACTCGAACTGTCGGCCGTTACGTTTTACGAACCCCAGCGCGTGAAGAGTAAGCAGGAAACGACGCGCCTTGGCCCGGTCCATATCCGTCCGTGTCGCCACCTCGCTCAGGGTCATCCGTGGATGCTCAGCGTCAAACGCCTGCAACACCTCCAGCCCTGACGCCAGCGCACCTACATAATCCCGGTCTCCGGGCCTGAGAACCTGATCGTCCATTCCTGCTCCTTACTCGCCTGAACACAGCCTGTTCGAATGGTAACAGCTCGTTCGCTATCCGAACATCCGTGCATTTTTGGTAACTGGTGAAAATTTGTACTTGACGACGACAAAACCTTCGAGTCATTATGTTCGCATATTAAACTTATGTTCGTATATCGAACTTTTCAACAATGCACTGCACTGGAGATTCCGTGATGGCTGAATTTCTCTCTCTCAAGGAAGCCGTGAGCCGCTATATCAGCAATGGCGATACGGTCTGTATGGAAGGCTTTACGCACCTGATCCCCTTCGCTGCGGGCCACGAAATCATTCGCCAGGAAAAGCGCGACCTGACACTCATCCGCATGACACCGGATCTGGTGTACGACCAGATGATCGGTGCGGGTTGCGCCCGAAAACTGATCTTCTCCTGGGGCGGAAACCCAGGCGTGGGCTCACTGCATCGCCTGCGAGATGCCGTCGAGAAAGGCTGGCCGAATAAACTGGAGATCCTGGAGCACAGCCACGCTGCCATGGCCTGCGCCTATGAAGCCGGTGCTGCCGGCCTGCCACTGGCAGTGCTCCGTGGCTACGTGGGCAGCGATCTGCCAAAGGTGAATGACCAGATCAAATTCATCGAGTGCCCGTTCACCGGAGAGCGCCTGGCCGCCGTGCCATCGGTACGTCCAGACGTTGCTGTGATTCATGCCCAGCGGGCCGACCGCAAAGGCAATGTACTGATAGAAGGCATTGTGGGTATCCAGAAAGAAGTGGTTCTAGCCGCCAAGCGCAGCATCGTCACCGTTGAAGAAGTGGTGGACGATCTGGGCGCTTCCGTGAACGCCTGCGTGTTGCCGTCCTGGGCGGTTACGGCCATTGCCGAGGCCCCAAAAGGCGCCAGCCCGTCCTATGCGCTGGGCTATTACGACCGCGACAACGCTTTCTACAAAGAGTGGGACGGCATTGCCCGGGACCGGGAAACCTTCCAGAGCTGGCTGAAAGACAACGTATTTGAAAAAGGAGCTGCGTGATGAGCCTTGAATTTACCTCTTCGGAAATGATGAGCGTCACTGCCGCCCGCGCACTGACCAACGACATGACCTGTTTCGTCGGTATCGGCCTGCCCAGTGAAGCCGCCAACCTGGCACGCCTGACCCACGCGCCCGACGTCACCCTGATTTACGAATCCGGCACCCTGCAGACCAAGCCGGACGTTCTTCCACTGTCCATCGGTGATGGCGAACTGTGCGAATCGGCGTTGACCACCGTCGGCGTTCCGGAGATGTTCCGCTACTGGCTCCAGGGCGGCCACATCAGTGTCGGCTTCCTGGGCACCGCCCAGATCGACCGTTTCGCCAACCTCAACACCACCCTGATTGGAGACTACCGCGAACCGAAAGTGCGGCTGCCAGGCGGTGGCGGTGCCCCTGAGATTGCCACCAACGCGAAGGAAGTGTTCATTACCGTGAAGCATTCCAAACGCACCTTCGTGAAGGACGTGGACTTCGTCACCACCGTTGGTTTTGGACGCGACGGCACCGCTCGGGATAATGTCCCTAATATTGGTCGTGGCCCCACGGTGGTCATTACCGATCTGTGCATTCTCAAGCCGGACCCGGACACCAAAGAACTGGTGGTCACTTCCTTGCATCCGAACGTGACCCGGGAAGAAGTGATCGAAGCGACTGGCTGGGAGATCCGGTTTGCGGAACAGCTGGAAACAACGCCGGAACCCAGTGCCAAAGAGCTGGACATCCTGCGTGACCTGAAAGCGCGCACACATGCACATCATGCCGGCCAACAATGAGGACTATCATGACTGACGTTTATCTCTGCCACCCCCGCCGTTCGGCCATTGGCCGTTTCGGCGGCACCCTGGCCAGCGTTCGCCCCGATGACCTCGCGGCGCATATCTTCAAGGCTGTACTGGAACAGGCCCCGGAACTCGACCCCGCTGCCATCGACGAGGTGATGATGGGGTCTGCCAACCAGGCCGGTGAAGACAACCGCAATATCGCCCGGATGTCTGCCCTGCTCGCAGGCCTGCCCACCTCCGTGCCCGGCACTACCCTAAACCGCCTGTGTGGCTCCGGCATGGACGCAGTGGGCACCGCCTTTCGCGCCATACGCGCCGGCGAAATGGAGCTGGTACTGGCCGGCGGCGTGGAATCCATGTCCCGCGCGCCCTATGTGATGGGCAAGGCTGACTCGGCTTTTTCACGGGGTCAGAAGATCGAAGACACCACCATCGGCTGGCGCTTCGTGAACCCGCTGATGAAGAAGCAATACGGCATCGACTCCATGCCGGAAACCGCGGAAAACGTCGCCGAGCAGTACCAGGTGTCGCGGGAAGATCAGGACCTGTTTGCCTTCCGTTCCCAGGAAAAAACCGCCCGGGCACAGAAGGAAGGCCGCTTCGCAGAAGAAATCGTGCCGGTATCCATTCCCCGCCGAAAACAGGACCCGCTGGTATTCGATGCCGACGAACATCCCCGTGCAAGCACCCTGGAGAAACTCGCCTCCTTGCCAACCCCTTTCCGGGAAGGCGGAAGCGTGACCGCCGGCAATGCTTCCGGCGTCAACGATGGTGCCGCGGCTATGCTGGTTGCCAGTGAAAACGCGGTAAAAGCCCACGGCCTGAAACCCATGGCCCGCATCCTGGGCATGGCCACGGCCGGCGTGGAACCGCGTATTATGGGCATTGGCCCGGTCCCCGCCGTTCGAAAACTGCTGGAGAAGCAAGGCATCGGCATTGACGACATCGACGTGATCGAACTGAACGAAGCCTTTGCCGCGCAAGGACTGGCCGTACTACGGGAACTGGGCGTTACCGACGACGATCCCCGGGTCAACCCGAACGGCGGCGCCATCGCCCTTGGGCATCCACTGGGCATGTCTGGCGCGAGACTGCTGCAAACGGCAGCCCACCAGCTGCAACACACCGGCGGCCGATACGCGCTTTGCACCATGTGTGTGGGCGTCGGCCAGGGTATTGCAACACTTATCGAACGCGTCTAAGGCAAGGAGCTACCATGGCTTTTCTGAAACATAACGGCCGCACCGTCTGTTACCGCCTGCTCGGTGATAGCGCGAAACCGCTGCTGATGCTGGCACACCCCCTGGGCATGACGCAGGCCGTGTGGGACGACATGCTCCCTGCACTGCTGAACAGCTTCCGGGTACTCACCTGGGACTTGCCAGGACATGGCGCCAGCGCGGCCTGGCCAGAGGCCAGTGACCAGATCGCCCCTGAAGATCTGGCACAGGAGGCCCTCGCACTCGCCACTGCCGCCGAGGCACAGCGTTTCCACTTCGCGGGCACGTCCATCGGGGGCGTGATTGGCCAACAGCTCGTCAGCAAGCATGCAGACCGATTGCTGTCCGCCACACTCACCAACACCGGAGCCGTCATCGGCACCCCCGACGCCTGGAACACCCGTTCTGCGAGCGTTCTGGAACTGGGCCTGAGCACCATGGCGGTGGATATTGTGCCGCGCTGGTTCGGCCCCGCCGTCTGCGAACAGCAACCAGCGCTGGTGGAAGGCTGGCGCGTGATCATGGGGCGCGGCGATAACCGTAGTTATGCCCTGCTGTGCGAAATGCTGGGGCGGGTCGACTTCCGCGAAATGCTCGGCGAGCAACGCGTACCACTCCGGTTAGTGGGAGGGTCCGACGACGTGGCCACACCGCCAGACACCCTGAGGGCGCTGGCCGACGTCAGTGGTGCGGCGGAGCCGGTCATTCTGGAGCAGGTTGGCCACGTGCCTTCCGTTGAGTGCCCGGACAAGTTAACCCAGATCCTGGTCGGCAACCTAAGCTGATCGACAAGCAAGCCAGGCCCGTGTGTCTCCCGGCCTGGCTTTCATTCCCGTCAGCACCCAACTTCACTATACGGACACACCTCTGCACTCTGCGGATAGTGGCGCCGCCAAAAAAGCCTTAGCGTTTCAGCACAATCAGAACTATTGCCCTGCGGAAACACCACTATGGCTGACACCCTCGCGTTCGAACAAGAACCGACACACTCCGGAACCTCCAAAACCCCCATCTACGGCACACTGATCCTGGCGTTAGCGGGCATGGTATTGCTGCTTGCCACAGCAGGCAGCCTCCTTCAGGTTGTTGCTGCAACTCTGACCTTGGGCCTTGTTGCCGCCGCTCTCGCCCTCTGCGTGAAATGGCAGCCAGAGGTTATCACCGTCCGTGAGGAAATACCGGTGCCCGTACTGGAACCCGTCGCAGAGCCGTTGCCGGAAACCAACCTGCAAGAACAACCGTTAGCCCCCGACCCCATGCTCATCAGCCACCTCGACGATTTGCGCAATAATGTCGAGGTCATCCTGGAAGAAATGGGCGAGGCCGGCAAACTCGCCAAGGCATCGGGCGCCAAAGTCACCCACAGCGCCAGCTGCATTTCCGACTCCGAAGCCTCCATCCGGGAGCTGGCCGATTTCATGGGACGCATTGATGAGGTCTTCACACAACTGGGTACACAGTCCGGGGAAATTGGCACCATCGTCGGCAACATTCAGGATATTGCCAAACAGACCAATCTGCTGGCCCTGAACGCTTCCATTGAAGCCGCCCGGGCGGGGGAACATGGCAGAGGGTTCGCCGTGGTGGCAGACGAAGTGCGCCATCTTGCGGTTCGTGCCAACGAATCCAGCGAAGGCATTCGCGCCATCGCCAACAGCCTGACAACCACGTCGGTGGACGCGGGCAATGGCATGGAGAGAATCCGCGAGTCGTGCAACCAGTGCCTGGGCCAGTCCGGTGAAGCCTTACAGGCAATGAAGGATATTCAGGCCGGGGCCGTGGCCCGAATGGAAGTGGTGCAGGGAATTACTGACCGTCTACAGGTTCAGCGTGAGCTGACCCACCAGCTTTATACCGATCTCAGCCCGAACGACTGATTTTCAGGCATCGTTGTACACCGAGTCTTCATTTTTTCGTCGGCCAACTGTCTGAAATATAAAGTTCCAACAATACTGTGCAATCACCGGACACCCCTGTGCAGAAAACGGATATTTCTGTAGCGCCGTGACGCCTCTAATGACAGAACCGCAAAACAAAAATTTCGAGGTGTTGAAATGAACAGGACCAAATCCCTTGCCAGCGCAGTACTGGCAACGACTCTAACCGCAGGCATGAGCCTGGGCGCCCATGCAGCCGCCGGTGACCCGGTAAAAATTGGCGTTATGCTGCCGTTCAGTGGCATCTACGCACAACTGGGCGAAGCCGGGCGCGACGGCCTGAAGCTGGCGCTGAAGGAAAACGCCGCCAACCTGCACGGCGCGGACATTGAATTTATTGAGCTGGATACCGAAGCCAAACCATCACGGGCTCCAGAACTGGCGTCGTCTCTGCTGAACCAACACGAAGCGGACTTTATAATTGGCCCGGTTCACTCCGGTGTTGCCATGGGCATGATCAAGATGCTTCGTGGCAAGGATACCGTGATGATCATTCCGAACGCAGGTGCGGCAGCGGCCACAGGCCCATTGTGCTCGCCCAACATGTTCCGGACGTCCTTCTCATCCTGGCAGCCATCCTACCCCATGGGCAAAGTCGCTCTGGAAAAGGGGTATAAGAAGGTTTATGCCATCAGCTGGAACTACGGCATGGGCCGCGAGAGCCTTGACGCTTTTGAAGAGTCGTTCACTGCCGGTGGTGGCGAGATTGTCGAGAAAGTGCTCCTGCCCTTTCCATCTACCAACTTCCAGTCCCACGTGAGCTCCATTGCGGATACAAATCCCGACGCTGTATTCACCTTCTTCGCTGGCGGCGGCGCCATCAAGTTCGTGAAGGACTATGATGCCATGGGCCTGCGCGGCAAGATTCCGCTGCTGGGGTCCGGCTTCCTCACCGAAGGCACTCTGAAGGCGCAGGGCGACGCTGCCGAAGGCGTGATGACCGGTCTGCACTATGCAGAGCAACTGGATGTTCCCAAGAACCGGGAATTCCGCGAAGCCTTCAATACCGAATACGGCCACTACCCGGACATCTACGCCGTACAGGGCTATGACGCGGGGCAGGCTATCGCTAACACCATCGACCAGCTCAAGGGTGACATTTCGGACAAGCAGGCCGTGATCAGCACCATGGAAAAGCTGACCATCGACAGCCCGCGTGGAGAGTTCACCTTCTCCAAGGCCCACAACCCGATCCAGAACGTCTATCTGAGGGAAGTGAAGGACGGCGTGAACGTGGTGCAGAGCATCGCCGCCGAAGCGCTGGAAGACCCTGCCCGTGGCTGCAAGCTCTAAGCACGGGTTCTGAATCCCCCGGCGAAAGCCGGGGGCTCATCTGAAGCTCCCTTGCCCACACCTGAACTGACTTATCCGTAAAACCGTTGGGTATCACTATGTCTACCGAACTTTTCTTCGTGCAACTTATTAATGGTCTCCAGTATGGGTTGCTTCTGTTTTTGATCGCCTCCGGCCTGACCCTGGTGTTTGGTGTCATGGGCATCCTTAACCTGGCCCATGGCTCCATGTACATGGTCGGTGCCTATCTGGTGTGGTACTTCGTTGCGGTAACCGGCAGCTTTACGGTATCCGCCATTCTCTCGGCGGTCATCGCCCTCGGCCTGGGCATACTGATCGAACGGGTATTGATACAGCGATTGTATAACCGCAACCACCTGGATCAGGTACTGCTGACCATCGGCATGATCTTCGTGTTCAACTCGCTGCAAAGCATTCTCTGGGGCAACGACCCTTATGGCGTCGCGGTTCCTGACGCGCTGAGCGGTTCCGTACCCTTCACCGACAACTCCAGTTACCCGATTTACCGCATCTTTGCGGCATTCATCTGTATCGCCATCGCCGCCGCGCTTTATTTTGTGGTGAGCAAGACCCGCCTGGGCATGCTGATCCGTGCCGGAGAATCCAACCGAGAAATGGTGGAAGCCCTGGGCGTCAATATCAAAAGCCTCTACACCATCGTGTTTGCGATTGGCGTCATGCTGGCCGCGGTGTCTGGCATTATCGCCGCCCCCATGCGCTCCATTGTTCCGGGTATGGGCGAAAGCGTCCTGATTACCTGCTTCGTGGTGGTGGTCATCGGCGGCATGGGTTCGATCAAAGGCGCCTTTGTGGGAGCCCTCCTGGTGGGGGTTATCAGCACATTTGCTGCGGTACTGATGCCCACCATGTCCAACATGATTATCTACATCTTTATGATCCTGGTGCTGCTGGTGAAGCCCCAAGGCCTGTTCGCCAAGTAAGCGGGAGCCGAACATGATTTTTGAAAAGCGCACTGAACGCATTTTCCTGGCGATTTTCTTTCTGATCGCCCTTTGCATTCCCTTGTTCCTGGAAGATAATTCCTTCTTCGTGGGGAAATCCACCACCATCCTGATCCTGGCTGTATTCGTGATGTCGCTGGATTTTCTGGTAGGACGTGTTGGCCTGGTAACCCTGGGGCACGCACTCTTTTATGGGCTGGGCGGCTATCTGTTCGTTATCCTTGCTCCTGAGTATGAAGCGGTCAACTTCTGGATCTACGCTTTCTACGTCATGGGGATCAGCGCCCTGATCGCACTGGTTATCGGCGTAGTGGTACTTCGCACATCCGGCATTTACTTCATTATGATTACCCTGGCCATATCGCAGATGGGCTATTACTTCTTCTTCGACTCGCTAGAGTTCGGCGGTGGCGACGGCCTATTCATTTTCATGAAGCCGGAAACCAGCATCTTTGGGCTGAACTTCCTGGATCTGGATAACCCGACACACTTTTACTACCTGGCTTTGCTGGCTGTGCTGGTTACGCTGCTGGTTATAAAAATCATCCTGCGTTCGCGTTTTGGCCGCATTGTGGAAGCCAGCCGCCTGAATCCGGAACGCACCGAGGCCCTGGGCTATAACATTTTCGCGTTCCGTCTGATCAGCTACATCATTGGCAGCACCCTGGCGGCCTACGCCGGACTGTTGTTCGCCCTGCAGTATGGCTACGTCAATCCGCAATTCATGACCTGGGAAATGTCCGGTACCGCCCTGGTGATGTCCATCCTCGGTGGTATGGGCACCATCTACGGCGCCATTCTCGGCACCATTACCTATGAAGGTCTGCAGTATTTCTTCGAGCACATGAGCGAAGACTGGATGCTGTTCATGGGCGGCGCGATCATCCTGATGGTCCTGCTGCTGCGCAAAGGCCTGGCCGGTTACCTTGAAAAGCTGCTGGAGAAATAATCATGGCCAACGACATCATTCTGGAAACCGAATCCCTCAGCAAACACTGGGGCGGCATCAAGGCACTCAACGACATTTCCCTGCAGTTTCATGACCGACAACTGCACGGCGTGGTCGGTCCCAACGGCGCGGGCAAAAGTACGCTGCTGAATATGCTGTGCGGCACACTGAAACCGACCAGCGGGTGTATTTTCCACAAGGGCGATCAGATTGAGGGCATGAAACCCTGGAAATTTGTGCGCCGGGGCATTGGCCGCAGCTTCCAGAAAACCAACATCTACGCTGATGTCACCTGCCTGGAAAACTGCGCCGTGGCCGCTCAACGCCGCTTCACCGGCAGCTTCAATCTGTTCGCGTCGCGTCATTCCAACAAGCTGGTTCGGGAAGCGGCTGAAAAAGCGCTGTGCCAGGTGGGGCTCGAAAGCCGCATCCACACCGTCGCAGCGGAAATATCCTACGGTGAGCAACGCCAGCTTGAGTTGGCGATGGTGCTGGCAACCGACCCCTGCATCCTGCTGCTGGATGAGCCTATGGCGGGCATGGGTCACGAGGAGTCCCAGCGCATTATCGAGCTGCTGAACGAACTCAAGCAGACCTACAGCATTGTGCTGGTGGAGCACGATATGGATGCCATCTTCGAGCTCTCCGACCAGCTGACCGTACTGGACAACGGCACCCATCTGATCACCGGCACCGTGGATGAAGTACGTAACGAGCCCCGGGTGAAAGAAGCCTACCTGGGCAAGGAAGACGAGGAGGAAGCGGCATGAGCAACAGTCTTCTGGAAGTTAAAAACCTCAACACCCTGTATGGCCGAAGCCACATCCTTCACGATCTGTCGTTCCGGCTGGATAAGGGGCAGTCCATGAGCCTGATGGGGCGTAATGGCATGGGCAAGACCACCACGCTCAAGTCCATTCTTGGCATCGTGCCGCCCCGCAGTGGTCATGTGTATTTCGACGGACAGGACATCAGCAACCTGCCGACCTGGAAGCGGATGCGCCGCGACATAGCCTATGTTCCCGAAGGCCGGGGCATGTTCCACAATCTGACGGTGAAGGAACACCTGCAAATGGCCGCCCGCCCCGACAGCAACGGCAACACCGGCTGGAATTTCGATCGGGTCATGGATACCTTTCCGCGCCTTCAGGAGCGCCTGTCAAACCTGGGTACGGAGTTGTCCGGGGGCGAGCAGCAGATGCTGGCGATCGGTCGCGCGTTGGTCACCAATCCCCGACTGATGATTCTGGACGAGGCAACCGAAGGTCTGGCGCCGCTGATCCGCCAGGACATCTGGAACGTGATTGCCACCATTCGTGAGTCGGGCATTTCCACACTGATCGTGGACAAGAACATCAAGGCGCTGAAAAAGCTCTGTGACCGTCATGTGGTGGTGGTGAAAGGACAGGTTCACTTTGATGGCAGCTCCGAAGAACTGGACCAGAATCTGGAAAAGGTCGAAACCGCACTTAGTGTTTAGATGTACCCCAAACAGCCTGCTGCAGAATCCGATCTAAGGTGGTAGCCGCTCAATTGGTTTGAACCATTGTTCCGCGGACATTCTCAAATGCCCGCGGAACAATGGATAACCCGGACATATTTCCGCCTGCGTTCTTAACGAATCATCGAAGCAGATAGCAATGTTTAAACTGAGACCGCCCCAGGCAGCGCAGAGAAACTCGGTACTTTAAATGCCTTATTACTAGTGTTCCGTTCGGTTAATTCGCTGTCTCATAAAGGTTATAATGGGAACTCATCGATCAGCAAGCATAGGTTTCCATTGTGCCCAAGCCCGCAGCCCCATTTAATCTGACCGTAAACGATCAACTGGAACTCGAAGGCTGGTGCCGAACCAATACTCTGAGCCAGCATCTGGCTCAACGTGCCAGGATTCTTTTGTTACTGAATGAAGGCGAGACGCCTCAAGGGATCTCGGACTCGCTTCAGGTTAGCACTCAAACGGTATTCAAGTGGCGCAAGCGCTACCGTGAACAAGGTCTTGAGGGGCTTTATGATGCGCCGCGACCGGGGCAGCCCCGAAAACTGGACAACAAAACCGTCAAAAAGATTTTAGAGGACACGGTCCATAAGGTCCCGAAAGAAGCCACACACTGGAGTCTCAGCCTCATGGCAAAGCATGCCGGGGTGACGCGCTGGCAAGTGCGCCAGATCTGGCAAGCGGCGGATTTAAAGCCGCACCGGCTCAAAACGTTCAAAATCAGCAACGACCCGAACTTCGCTGAGAAAGTGTGTGACGTTGTCGGCCTTTATCTGAATCCACCGGACAATGCGCTGGTTCTGTCTGTTGATGAAAAGACCCAGATCCAGGCGCTCGACCGGACACAGCCAAAATTACAACTCAGGCCAGGACAAATTGAGCGTCATACGCACGACTACAAGCGCCATGGTACAACCAGCCTGTACGCGGCTTTTAACATTTTGACGGGCGAGGTGATTGGTCGTGTTACTCAACGCCATCGTGCCAAGGAGTTTCTGGACTTTTTGCGACAGATCGACCGGGAAAGCCCGAAGGATCTGGATCTGCACGTGATCCTGGATAACAGCTCGACTCACAAGACCCCGGAGGTCAAAACCTGGCTGGCTAAGAACCCCCGCTTCAAACTGCACTTCACGCCTACGAGCGCATCGTGGCTGAACGCCGTTGAGGGGTGGTTTGGACAACTGGAACGCCGCGCCCTTTATCGAGGCATTTTCACCAGCGTTGGTGAGTTGAAATCAGCGATCAAAAAGTACATTAAGGTCCACAACGAAAAACTGGCCAAGCCGTTCCGGTGGCATAAAAGCGCCGAAGCTATTATGACATCGGTGGCGCGGGCAAAGCTGAGTGCCATTGATAATAAGCGCGCGAATTAACCGAATGGGACACTAGTACATTTAAATTGTCTCAGTCAGACACCAGACATTTCTGACAATCGCATCGATATTCCCTCGAAGAAAGCACGACCCAACTTGGTCAACGTCCGTCGGCATGACGTTCATCACTCAAACTGATGCTAATACGTACACAAATAGCCATACATGCCTTGATCATGCCTGAATCTTCTTTGTATGGAGTCAATGTTTAGATATAGATAACACTGATATTTAATTACTCTAAATATCTATTTGATCAATGAGTAGAGCGTTGATAACGTGAAAGTCCAATCAGTAATAAGAAGCTCTCATGACCAATACTCTGCCGTCTGTTAAAGAAACAGTGTTCCAGATACTTAGAAATCATGGAGTCGACAAGGTTTTTGGTAACCCCGGCTCTAACGAATTGCACTTTCTGCGAAACTTTCCCGACGACTTTGAATACATCCTCGGTCTGGATGAAGGCGTTGTCATAGGGATTGCAGAGGGCTACGCACAGGCGAAGGGCCAACCAGCCTTCGTTAACCTGCATTCTGCTGCCGGGACTGGAAACGCAATGGGAGGACTGACCAACGCACGCAACTCCCATAGCCCTATCGTTGTAACAGCTGGGCAGCAAGCCCGAACCATGACCTACGCTGATCCGATGCTTAAAAACACAGATGCCACCATGCTGCCCAGGCCGCTAGTAAAGGACAGCTTTGAACCACTGAGCCATGAGGAGGTTCCCCACTCCATCAATAGGGCACTCAATTCTGCAATGGCCCCGGCCAAGGGGCCTGTATACGTCTCGATACCTTACGATGACTGGGAAAAAACCATCAGTGAGAATGCGCTCCAGCTAGAAAAACGACGCGTTTCGCACTGCGGAGCACCAGATAAGGTGCTCCTGGAAAGAATAAGTTATCAGATCCAGGCGGCTAAACATCCAGTACTGGTCCTCGGCCCGGAGGTCGATGGTGAGGGATGTAATGGTCTTGTCGCAAAACTGGCCGAGAAACTTCATGCGCCGGCCTGGGTTGCACCATCCGCGCCCCGCTGCCCCTTTCCAACAAACCACCGGTGCTTTGCTGGAATATTGCCTGCCGGAGAAGCGGCTCTTTGTAGTCACCTTATTGACCATGACCTGATCATCGTCATTGGCGGCCCTGTTTTTCGCTATCACCAGAATGATCCCGGCACACTGATTCCTGACCAGGCAGAGCTGATTCACATCACCTCCGACAGCGACGAAGCTGCCAGGGCCCCGGTCGGTGAAGCGGTAGTTGGGAGCATAAAGAGCGTTGTCGCCGCGCTTTACGAAAGCCTGCCCGAAAAAGCGGCCGAATGTCCCTGCTTCCAAATGACAGTTAGCCGGAATATAGACGATGACGCGACACTTACTCCTGAGTCACTCTTTGATGTGGTTAACGCGCTGACCCCCCGAAACAGTATCTACCTGAATGAAGCTACATCAACACTCGCAACCCTCTGGTCGCGAGTAACAATGGAAGAATCCGGCAGTTATTACTTCGCTGCGGCGGGCGGCTTAGGTTTTGCGATGCCCGCAGCACTTGGTGTTCAGCTGGCCTGCCCGAACAGGAAAGTGGTGGCTTTCATCGGTGACGGATCCACCCATTACAGCATTGCTTCATTGTGGACGGCTGCACATTACAACATCCCTGCTATTTACGTGGTGATTAATAACAGAGGGTATTCAGCATTGAAATGGTTCTCTGAACTATTCGGTGTCGACGATGAAGTTCCAGGATTAACTATCGAAGATGTCGACTTCGTAAAAATATCTGAAGGGTACGGGGTAGGTGCCATCAAAGTTAGAACCATTAAAGAATTCAAAGAACATTACATAAAAGCTCTTGAAATGAGCCGACCATTTCTTATCGAAGTAGCAATATAAAACTCAAACAACCAAAAGGTGAACTATATGAACAAAAAAAACCTCTACTTATCCGCTTTTTTAGTTTGTGTCGCGTTACTATTTTCAACGTCGACCAGTGTATTCGCTAAAGAAAAAACTGAAATAACCGCAATTAGCGGGTTTAACATGAATACCGCGCTCACTCGCACGTTTGAAAAATTTGTAGAAAAAATAAACTCAGACGAAAATTCCCCTATACAGATCAAGCTAATAGGCGGCCCAGAAGCAATGCCTCCATTCCAAATTGGAAATGCGGTCAAAAATGGCGTTGTTGACATGATTCTATCGACGGGTGCCTTCTACAGCAATGTAATGCCGTCAGCTGACGCGCTGAAGTTGACGAACTACTCTCCGCAACAACTACGCGAAACCGGAAAATGGCCGGAACTTCAAAAGATATGGAAGGACGAAATGAACGTCCATCTACTTGCTTTCACCAACTATAACAATCAGTTCCATCTCTACACTAACAAACCGATTGAGTCTGCCCAGTTAGATGGTCAACGTCTGAGAGTAACCCCGATCTACCGATCCTTCTTTGAAGCTCTTGGTGCGAGCGTTGTACAAACGGCCCCTGGTGAGGTCTATACCGCGCTGGAACGTGGTGTTGTAGACGGATATGGCTGGACTATGCAAGGTATTTTTGACCTTGGTTGGCAAGAACAAACGAAATACCGAATCGACCCTGGTTTCTACCATGCAGAAGTGACCGTCATGATCAATGAGCGCAAATGGGATAGCTTATCAACCGAACAGCAGAACTATCTTACGGATAATGCCATCTGGCTCGAATCACTGAATGACGAGAATGAGTCTATCAATAAGATTGAGCAAAAGCGCCAAGCCGAATCCGGCATAGAAGTCATTACACTGCAAGGTACTGAACGCAAGAAGTTCCTTGACGTAGCAAAAGATGCCGCTTGGGCTGACGTTATTAAAAACTCACCCAATGTTGCCAACAGGATTAAAACAATCATCGAATAACCACCGATGAGTATCGCAACCTTTGGTCAGAGAGATTATAAAAAATGACAAAATTTGCGAAAACCTATGACCTACTAATGAAAATATCGGGCGTTACATCTGGCCTGATAATATTTTTCATTTCAATTCTTATTTTTACGAATGTAATTCTGAGAAACACTGGCGGTTTTTCTTGGTCATGGGTTACTGAAATATGTGAGTATGGACTTAGTTTTTCTGCATTTCTTGCCGCACCATGGGTGTTATATGAGTCGGCACATATTAAGGTCGACTTCCTACTTCACGGTTCGCCGGAGCACATCAGAAAAAAAATAGAAGTGTCAATCAACCTTATAGGATTAATTATAGGGGCAATACTATTTTATCTGATGCTTCGTGTAACTTTCGAAGCCTTCATGAACGAGACGTTAAAAATCAAGTCATTGGTTGTTCCCGAATGGTGGCTCCTGACAGCCCCAGTTGTTTGCTTTCTATTGATTTGCATTGAATTTTTCCGGCGACTAACAATACCTGCAAGAGGATCATCCTAATGGATTGGCAGCTCAGTCTATTCCTTTTACTTGGGCCTCTTCTGCTTCTTATGATTCTTGGAGTCCCCGTCGTTTTTGCATTCTTTGCGATCAATATACTCGGTGCATTTGTGTTCCTCGGTGGCGAGTTCGGCTTAGTGCAAATGGCCCTGAACTCAGCAGAGGCGATTTCGTCTTTTTCACTGATACCTATCCCGCTTTTTATTCTTATGGGCGAAGTTCTCTTCCATACGGGGCTAGCATATCGGGCAATATCAGCCATTGAACGACTTATCTCAGCCGTCCCTGGTCGACTCAGTATCGTGTCTATTCTGGGCGGAACGGCGTTCGCGACATTGTCAGGATCGAGTATCGCCAACACCGCGATGATGGGCAGTGCGATGCTCCCCGAAATGGAACGGAAAGGCTATCATCCAACAATGTCGATGGGGCCAATTCTGGCTGTTGGCGGAATAGCGATGCTCATACCTCCGTCGGCATTGGCGGTCACGCTGGCAAGCCTCGCGGGGATTTCAATCAGCAAACTACTCGTAGCAGGCATAGTGCCGGGACTGTTGATTGGGGGGGCCACTCTCATTTATGTTCTGATTCGATGCTCCATAAATCCCCAACTGGCACCCATCGACGACGCTGAGTCTTTCCGAGGGACTGAAAAATGGAAACCATTCTTTCGGGACGTAGTACCACTACTGTGTATCTTCTTCGTCGTTGTAGGCTCAATGCTGATCGGTTGGGCATCGCCTACGGAATCGGCAGCTTTTGGGGTGATAGCGTCTTTTATCGCTTCTTTCTGCTACAAATCACTAAATATGAAGTCATTTTTAGTCGCAGTTTTTGAGACAGCAAAAATATCGACGATAATTCTATTCATTCTTGTTTCATCAACTACATTTTCCCAAATACTTTCATTTTCGGGAGCAACAACAGGCCTACTTAACACCTTTCTAGAATTTGATTTGTCGCCATTTATGGTTGTCATAATAATGGTCTTTATTCTATTGATTCTAGGGTGTTTCACAGACCAAATCAGTATGATAATGCTTACACTGCCATTCTTTATGCCGCTAGTAGCAAGTCTTCAGATCGATCCCATCTGGTTTGGAGTATTGACACTAATTGCCATGGAAATCAGTTTGTTAACGCCACCATTTGGTTTGCTTCTACTTGTCATGAAAGGTGTCGCTCCAGCGGGAACCAACCTTGGCATAGTGTATAAATCTGCACTTCCATTTTTGCTACTTCAAGTTGGCGTCTTACTTCTTTTGGTTATTTTCCCAGGATTATCGGGACTATTTACATCATTGATGAATTGACCACGAACCTCAGGTTTATATGAACCAAACAAACAATATTAACATCCAGGAGACCAGAAAATGACTACAAACACACCCGCTCAATGGAATAGAAAACTTTTCTTGGGCAGCTGGGTACCTGGTCGCGGCGAACTCGTTTCGGTGACAGAGCCCGCAACCGGAAACCAACTAGGAATGCTTGCAACCGGTACCAAAGATGACATAGATGATGCCGCCCGCATTGCCAAACGGGCTCAGGTGGGGTGGGCCGCGATGCCATTTGATCAGCGAGCCGCCATCATGCGTCGGGTTGCACGCTCTCTGGAAGATAATGCCACAACGATCAATCAATGGAACATCCGTGAATGCGGCTCCACTGCACCCAAAGCAGAATGGGAGCTACAGGCATGCATTGAGCAGGCTCATATGGCGGCAGCCCTTCCAATGCAAGCTACTGGGGATATTTTCCCGTCCGCAATGCCGGGTCGTCGCAACTATTGGAAACGTATCCCTATCGGCGTTGTCGGCGTTATCTCTCCCTGGAACTTCCCCATCCTTCTAAGCCTTCGGTCAGTTCTACCAGCACTGGCAATGGGCAACTCAGTGATTCTGAAACCCGATATTCAAAGCGCCGTGTGTGGAGGACTGCTTCTGGCAGAGCTGTTCGCGGCTGCGGGTATCCCCGAGGGCGTGTTCCAGGTGCTACCAGGCGCAGCAGAGACGGGCGACGCACTCGTAAGGCACCCCGATGTGAAGATGATTTCGTTTACCGGTTCAACTCCAGTAGGGCGGCAGATAGGAGAAATTTGCGGGAGGAACCTTAAGAAGGTTTCGCTGGAACTTGGGGGCAACAACGCCATAGTGGTTCTTGATGATGCCGACCTGGAATCCGCTGCATCGTGTGCGGCCTGGGGGTCCTTTCTGCATCAGGGTCAGATTTGTATGCAGACGGGCCGTCATTTGGTACAGCGGAGTGTGGCTGAACGATACGCCGAGCTCTTGGCTGGTCGTGCAGCCAAACTGGTCGTGGGCAACCCTGCCAGCGAACAGGTACACATAGGGCCATTGATCAACGACCGTCAAGCCAAAAATGTCGAAGATATTGTTAACCGTTCCATTGAACTTGGGGCCCGATTGCTCACCGGTGGCAAGGCCGACAGTCGCTTCTACCCTGCAACTGTTCTGACGGACGTGACACCCGACATGCCAGCCTGGCGCGAGGAAATATTCGGTCCCGTGGCGCCGATTACGGTTTTTGATACAGAGGAAGAAGCAGTCGCTTTGGTGAACAGCTCAGAATATGGTCTTGCGGCGGCGGTGCATAGCCGGTCGGAGTCCCGTGGCTTAAAAGTCGCGACCCAACTATGTTCAGGTATGCTCCATATTAACGACCAGACAGTGAACAACGAGTTCCAGGTTCCGTTTGGTGGCATGGGCGCATCCGGTAACGGCAGCCGTTTTGGTGGCCCTGCGAATATTGATGAGTTCACGCAAACACAATGGATAAGTGTAATGGGTCCCGGCATGCAGTATCCGTTCTAGCATCAGAGAGCACTTCCAAAACACTATCGACGACTGATACGGATCTTGTCATACATGGATGAACTGCCTCCCCCCAGTACCTAAATGGGGGAGGCATGCATCAACCCCATAATGCGGCGACTTCTACTTTAATAAACAAAAATCACATATCAAATTTATCCGGCTATATAACTGGCCCTACAGAATTACTCATCAAAAGGCATGGCTTTTTTATCTTTCGGCTCACCCGATTTTATTTTCTCACCCTCCTTGCAGAAATAATAAGTCACTATATCGCTAGATATTTTATATTTAACGACAAAACCAAAATACATTCCCCTTCATACCAAAATCATATTTAAACAACAGAAAACAAAATACCTAAATATTTAAATGTACAAAAAATGGATAGAGATATTCACAAATCGGATATTTGATAAATCATTAATAATCGATAGTTAAAGCTCCATAAAATAAGGAGAAAAAGAGTGAACTATCAACATTCAATATTAGCACTTGCGATTACAACTGGTCTTGGCGTTGCTCCTGCTACTCATGCCCTCGAGTTGGGTGAATTCAATGACACAAAATTTAGCATTGGCGGTTACTTCAAGACCGAAGCCATTTATGAAAAGATCGATGACGGTGATTCCCGTATATTTGCTCGTGCGAACCAGTCCCGCGTTAACCTAAAGACGGTTACCCAGAAGGACGGCCATACGATTGTCGGCTTCGTGGAAGGCGATTTTTACGGCGGCTCATATCCCGCCGAGAACAACGACCTGCGGCTTCGCCATGCATTCATCAAGGTTGACCAGACCACAGTGGGCCAGACCTGGACCGGTCAGTTCTGGGCGGTAACCTATAACGACTATCTCGATTTTTTCGCGGGCCCCCGTGGCACTCTCGGCGGACTGAACTTCCGCTCCAACCTCATTAGCCACGAAGCGGGCGACTTCCGGTTTAGTGCCCAGGATCCTGTTAACGATGACGCCGACATTCCTGATGTTGCAGTCAACTACAACCTGAATTTTGACGGCGGTCATCGGCTGATTCTCACGGCATCCGGACGTGAAATCGAAAACGGTGATTTTGTGGGAGGCGGAGCCATCGGCTCCAAGTTCATGATCGGACCACACAGCCTCAATGTAAACGCACATTACGGTGAAGGCCTGGGCGCTTTTACTGCTGTTGGAGCAAACAACAGCTTAACTTCTCCAGATGTTGAAAATGGCGAAGCTGTCAGCCAAGCCGGTTATGATGTTGGATTTCGTTATGTCATTAACAGCACGTGGCGCGCCAATATCGCCTATACCAGTGTTGAAGTCGACGATAATGCCGAGACTGATTACGAAGCCCACCGCGCTAACGTGATTCATAACATCACCCAGGATCTTGAGGTCGGTCTGGAGTGGCGCAAGTACAACTTGGCCTTGGGCCCCTTGCGCCCGGATGGGCAGCAAGTTGAGCTTATGGCCAAGTTAAGCTTCTGATCTGATCAGTTAAAGCAACCCGCAAAGCAGCACCAGGAGGTGCTGCTTTGCGTTGGTCCACAACAGCAAGAACTATTTCAAACTGTAACCTCAATGGCAAAAGCAAGCCCAAGACGGCCAGAAGCTGTCAGCGGTGCTGGATCTTTTACCTGGCCGTTTACCAGTTCAACGAGGAAACCTTGAAAACGAAAAGGCCCGGAAAAACCGGGACCGGTTAGAGAGGAAAAGGGAACGTTCGCGGTAAACTAGCAAGCCTTCGGTACTCAAAGACCTACTAGCGATATAACAGTTACCGCTGTTCCCATATCGGGAAGAAGCGACCCTAATATAATAAATTAGGCAAGAACAAAGCGATTCCCGGAATGAAAACAATCAGTACCAACCGAACAATATCGACTATCCAGAATGGAGTTACCCCCCGAAATATCGTTCCTGTTTTAATATCGCCGAGTACTGCTCGAAGCACAAAAACATTTAACCCAACAGGAGGGGTGATCAGGCTTATCTCTGTAACCACCACAACAATGATCCCAAACCACACCAGATCAAAACCAAGCGATGCAACGACTGGGAAAAATACAGGTACCGTGAGGAGCATCATCGACAGACTCTCAAATACCATTCCAAGAACGATATAAATCCCGATAATGGCAAATAGAACAACAATCGGAGACAGATTAATCGCTGTTACAAATTCAAGTAACATATCCGGCAATCCGGCTCGGTTGATGAAGTCCGAAAAGATAAGCGCACCAATAACTACCGCGAATAACATTGCTGTGGTGCGAGCAGTATCTGCCAACGTTTCAAACAAAGATGAAAGGCTGAGACGACCACGCAGCAAGGTGATCAAGAAAGCGCCTCCAGCACCGATTCCTGCCGCTTCGGTAGGAGTAAAAATGCCTAAATATATTCCCCCCATGACCAGCGTGAATAGAGCTAATATTCCCCAGACACCCTTTGCCGCAACAATCCTTTCTGGCCAGGACGTTCTTGCACCGGAGGGACCAGCTTCCGGATCGCGCCAGACAACATAGCGAACGGCTACAAGGTAAAGCAGCACACCGAGAAGACCAGGGATGAAACCAGCTGCGAATAGCTCTCGAATTGACGAGCCGGTTAGCAAACCATAGATAATCAGAATAACGCTGGGAGGAATCAGGATTCCGAGTGTGCCGCCAGCGGCAATAGATGCCGATGCCAGTGCATCGCTGTATCCATATTTGCGCATCGGAGGCATCGCCACCTTGGACATCGTTGCCGACGTCGCCAGGCTAGAGCCAGAAATCGCCGAAAAGCCTCCGCACGCAACGATGGTTGCCATGGATAAGCCGCCCTTTCGGTGGCCTAGAAAGGCATGTGATACTCGGTAAAGTTCTTGGGACAACCCAGATCTCGTAACCAGGTTTCCCATAAGAATAAATAGTGGTATGACTGACAAGCCGTAATCCTGAACAGTATCGACGACACGAGTGGAAGCCATCGATAACGCGCCGGTCCAGCGAAAACTAGCCAGGTTATCGAGCCCAAGCCCTTGTAAAATGGCAAAACCAAAAAAGCCGACCAGTCCCATTGCGAACGCAATTGGAATTCGCACGACGATAATCAGGAATAGAAGAACGGCAAAGCCGATCAATACAGTGGACATAGGGATCCCCGGTTACGTTTCAGTTAATTTTTGTCGTGGCGTAAGATTCTGAACACGCCGTAGGAGAGCATCCCCAAAGCTGTCGCCCAGCTCATGACAGCGATGTAGATCATGACGTAACCACTTGGCAAGCCAAGAAACTCTGTGACAACGTTGCGGCTGATTGAACGCTCGGCCAACTCCCAGATTCGCCATCCGACTGCACAAAGCGATAAAGAAATAACGAAAGCTGCCAGTAGGGCGAATAGTTTGACGATCCTGGGACCCAGAATGCTGTCTAATAGATCCACAACGATGTGGCATCCCCGCCAGGTGACTACTGGCATTGCCGCAAAGACCATTACCGCGAGACCGATCTCCGTCAACTCGGTACTTCCATGGACAGGACTGGCAAAGATGTAACGGCCCACAACATCAATACAAGTAAGTACCATCAGAAAAAGCAGGACAACGGACGCGATGATTTCGAAAGAGAAGGCCAGCCATAAGGCTGGTCCTCTCTCGTCGTAATGCTTTTTCAGCCATTGAAGGAATGCCATTACTCACTCCTTCTTTTGCGCTTCGTAGTTTCGAGCAATGGAACGAAACTCTTTAAGAGCCTCGGAAGCATTTACGCCGGTATCTTCAAGTGAATTGAGCCAGTCTTCGTCGATCCCTGATGAGATTTGTTCAAACTCCACTGCGATCGGGTCACCCTTCTCTACGCGTTTAACGGCAACGCCCTTATCGATACTTTCTTGCAAGGCTTCATTACCACACTGCTCCCACTCCTGACCGGCAAGACGCGACAGTCGCTCTCCGGATACGCTCAGAAGAGCTTCACGCGTTTGGTCCGGCAAGTTCTCGAGGAAACCTTCATTGATGAAGACAGCGAAACTGGTCTGATACATGCCACCGGGCAGCAGTGTCAGGTTCCGAGCGACTTCATTCAGTCGAATAGTTCGCTGTTCGCATACGGGAAGAAATGTCCCATCGATTACGCCCTGCTGCAGCATTTCATAGACTTTGGTTGCGGGTGCATTTACGCCCACAACATCCATTTTTTCCGCCAACGAATTCATCACCCCACCACCGAGGCGAATTTTCTGACCGCTCAAATCCTTGAGGCTATTGATCGGATCTCTGGTATGGATCTGCCCAGGGGCGTGGGTAAACAAGCCGACGACCTCGACACCAACGAATTCGTTAGCCGGGGCAAGGTATTTCTCATGCACTCGCCAGTATGCGACTGATGCCGCCTCGGCATTCGGGCCATTTAGCGGCAATTCAGCGAGCTGGGTAAGCTCGAAACGGCCTGGCACATAACCTGTGGACGACCATGCTGCGTCAACCACGCCGTCCTCTACCAAAGTGAAAAGATCTTTCGGGTGGCCAATGTTGTATTCGATTTTCAGTTTCACCTCGCCGTTTGTAGCTTCCTCAATCCATTTCCCCCAAGTAGGAAGAACAACCGTGTTTTGAGGATGGGAGGGCGGCAACCAACTAGCTACGTACATGGTCGTCTGAGCATGAGCCAGACTAGTGAAAACCAAAGACAGAAAAAGCGCAGTTATAAGGATTTTTGTAATTTTCATAACATTTCTCCGCACATTAAAGGGGGTTAAACTATGTATTTTTCAATTTCCGACTCTTTCCATACAAAGCCTGCACCATGCTCATCCGAGAGAACTGCATCGCCATCAACAAATGCTAGAGATGAGTCCACAACCGCTTTAGCGATATCCATTCGTTCAAGCCAGTGTGCAGTAGGGCTGACAGCTAGAAGGTGGGCACTATATTCCTGGAATAAATGGCTGGACATTGGTTGCGCAAAAGCTTCGCACAGAGCTGAGGCCTTCAACCAACCTGTGACTCCACCAATTTTCATGACATCCGGCATCGAAAGATCACAAGCTTCCGCCCGGAGTGACTTGATCATTTGCTCAGTTCCTAGCCAGTTTTCTCCAATTTGAATGGCAACATTCGAAGCCGAGCGTACTTTTTCACAAGCGTCGTCATCAAAGTAAGAAACAGGCTCTTCCACCCAGGCTATGCCCTCGGCCTCAAGAACTTTGATTCGTTTTTTTGCCTCGGGAACGGTTAGACTCTGGTTGTAATCAACCATAATATCGACGTTGTCTCCGACCACCTCCCGTAGTTTTAAAACCACGTTGAGATCTTCCTCTAACGTTTCATAACCGATTTTGGTTTTGATTCCGCGGAAGCCCTGCTCTACCGATGCCTCGGCGCGCTGGGCAGCAAGGGATACGCCATCCATACTGTGGCTGTCATAGCTTTTAATTTTTCGAGCACCACCTCCCAGGAATTTATAAAGCGGCAAGCCTGCAGACTTTGCCAATACATCCCAAAGAGCCATGTCGATACCGGAACCTGCCATCCTCAACAGACCGGTGTATCCGAGCAATTGAAACCTTTCTTCCAACAGTTTATTAACAGTAAAGGGTTCAACCTTCATCCCGACGATGAGCTTAGATAAAACTTCAGTTACACTTTTTAGTGATGACAGCATTGCTGGAGAATAACCAAATAAATAGGCCTTCCCTACTGAGCTCGAGTTAGTGAATATATCCACTAATACAAGAGGAGAAGTATCTACTACACCAACCGCAGTATGTATGGGATATTCAAGAGGCACGTTTACAGCTCTTACATCAACTTTCTCAATTATTAAATAAGACACCATTTTATACCTCAATCAAAGACAAAACTTTTATTTATATCGTTAATGTCAGAACATCCAACGTGAGCAAGTGTGCGATCAACATCGTCTTTTAGCATTTGAATCATTTCGTCGACGCCGCGTTCACCGCGAGCAGCCAAAGCCCATAGCAAAGGGCGCCCAATCAGGGTGGCCTCCGCTCCCAGCGCAATGGCCTTCACAATATCTGAGCCCCTTCTGACACCGCTATCAATCATTACGGGAATATCAACTTTCGAAACAACCTCTTCTAAAGCTTGAACCGGAGATATACAGCTATCCAACTGCCTTCCGCCATGATTTGAAAGCACTACACCGTCGACGCCTATCTGAGCACATTTGATTGCATCAGAGGCATTATTTATACCTTTTACTATTAATCTATGAGGCCACTCATCTCTTAACCATTTTAAATCCTGCCAATCGAAGCTAGCGTCCATTTTTCTGCTCATAAGGGCAGATTGAATCTCTATATTATTAAGTTCGGCAGTTTCAAAATTTGCCAGTTTCGGCATGCCATATTTAACAAGATTCCAACTCCAGGATGGATGCAACGCTCCATCCCAAATGACCTTTGGCGTGTATTTAATAGGCAATGAAAACCCATTTTTAAGATCTCTTTCACGGTTCCCATTTACCGCTACGTCGACCGTGAGGATGAGTGTCTGGTAGCCGTTGTCGCGAGCTCTTTGGATAAACTGCTTCGCCAGCTCTTTGTGAATTACATACAGTTGAAACCAAAGTTCGCCGTCACTGGCCTGTGCAACTTCCTCGATGGAAGACGTCGATGCCGTTGATAACGAGAAGGGTATTCCGGCGCGAGCAGCAGCTCTGGCAATTTTCAAATCACCCTCCGGAGAGAAAAGGCCATTCAACCCAGTCGGTGCAACTGCAAAGGGGGCCGCCTGTTTATTGCCAAGAATTGCCCGCTCAATATTGCGATTGCTTACATCAACCAATCTTTTGGGTGATAGCCTTACGTTGGCGAACTCATTTCGATTGTGTTGCAAAGCATTTTCGTCATCGGCACCACCGTCGAGATAATCGAACACCATCTTTGGCAATCTGGATTTCGCTAGGCGACGGTAATCGTGATAACTCACTATCTTCATTGGTGCGTCCTCAGATTCATCAGAAAGGATAGGTTGTTGTTTTTTATCCTTAACTTCGGTTGTCTTTAATATCGTCTCTTCCGGGGCGCTCCCCCATATCGCAAGAGGAGATATCGGAAATCGTCGAGGGCACCTTTCAGAAAGTGGAGCCTATTCGATCTAGGATTACCGAGAATCTTGCTAGCACCATGGCGCTTTATTACTTGATAGTGGGCTGACTTGATTGATGTGTTGTTTTTCACTCTTCCAGCCTCGTGATTTTCTACGGTAACAACGAAAAATATATTGATCAAATTGATAAATTTTGCTATCAAATATAGATTATATGAATATTTGGAGCTGTAAAATTATGCAAAAATCTGACTTGGGCCTGATAAAGGTGTTCCTGTCTATCTATGAGGACGGCAGCGTTAGCAAAGCTGCAGAAACCCTCAACCTAACTCAACCTTCTGTTAGTTACTCACTATCACGCTTACGGGACTTGTTAAATGATTCGCTATTCACGCGTACGCGGGATGGCATGAAGCCTACGTTTGCTGCGGAGCAGTACTACAGAGTATTTGCCAGCTCAGTCGGAAACATCGAACGAGCCATCGCGCTCGCAAGAGACTTCGACGCTGCTATCTCCACAAAAACCTTCCGCATTGCGCTTTCAGATTTGGGAGAGTTTTATTTGCTTCCTAAACTGCTCGAGGCCCTCCGCGAGAAGGCACCAAATTGCAAGCTAGAGATTGTTACTACTGAAATACCGAAAATAGAGGAGGAACTGCTTCAGGGTCGTATTGATTTGGCGATAGGCAACCTTAGTTTTTTAAGAAAAAGCACCAAAAGTATTTTAGCTTTCACCGAGAACTACAGCTGTATTGTTTCAAGCAGCCACCCCAGATTGAAGGAAACTGTCACCAAAGAACAATTTTTGGAGGAAAACCATATCTACGTATCTAAGGCGAGCGGCCATTTTGATGCGAGCGCATATCTCAGAAATAGCGGTGAGACTATTAAGATAGGCCTACATATACCACACTTCTCATCTTTACCGGCAATTATCCCCAATTCACAGATGATTGCTTGTTTGCCTAGCAGAGTAGCAGAGCAGTTTGCTAAATCAGAGGGTATACGTTCATTTCCGCTTCCATTTCAGGCGGAATCCTTTAGCGTTGAGATATATTGGGTTGATAATTTTTATAACTCAAAGGCCAAGACATGGTTGGTGGATCTAGCATTCAATGCAATAGCTGAACCTTCATGATTGGACTTCCCCGATACAGTAGACACTCCTGGCCTATGATTGGACTTACCCCGGTCCACTAGACACTCCTGGCCTATGATTGGACTTACCCCGGTCCACTAGACACTCCTAGCCTATGATTGGACTTAGCCCCAATCAGGCGTTTGGCACGCCCAGTGAATCCACAAAGTAGTCCAGCAGCATTCTCACCTTTGGCGACAGGTGACGGTTATGGGGATACACCGCCCAGATACCGTCATCGTCTTCCTGGTAATGAGTCAGAAGAGGTATCAGCGTACCCGCGTCGAGTGCCGGCCCAACGTAATAATCCGGCAGCTGGACAATACCAACCCCCTTCAGCGCTGCATCCAACAAGGCTCTGCCGCTGTCACAACGCACGTTTCCACGAATCCGGACATTGCGGGGATGACCCGCATCCTGAAATCGCCAGTAGCCCAGATTCCCCTGAAGGCAATTATGGTGTTCCAGCTCAGACAGAGAGTGCGGGGTGCCATGGACAGCGAGATAAGCTGGCGAGGCGCATACATACAGAGTCCGGGCAGCAAGACGCCTGGCCATCAGGCTGGAATCGTCCAGTTTACCAAGCCGTACCGCAAGGTCGTAACCTTCCGCCACCAGGTCCAGTTGCTGGTTGGTCAGTTTCATTTCAACGTCGAGTTCGGGATACCGCAGTACGAAATCGTTGACCAGCGGTGCGATCGACTTCTCTCCGTAGGTTACCGGCGCCGTCAGTCGCAGCCGGCCCTGGGGCACCAGCTGCATATTGGTCATAGAGCGCTCCGCCTGTTCAAGGGCGTCCAGTATCTGGCGACAATGCTGATAGTAGATCTGCCCGGCCTCAGTCGTGGAGACGCGCCGGGTCGTTCGATAGAACAGACGGGTGGATAACCTGTCTTCGAGCGCGCTGATCTGTCGGCTGACGTGAGCGGTCGAGACGTCCAGGCGTTTTGCCGCCCGGGTGAAGCTCTCCGTTTCAGCCACCGCCACGAATTCGTTTACACCTTCCCAGCGCTGCATGTCACCACCCTACTTTTGCTTCAGCAATCCTGATTATTACACATGAGTAAAAGTGATTTCACGAATACGGTCATTATCAACATCTGTGCAGCAAATATAATCACCAGATCATTCGGGCAGTGTCCAAATACAGATGCATCACAAACGGAGAGAATTATGAGCGAGATGATCAAATCAAAAGCAGCCATTGCCTGGGGACCGGGGCAACCACTCTCCATTGAAGAGGTGGATGTAATGCCGCCGAAAGCCGGTGAGGTTCTGGTGCGGGTGATCGCTACCGGCGTGTGTCACACCGACGCGTTTACGCTTTCCGGAGACGATCCAGAAGGTAATTTCCCCGCGATTCTGGGCCATGAAGGCGGCGGCATCGTTGAGGCCATCGGCGAAGGTGTCACGAGTGTCGAGATTGGAGATCACGTTATTCCCCTGTACACGCCAGAGTGTGGAGAATGTAAATTCTGCCTCTCCGGTAAAACCAACCTGTGCGGGAAGATCCGGGAAACCCAGGGCAAGGGCCTGATGCCCGATGGCACCAGCCGTTTCTACAAGGATGGCCAGCCAATCTATCACTACATGGGCTGCTCCACCTTCTCCGAGTACACCGTGCTGCCGGAAATCTCTCTGGCCAAAGTGAACAAAGAAGCGCCACTGGAAGAAGTGTGCCTGCTGGGCTGCGGAGTAACCACCGGCATGGGCGCCGTCATGAACACTGCCAAGGTGGAAGAAGGTGCCACCGTGGCGATCTTCGGCCTGGGCGGCATCGGCCTGTCTGCCATTATTGGCGCTACCATGGCCAAGGCCAGCCGCATCATTGCTATTGATATCAACGACAGCAAATTTGACCTGGCAAAGCAGTTGGGCGCGACCGACTGCATCAATCCGAAAAACTATGACAAACCCATTCAGGAAGTCATTGTCGAACTGACAGATGGCGGCGTGGACTACTCCTTTGAGTGCATTGGCAACGTCGACGTGATGCGTTCTGCCCTGGAATGCTGCCACAAGGGCTGGGGCGAATCCGTCGTCATCGGTGTCGCAGGTGCTGGCCAGGAGATTTCCACCCGCCCATTCCAACTGGTGACCGGTCGAGTCTGGAAAGGCTCCGCGTTCGGCGGCGTCAAAGGCCGCTCCGAGCTCCCTGGAATTGTCGAGCGGTATCTGCAGGGCGAGTTCAAACTCAACGATTTCATCACCCACACCATGGGGCTTGAAGACATTAATGAGGCGTTCGAACTGATGCACGAAGGAAAGAGCATTCGTAGCGTGATCCATTTCGATAAGTGACCGGCGCGGTCGCCTGCCGCCCATGGCAGGCGACTCACCCACGGAGTTCTTGATGAGCATCGAAAACCTGAGCAGCAACAAAAGTTTCGGTGGCTGGCACAAGCAGTACAGCCATCGGTCCGACACCCTTGGTTGTGTCATGCGTTTCGCGATTTACCTGCCACCACAGGTGGCTAGTGGGCAAAAGGTACCCGTCGTTTACTGGCTATCGGGCCTGACCTGCACCGACGAAAACTTCATGCAGAAAGCGGGCGCCCACCGCGTAGCCGCCGAACTGGGCATTGCCATTGTGGCCCCGGACACAAGCCCCAGAGGCGACGACGTCGCCAACGATGACGGTTACGATCTTGGCCAGGGGGCGGGGTTCTATGTGAATGCTACCGAGAGCCCCTGGAACACGCATTACCGCATGTACGATTACGTGCTGAATGAACTACCGGCACTGGTGGAGTCGGTGTTCCCAGTGACCGGCCAACGCTCTGTCGCGGGACATTCCATGGGCGGGCATGGCGCCCTGGTGCTGGCATTGCGCAATCCACAGACATACCAGTCGGTGTCTGCCTTCAGCCCGATCAGCAATCCGGTCAGCTGCCCGTGGGGCAAAAAAGCCTTTGCCGCCTATCTCGGCAACGATACCGGGCGCTGGGCTGCCTACGATGCCAGCTTGTTAATGCGCAAGGCACAGAAATTCGTGCCGGCCCTGGTGGATCAGGGTGACGCTGACAATTTCCTGGCCGAACAGCTTCGCCCCGAAGCCCTTGAGGCGTCAGCCCATATCAGCGGTTATCCGCTGGAACTGAATCTGCGCGAGGGCTACGACCACAGCTACTACTTCATTGCCAGCTTCATTGAGGACCATCTGCGATTCCATGGTCGTCATCTGGAACGGTGACGGAACCCTGCACCGTGCCGGAGATAAGTACAAAAAACGGATAGGGATGTTCATTAACCGGATATTTGCCCACGCCTGAATAACCGATAGTTCAAATGCCAAACAACAAGGAGAAGGCAAATGAACTATCGACATTCATTACTAGCGCTCGCTATTGCATCCGGTCTCAGCGCGGCCCCCGCCGTTCACGCTCTCGAACTCGGCGAGTTCAACGACACCAAATTCAGCATCGGTGGCTATTTCAAAGCCGAAGCCATCTATGAAAAAGTCGATGATGGGGATTCCCGCATCTTCGGCCGTTCCAACCAGTCCCGCGTTAACCTTAAAACAGTCACCCAGAAGGAAGGCCATACGATTGTCGGCTTTGTGGAAGGCGACTTTTACGGCGGCACCTTTCCTGGCGAGAATAACGACCTACGGCTTCGCCACGCCTTCATCAAGGTGGATCAGACCACCGTGGGGCAGACCTGGACCGGCCAGTTCTGGGCCGTTGCCTATCACGATTACCTGGATTTCCTGGGCGGGCCGCGAGGCACCCTGGGCGGGTTCAACTTCCGCACAAACCTGATTAGTCACGAGGTTGCCGGCTTCCGTTTTACTGCACAGGACCCGGTCAACAACGACGCCGACACGCCTGATCTTGCGGTTAACTACAACCTGAGTCTCGACGGTGGTCACCGTGTTATCCTCACCGCATCAGGTCGCGAAGTTGAAAATGGCGACTTCGTGGGTGGCGGCGCCATCGGCTCGAAGTTCATGATCGGGCCTCACAGCCTGAACGTGAATGCTCACTACGGTGAAGGACTTGGTGCATTCACCGGTGTTGGCGTAAACAACAGCCTGTCGTCACCGGATGTCGAAAACGACGACGCTGTCAGCCAGGCAGGGTTTGACGTTGGCTTTCGCTACGTCATCAACAACGAGTGGCGGGCAAACGTCGCCTATACAGCCGTCGAAGTGGATGACGACGCCGACACCAACTACGAAGCCCATCGCGTCAACCTGATCCATAACATCACCCAGGATCTGGAAGCCGGGATAGAGTGGCGAAAGTACAATCTCGCCTTCGGCCCGCTATTGCCGGAAGGCCAGCAGGTTGAGGTCATGGCCAAGTACAAATTCTGATCCGGACCTTCAGAATTGGTATCCTTGCCAACAACCCGAAAAACAGGTGCCCGCCGTCTCCAGGGTGCCTGTTTTCCGCTGGTACACGGCAGCACCAGTCATTCGAAAATGGTAACGTCCATGGCAGAAGAAAGCCCAAAGCGGCAAGGAATCGGTTCGCTGGAAATCGGATTGCATATCCTCAATTATATTTCCACAGCGCCAAAGCCACCCACCCTCAAGGAACTGTCGGGCGCCCTGGATCTGTCACCTAGCCGCGCCCACAAATACCTGGTCAGTTTGCTGCGAGAGGGCTACATCAATCAGGTGAATCACACCCAGTACACCCTGGGCAATTCCAGCCTGACCCTGGGCATTTCAGCACTCCGGCGCATCAACCCGATTCAGCTGAGTTACGAAGCCGTTGACCGGCTCAATGAGGAAACCGACAAAACCGTGTCGGTCACCGTCTGGAACGGCAACGGCCCACTGATCATCAAGTGGCTGGACTCAAGCCAGCCAATCTCGGTCAACGTGAGGCTGGGCGCCGAGCTATCGCCACTGAACTCAGCCTCAGGCAGGATTTACCTGGCCCACCTGCCAGCGAAGCGACGCAAGGAACTGGTGGACCAGTATTACAAGAACGCCAAGTCACTCCCGAAACATCGGGGCAAACCCATCACCCGGGAGGAACTGCAACCTCATCTGGAAACCATCAAACGGGATAACTACTGCGCGTTTTTCAGTGATTACCTCCCCGAAATCAATGTGCTCAGCCGCCCTGTATTCGATATCAACGGCAGCATTGTCACCGTCATCACCCTGTTGGGTCTTGATCGGGACACCGACATCAGCGAAGGCTCATTCCTGTTCGAACAGGTCCGGGAATGCAGTGACCGGGTTACCCGACAGATCTGCGGGCAACAACGGGAAGGTAATGGCCGGGATTAACCGGCCATTCGCAGGGTTTCAGAGGGCAACTCGCCGAAGGATTTTCGATAATCCGAAGAAAACCGGCCCAGATGACTGAAGCCATATTCCAGGGCGATCTCGGTGACATTCCGGCACTTTCCCTGCAAAAGGTCTTCCCGCAACTTCTGTAACTTCAACTGCTTGATGTAACACTTGGGGGTCGTCGCGAAGGCCTTGGAGAAAGCATTGTAGATGGATCGAACACTCATATTGGAGACACTGGAAAGCTCTTCTATATCGATGTTGCGATGCACGTTCTGTTCAATGTACCGCAGCATTTTACCCAGCATGGGCGTACAGGCCGCACCGTTCTCCTGGCTGGACCAGTTACTGGGAAATACTTTCAGCAGTTTCTTGAGGATAATTTCACGATAGGCGCCGCAAACCGGGTTTATGTCCTCGTCTTCGGCATCATCAAGCTCGGACAGCACCGCCTCCATGATATTGATCAGGGCAGGACATAGCCGAAGCTCCACGGGCGCCCGGGTAAAGCGAATGCCATCCTCCGGCAACCGACCGTGTGATAACTCACGGGCATTATTGAGTACATGCTCGGGAACCTTGATGATCAGCTTTTCGCAATCATCCGAATACTCCAGATCAATCTTTTCATAAGGGTTCACCATAACCGCCTGACCACTGCGAACCTTCATGCGCTCGCCCGCCTGATGCCAGACACACTCACCCCGAGTGACCACCTGAAAGTGATAGATGGACTCAAGTTCGGGGCTTTTTACCCGTACATGGTTACCGTAACTGAGTTGGGACATCCCGAACCCGGCAAATTCCCTGAAGCTGAGACTGGACTTCCGTTTCTGCTCTCCAAGCATTTCCAGGCGATGCTGCCCGATATGCTGGTTAACAAACGAAGACACCTCTTCCGGATGTGCCCCCTGAAGGACGGTAGCGCCCGCAAGTGATTGACCAAACATCTCTCGCCTCATTTACTTATTGTTAATGAGTTCACTTTATATAAATTCAGGTGATCAATCAACAACCAACAAAGACACCACCGAAACAGCATGCGTTAGGTCATCAAAGAAGAACGCGAGCATGAGAAATAACTGGGTATACGAGAGCGGCAAGAGCACCAACTCACAGCGGGAAGTCAGGAGGCCTGTTGCTTCAACAAAGTGGCGATGGTCGACGTGTATGGAGCATCGATGCCAAGATTGGCGCAACGTTTAAGTACAGCGCCCGCAATACTGTCCAGTTCAAGGGGGCGCCCCTTCTCCCTGTCTATCAGCATGGACGTTTTGATTGCATTGAAGGAACTGATCAACTCGAACATTTCGTGGAGATCTTCCTTCGTGAGGTTTACATCATCGGCCCTTGATGCCTCAACGGTTTCCGCCATCATGCCATACACAATCCTGCTGAACTCGGGACGATGAGTCAGGCTGCGGGTATCCAATCCTGTCAGTGCCGAGAGGGGATTTACACCATTGTTGATCACCAGCTTACGCCATAGCTCGTAGCGAACGTTGTCGGAAAGCGTGGTGGGAATACCCGAGCCGTCGAATGCCGCCGCGAGTTTCTCCAGCAGCAACGAGCGCGCGCTGCCGGGCTTACGCGCCGCAGGCCATTCGCCCATCACGATCTCAGCAACGCCCTCTGCTTCGACAACACCTGGCCGCACAATATGCCCGCCGATCCGCACCGCAAGCCCGCCGATGATCCGCTCGGCCCCGATGGCTTCTGCCAGCAATGGCTCATTATCAACACCATTCTGGAGGGACAATACAGGAACCCGGCCCTGCCTCAGCCAGGCTCCGAGCTCATCCACGACCGACTCGGTGGCTGTCGACTTCAGGGCAATGACAATGACGTCAAAGTCGTCAGGATGGAATCGGGCGACCAATTGCTGGTGGCTGAAGGCCTCTGGACGATGAATCAGTTCCCTCCCCCCGTAGTGGACCTTCAGGCCGTTGCTGACAAGGGCATCCAGATGGGCTCCGCGAGCAGTGAGCACCACCCGGTGCCCCGACTCCAGAAGCCTTGCTGCGTAGTAGCTTCCAATACCACCGGCCCCAACCATCAGTAGTTTCAGCATTCACGGAATCCTCTGCGTTTTCGACAGATTATTGCATCCATCCATAACCTGCGAGGGACTGGCTATTCTCATTCAGAGAGAAGCCAAACAGGCGCTGAGGTGCCTGCATTCCACCTAGACTGAAGGCGGTATTGAGCACACATAACGTTGGGTCGGCAACGGGGGCTTCGGCCCCCGGAGTAGAATGAGAGGCGCGCAGGTCAGATTTCGACATGGCTTTTACCCATCTGTGCTCATCTTCCCACTGACGAATCAGATTACGGAGATAACTGTCATGTGGCTGAGGATGATCCTCGTTATTGCCGACGTTTTCCAGCCGGTCCAGGCATATCAGCAACACACCCTGGTCTCTCAAGGCTTCCAGGCAATGACCAATATCCCTGTAGTGTTCACTGGTCATACCGGTGTTGAGCCGCAGTTCAATCACCTCCTCAGGCGCAAGATGCGTCATGCTTTCAGCCAGTTCCTTCAAACCCTGTTCCCGAGACCCGCTAACGGCGACATCAAACCCCCGTTCCGCCATTCCGGATTGCAGGCGTCTGGCAAGAATCCCCTCACCACACTGGTGAAAGATTTCCGGCTGTGCGCCCCCTTTTTTCGAGGTAATAAATGCCACGTTGACAACTACGAGATCGGGCCGTATCAGGCGGCGCAGGCTGGCCTGCCCTTTGGGGCCTGTCAGCGCTTCTGTTTCACAGGACAAGTACAGCACGGGCAGCTTGGTCATGTTACTCACCGGCAATAGGCGTTGGTTCGAGGACAGCGCTAGGGCCGTACTTTGCTGGCCGGCTCACCGGCTATCCCAAAATGGCTTTTAGGCATTTCGGTAATGATCACCCGTACGCGTTCAATCGGTGAATCAATTGAGCGTGACATGGCTTCCGACACCTCACGAATAAGGCGCTCTTTCTGTTCGTCCGTGCGACCTTCAAGGATATACAATTGGGCTATCGGCATTATGGTTCCTCACGCAAAATCAACAAGAATGTTCCTGACCCGCTCAGGGCTCGAGGACAAGAAAGCCGGGTGGATGGCCTGGCGACCAAACCATTGGCGAGTTCGAGGAAAATCAGCAGGGATATCCACGCCATAGAGCAGAGCCAGGGCAAACCTTGGGAACAGGGCGCACTCGGCCAAGGTTGGCCAGTTTCCGAGAAGGAAGTTTTCGTCTCGCAGCGCCATCTCCAGTGCGGGCAGCCCACTCAGGAATCCGCGTGTACCCCTGCGAATCCTGCCTTGGTCCCATTCGCTCTCCGGTTTATCGCGTTTCTCAAAAACCACTTCCCGCAGGGATCGCCCCAGAACATTATCCCCATACACAATCCAGCTTCGTGCTTCCGCCCTTCGGCGTGGAAAATCCGGGAGCAAAGCCGAGCCAGTTTCGGCCAGGTACTCAAGCATCGGGCCGGAGTCGGTCAGTACCAGGTCATCCTCAATCATCACTGGCACCGTTTGACTCGGCGATAACCGCTGCCACTCGACGAGAACATCCGGGTCTGACCTGTCCATGCTGTGCATCGCCCGCCCTTGCAAAGCCGCGGCAATCCGGACTCGCCAGCAAAACGGGCATTCGGGCTTATCAATCAGTCGTATCCTGCTCATTGGCGTGCCGCTCCCAAATCCCTCAGGTGCTCCCCCACAAAATCCAGCCTGTCCTGACCCCAGAAAATCTGGTCGCCGATAACAAACGTGGGAACACCCAGGGCACCTTTTTCCTGTGCTTCCTGCCAGTTCCGGTCAAGTTGGGTATGGAGTTCGGGATCATCGACCGCCCTGGCGAACGCCTCCCTGTCTAGTCCAACGCTTTCGGCAACTGAGGACAGGACCGCTGCATCCCCTATGTCCAGGCCGTCCGCCCATTCGGCGCGCATCACTGCCACCACATAGGGTTTGAGCAGTCCTTCCTTCTCTGCCAACAGTGAACCAGCCCCGGCACGGGTAGGATCCGTACTCTTCGGAGGTGGGGTCAGAGGCATGCCAAACCGACGTGCCCAGCGTGCCACGTCCTGCCTGGCGATAGGCATCTTGACCTTTGCCCGGTCCGGATCCGAGCGACCGTGCCATCCTCCCAGAGGCCTCCAGAGCAGATTGACTTGGTACTGGTCAAACAGCTCGAACATACGCTCGCTGGCCAGATAGCAGTACGGGCTGCGAAAGTTGAAATATAAACGTAGATCAATGGTATCGCTCATAATTCCCTGCTCCGTTGGCAGTGCCTTTGAGGCTTAGATAAACCTTCCGGTTACGGTCCCCAGCCCCTGATAACGCACGGTGATATTATCCCCAGGCTCCACCGTGATGGCGGCGGTTATGCCACCGGTCATGATGAAGGTGCCCGCGGGAATGTGCTCACCCCGCTCTGCCAGCAGATTCGCCAGCATCGCCACGCTGGAGGCCGGATGGCCGAGCACGGCGGCACCCGCGCCTACATCGACAACTTCACCGTTCTTCTCGACCACCACGCCCAGGGTTTTCAAATCCACATCCGCCACATCGGCCATCTGGCCGCCGGTGATAAACCGGGTTGATGAGGCGTTATCCGCCACGACACTCACCAGGTCGAACTTGAAGTTCTCATAGCGGGAGTCAATAACTTCCACGGCGGGAATCACAAAGTCCGTCGCCGCCAGCACTTGGCCGATATGGCAGCCGGGGCCTTTCAGGGGTGCCTTGGTGACGAAGGCAATCTCGGCTTCGATTTTCGGATGGATCAATTCCTGGGTGTTGACCACGCCGCCGTCCGGCACACTGAAATAGTCTGCCAGGAAGCCATAGATCGGAGTCTCCACACCCATCTGGGCCATCTTTGCCCAGGAGGTGAGGCCCATTTTCATGCCAACGATCTTGTTGCCACGCTCTTCCTTGCGGCGGCGTATTTCCCACTGCACGTCGTAGGCATCCTCGAAGGTCATGTCCGGGTAGTCATTGGTGACCTTGGTGATGTCGTGGGCCTGCAACTCGGCGTTTTCCACGTGTTCGGCCAGGGCCAGCACCTGTTCACGGCTCAGTGTCTTGCTCATGCGTTCTGCTCCTTTTGCGCCGCCAGCAGATCCAGCGCCACATCCACAATCATGTCTTCCTGGCCACCCACCATCCGGCGTTTGCCCAGTTCAACGAGAATATCCACAGTCTTCAGGCCATACTTCTGCGCTGCTACCTCCGAGTGGCGCAGGAAGCTGGAATAGACTCCGGCGTAGCCAAGCGCCAGGGTTTCACGGTCCACCCGAACCGGGCGGTCCTGCAGCGGCCGCACAATGTCATCAGCGGCATCCATCAGTGCGTACACATCGGTACCGTGCTCCCAACCCATCTTGTCGAAGGCGGCAATGCACACTTCCAGCGGGGCGTTACCCGCACCAGCGCCCATGCCGGCGAGGCTGGCATCGACACGGTCACAGCCTTCCTCGACAGCCACGATGGAGTTGGCCACGCCCAGCGCGAGGTTATGGTGGGCGTGGATGCCCGTCTGGGTTTCGGGCTTCAGGACGTCTTTCAGCGCCCGGAAGCGGTCGCGGATGTCGTTCATGTTCATGGCGCCGCCGGAGTCGACGACATAGAGGCAGGTAGCCCCGTAGTCTTCCATCAGCTTGGCCTGTTCCGCCAACCCTTGCGGGGTCTGCATGTGGCTCATCATCAGGAAGCCGACGGTGTCCATGCCCAGTTTGCGGGCGTGCTCGATATGCTGCTTCGACACATCCGCTTCGGTGCAGTGGGTGGCCACTCTGACGATTCTTGCGCCGGCGCTGTAGGCATTGTCCAGGTCGTGGACGGTGCCGATGCCGGGCAGCAGCAGGGTGGCGATTTTCGAGTGGGTGACTACGTCCGCCACCGCTTCGATCCACTCCAGGTCCGTGTGGGCGCCGAAGCCGTAGTTGAAGCTGGAGCCCTGCAGGCCGTCGCCGTGGGCTACTTCAATACTGTCGACTTTTGCCTTGTCCAGGGCCCGTGCAATGTCCTGCACGTTCTTGATGGAGTACTGGTGACGAATGGCGTGGCTGCCGTCCCGCAGGGTCACGTCGGAGATGTAGAGTTTCTTGCCGGGGTTATAAGTCATGGTTCAGTCTCCTCACTTGACCAGCGATTCGGCGATGCGCTCGGCAGTACCAAGAGCCGCGGAGGTCATGATGTCCAGGTTGCCCGCGTAGGCCGGCAGGTAATGGGCAGCACCCTCCACTTCCAGGAAGATGGAGGTCTTCAGGCCGCTGAACTTACCCAGGCCCGGGACGTTCATGGGCTGGTCTTCAGGAATCACATCAAACTGCACTTTCTGCTTGAGGCGATAGCCGGGCACATAGCGGTTCACCGCCTTCACCATCTCCTCGACGGAGGCTTCCACTTCGGCTTTGTCGGCGGCATCCGAAAGCACGTACACCGTGTCCCGCATCAGCAGGGGTGGTTCGGCCGGGTTGAGGATAATGATGGCCTTGCCCTTGCCGGCACCACCGACCACTTCGATGGCCTTGGAGGTGGTCTCCGTAAACTCATCGATGTTGGCGCGGGTACCGGGGCCGGCGGATTTACTGGAAATGGATGCCACGATTTCCGCGTAATGAGCCTTGGCGACTCGGGACACCGCCGCGACCATGGGAATGGTGGCCTGGCCACCGCAGGTGACCATGTTGACGTTGCCCTCGGCCAGATGTTCCTCCAAATTAACCACGGGCACGCAGTAGGGGCCGATGGCCGCCGGAGTCAGGTCGACCACGCGGATGTCGGGTTTGTGTTCCCGCAGCAGTTTGTCATTGTGAACGTGGGCGCCGGCCGACGTGGCATCAAACACAATGCCGATGTCGGCGAACTCGGGCATCTTCACCAGCCCTTCCACACCCTCGGCGGTGGTGGCCACGCCCATACGTTTGGCACGGGCCAGACCATCGGACTCGGGGTCAATCCCGACCATCACCCCCATCTCGATGTGCTCGGCGGTGCGCAGGATCTTGATCATCAGGTCGGTGCCGATATTGCCCGAGCCGATGATCGCCGCTTTGATTTTGTTGCTCATGATGTTGTCCTCTTCAATCCGGGTCAGGCGAAGCGCACGGAAGCACTGCCGATACCACCGATATCCACACGCATGTAATCACCGGCCTTGACCGGCTCCAGCGGAACCAGGGAACCGGACAGGATGACTTCACCGGCTTTCAGGGTGATGCCGAACTCGCCCAGGGTGTTAGCCAGCCAGGTCACGCAGTTCACTGGGGAACCCAGGGCCGCGGCACCGGCCCCGGCGCTCAGCACACTGCCGTTCTTTTCCACCACCATGCCGCAGGTCACGAGATCGACCTTGCGGGGAGAAACCGCCTGATCGCCCAACACAAACAGGCCACAGGAGGCGTTATCCGCCACCGTGTCCTGGATGGCGATCTTCCAGTCCTGGATGCGGGAATCGACGATCTCGAAGCAAGGCATCACACACTCGGTGGCGGCCAGCACATCGGCATTGGTTACCCCGGGGCCGCTCAGGTCTTTCTTCAGGATGAAGGCAATTTCGCCCTCGGCGCGGGGCGCAATCAGCCGGTCACTGATGGGCATGACTTCACCGCTGTTGAACACCATGTCGTCGGTCAGGTACCCGAAATCCGGCTGGTGCACGTTCAGCATGTTCTGCACCGCCTTGCTGGTGACACCGATCTTCTTGCCGATGACGGAGGCGCCATCCGCCAGCCGGCGTTCCAGCATGCGCAGGGAAATGTGGTAGGCGTCGTTGATGGTGATGTCTTCGCCACGGTCGGTCAGCGGTGCGACCGCCTCCCGGTTCAGCATGGCCTGGTAAAGCTCGTCACCGAAGGCCTGGATGCGTGTCTGTTCCATTACTCTGCTCCTGAAGCCACTTGATCGGCCTCGGTCAGGAAATCGTTCACCAGCCGGGCAAACCGGTTGGCATGTTCAATCTGGGTCCAGTGGCCGCAACGCCCGAATACATGCAACTGGGCTCGGTCGATCAGTTCAGCCAGTTTCAGTGAGGCGGCCAGCGGTATCACCTCATCTTCGCGGCCATGAAGAACCAGGGTTTCGTGGGGCAGCGCCCGGATGTCCTTCTCCTCGCTGGCCAGGTTGTCGACCCAACGCTGACGCGGTGCCGGGAACATGGCGGCAAAGGATTCCTGGAAACCGGGGCGGATACTGGCCTGATAGCGCATCTCCGCCAGTTCGTCGGTGAGCAGGCCTTTGTTGAAGGCAAACACATCCATCAGGCGACGCATGTTTTCAAGGGAAGGCTGGTAGCCCCAGACGTCATCCAGGCCCTCGGTGATCGGAAAGCTGACGCCGGCGGAGCCCATCAGCACCAGACGACGAACCCGCTCCGGGTACTCGATCGCCAGCGCCAGCGCCAGGCCGCCACCGAAGGAGTTGCCGACCAGATCCACCTGTTGCAGATCCAGTGCATCCATAACGCCGATGGCATGGGCCACCCAGCGCTCCCGGTTGTAGGTGTTGTCTTCCGGGCGTTGGGTATACCCGAAGCCGAGCATATCCGGCGCCACCACACGGCGATTCTTCGCCAGCTCCGGAATCACCAGGCGCCAGTTGGCCCAGGCGGTGACGCCGGGGCCGGAGCCGTGGATCATCATGACAGGAACACCGCCCTTGCCATGGTCATGGACGTTGGTGCGGTAGCCGGCGGCGGATATCTCACGCCCGATTTCCGGGCTGTTTTCAGGTGCAGTCATGGTTAGCTCACAATTTCACACAGATGTTTTTCATCTCGGTGTAGAACTCCAGGGAGTGCACACCACCCTCGCGGCCAATGCCGGACTGTTTGCTGCCACCGAAGGGTGTGCGCAGATCCCGCAGGAACCAGCTGTTGACCCAGATGATGCCAGCTTCGATCTGGCCCGCGACCCGGTGGGCGCGGGTAATGTTCTCGCTCCAGATTGCTGATGCCAGTCCGTAGGGAAGGCTGTTGGCCAGTTCGATGGCTTCCTCTTCGGTGTCGAATGGGCACAGGTGGACACAGGGGCCGAAGATTTCATCGGTAATCACCGTCGAACTTTCCGGCAATCCGGTCCAGATGGTGGGCTGAACCCAGGCACCACCGGCCAGCTCGGCCGGCATATCGGGAACACCACCACCGGTCACCACCGTGGCACCGTCATCAACGGCTTTCTGGTAATAGGACAGAACCTTCTCCCGGTGTTTGAGGCTGACCAGCGGACCCATATCCGCCTCGGCATCATCCGGCGGACCAATCTTCATGCCTTCCGCGGCTTCTTTCAGTCGGCCAACGAACTCGTCGAAGATGGAACGTTCTACATAAACCCGCTCAGTGCCAAGGCAAACCTGGCCACAGTTGGCGAAGGCTGAGCGCATGGTGCCCTCGATGGCCTTGTCCATGTCGCAGTCGGCGAACACCAGGCCGGCGTTCTTGCCACCCAGCTCCAGGGAGATATCCCGGATGCCCTTCGCGGCTGCCTTCATGATGACTTCGCCGGTGCCGGTTTCGCCGGTAAAGGTGAAACCATCCACTAGCGGATGCTCGGTGAGGAAAGCGCCGGCTGAATCCCCACCGAAGCCGTGAACCACGTTGAACACCCCGTCCGGTACGCCGGCGTCTTTCATCACTTCGCCCAGCAGGGCGGTGGTGGTGGGGGTTTCCTCGGAGGGTTTGACCACCACGGTGTTGCCACAGGCCAGAGCAGGCCCGACTTTCCAGGTCATCAGCAGCAATGGCAGGTTCCACGGGCTGATCACCCCGATCACGCCCTTGGGGCGGCGTACGGCGTAGTTCAGCGCGCCGGTACCGTCCGGCGTGGGCATTTCGAAGGATTCCGTGGGCACGTTCTTGATCATGTCCGCGAACACCTTGAAGTTGGCCGCGCCCCGGGGAATGTCGATGTGGCTCGCCAGGGATTTGGGCTTGCCGGTATCCAGGCATTCCGCTTCCAGGAACTCGTCAAACCGTGCGTTGATGCCGTCAGCCACCTTGTGCAGGATGCCGGTGCGTTCCTCCAGTGTCATCTTGCCCCAGGGGCCGCGCAGGGCCGCTTTCGCGGCTTTGACTGCGGCGTCCACCTCGTCACGTCCGGCTTCGTGAACTTTGCTGATCACCTTGCCGTTGGCCGGGTTGACGTTGTCGAACAACTTGCCGCTGGCCGAGCCAACATACTGCCCATTGATGTAGTGCTTGATGTCTTTCATTGCTGCCTATCCTGTTAAATTAGCCCTGTTGAGTCGGATATCAATCAGGTCAGAACCGTCAGGAACCGTTCGTTCAGTACCCGGTCGTGGTAGAAGATGGCCTTACCCAACTGCTCGGCCTGCCAAGTCACCGGTTTGTGATCCGGGTAGATGTAGTCACCACCACAGAACACCTCATTACGGTTACCGGACGGGTCGAAGAAGTAGATAGTCTTGCCGTGGGTCAGGCCGTGACGAGTCGGGCCGATATCGATGGAGGTATCAGTCATGGAGATCAGGTCCGCGGCGCGCAGTACGTCTTCCCAAGTCTCCAGGAAGAAAGAGGCGTGGTGGAACTTGCCCTTCTCCTCGTGGTGAATGAAGGCAATGTCGTGCTCCTTCATGGACACGGTCAGGAACTGGGCAATACGAGTGCCGTCGCCATCCAGAACCTGCTCTGCGAGATGGAACCCGAGCACGTTCACGAAGATGTCGTACACCGCCGCCAGTTCAGGCCCGTAAAACAGACAGTGATCAAACCGAACGGCCTTCATACCGTCCAGGCCACGGGGCCATGCTTCAGGGTTAACGTTATTGATGCCCCATTTGCCGGTGTAGAGCTTGTCGGCATAGAGTTCGAAGGCGTGACCGGAAGGCACGGTAAAACGAACCCGGCGGCCACAGTCTTTCAGATCACCTTCGGGAACCTGCTCAACATCAACGCCGAAGTCCACCAGGTCTTTCTCCAATTGAACCAGAGCGGCTTCGTCCACAACCTTAAAGCCCATAAAGTCACAGCCAGGCTCGTCCGCCTCGCGAAGTACCACGGAAAACTTGTCCACTTCGGTCCAGGCTTTGAGATACACACGGCCCTGGTCGTCGCGGTCGGTTTCGATAAGACCCATCAGGTCCGTGTAGTGTTTGACGGCTTCATCCATATCGAGAACACGGATCTGGACGTGGCCGGGACGCATTACACCTTTTTTCATGACAGTTACCTCAACGCTGTTGTTTTTGTCTGCTTGCTTGCGAGACCGGGCTGCGATGGCGGCCGGCACTCGATGGTCAAATCAGTCAGGGGATACACCCGGCAGGCCAGGACCTCCCTTTTTTTCAGGGCTTCCGGCGGAACATGGACCTTGCTCATCTTTCCGCACTCGAACTCTCCTGCCAGAACCTGGATCTTGCAGTAGCCACAGCCACCGCCCCGGCAGCCCACGGGCACGCACTTCATGCCCCGTTGTTCCATGGCCTTGAGCACACTCTGGCCTGCCTCGCACTCAAAGGACTTGCCGCTGCACTGCTCGGTAATCCGATAGACCTGAGCCATGCTTCACCTCCGGTCAGATCTTCTTGAACAGGGCCGAGCGCTGGGTTTCTTCCGCGCCGTCTGCCGCTGTCAGGAACTTCTCCATGAAGATGTCCCGCTCAAACAACCGGCCCTGCATCAATGCGGTAATCGCGGCATCGATCATCGGCGGCGGCCCGCACAGATAGGCCTTGTGCTCGGCAAAACGACCACCGAAGTGTTCCCTGGCCGCATCGTGTACATAGCCCCTGAATCCAGACCACTCACCGTCTTCGTCCGCCTGGCTCAGCGCCGGTACGTAGGTGAAGTTGTCGTTGTCCCGGGCCAGGCCTTCGAACAGCTCGCGGTTGTAGAGCTCGGCAAGGTTACGGGCGCCCTGGAACAGGGTGATCTGGCGGTCGTCGCCCTGCTCCAGCAGGTCAATGATCATGGATTGCGGGCTGGAGAGACCGGAGCCGCCGGCAATGAAAATCAGGTTGCCGGGCTGCGAACTGCGCACGAAGAACTGGCCGTATGGACCTGACAGATGCAGTTGCTCACCCACGTTCAGTTGCTGGTGAATGTAGGTGGTTGCGGCACCCCCCTCGACCAGTCGCACATGAAGCTCTACCTCACCCGCCTTGCTCGGCGGATTGGCCAGGGAGAACGCCCTCGCGCCATCCACACCGGGCAGTTCGATATTGATGTACTGGCCGGCCTGGAAGGTCATCTGGCGGTCCAGCTTCAGATGGATGCCCTTGATGGTTGGAGACAACTCGACGATGTCTGTGACGGTTGCGGTGTAGTCCTCCACCGGATAGCCCTCGAAGTCTTCGTCGACATCGATATCCGCCTCGATGGTGACGTCGCTTTCAACTGTGGCACAGCAGGCCAGCACCTTGCCTTCGTCCCGTTCCACATCCATCAGGGCAAACGGCGAGGCATCGCCGATTTCAACATCGCCCTCGATGACCTGGACCTTGCAGGTGGCACAGGTGCCATGGCCGCAGGCAAAAGGCAGCCAGACACCCTGGCGCAGGGCGGCGGCAAGGATGGTCTGGCCATCCTCGACCTCGATCTGCTCACCAATGGGTTCGATAGTAACGGTGTGACTCATAGCGCTACCCTCAGAATCCGGCGCCGGCAAGGCCGTTAAGGCCCGGCGTGGTTACCGTCAGCATGCTCTTGTGATCGATGCCGTTGTCTATAAGGCTGGCATCTGCATCCGGCGTAAACGGTTCATCATTCAGCAGCCACTGCGCCGCCAGGAAGTCAGCGTTCGCTGCATCCGGATGGGATGCCGTGGCCGGTTTCAGGATCTCTTCAACCATGGCTCCGAAGGTCATGTCCGGTTGCACCAGCAGGGCAAACGGAGCACAGAACATCAGATGATTCGGCCAGAGCACATACAGCAACTGCATGCCGTTGAAGTTCTCGACCTTATCCCGTGGTTCAAACTTGTAGTCGTATAAAGCGTTAACACTCATGGTGGTCACCTTGTTGTTTTTTGCGGGCGAATCACCCGGCGTCAGATGACACCGGGTAATCTCCGTATCAGGCCGCGTCCTGCTTGGACCCTTCAGCCTTGTCATCAGACGACTTGCCCTTGATGGACAACCAGCGTTTGTGGTCCGGCGAGCCGACATACTCGAAATTGTCCTCGCCAATATTGATGTGGTAGTACTTCTGAACCACCGTCTCGACGTCGCCGCCTTCACAGTTGCCCTGGTAGATCTGGTGTACCGGCAACCACGCCTGAACGTACTTCTCCGGCTCGTGCTTGAAGATGTCGCAGCAGGCTTCCGAGCAGAAGTGGTAACGCTCACCTTCGTAGTTCATCTGGCGGTGGCTGAGCTTGGTGGGCTCGCCCATCTCGGTAAACAGCGTCGGCACCTGGCATACCTGGCACAGTTGCGGCAGGGTGTTGTTGTAGAAGCGGCGGCCTTCAGCATGCTCTTTGGCCCAATGCTCGTAGCGCGGGCGGTAGTACTTGTCGAAAGTCTCCGGGTACTTCTCGGACATCCAGTCCATTTCTTCCTTGCCGGGAATCCAGGTATGGAAGTTGGTGGCCTGACTGTACTGGTAGAACGTGCCCCATAGCTGATGGCTGATGTGGTGCTTGGCATCGTTGGCCACATCCTGATATTTGGGCGGGCGGATGCCGTAGCGCTCAAGGTCTTTGAACAGGGCGCCGCCGTTTTGCTCGTAATACACTTCCCAGGCTTCCGACCAGGACATGACCTTGTTCGGCAGCATGTAGTCCATCATCATGCTGACCAGGCTCAGCAGGCGGAAACCGCGCCAGAACCATTTGTCGATCCAGCGCTGGACGATGGGCACGTTGTCCTCGTGCTGCTCGAGGATGAACTTGATCACCTCAAGACCCAGGGTCATGTGCCGCGCTTCGTCGGACTGCGCCGAGAAACCGAAGGTGACGGTGGCCATGTCGCCGTTGTAGGCAGCGCCGGACATGAACGGCACGAACAAAAGGTTAGTCAGCACATACTCGAAGGAGAACGAGATCGCGGTCAGGAACTCGAACGGACCGGCCGAACGGGCATCATCGAAGAACGACTTGGGCACCGACAGGAACCACACCCGGTCGTGCATGTAAGCCGCATCGTGCAGGCCATTAAAATGCTTGTTGTAATGGCTCATCGCATGCTGCTGGGTCTGGGAGTGGCGCAGCTCATCAATCGCCTGCATCTGACAGGCAACACGCGCCCCGGCCCCACTGAACTGGCGACCCACTTTGGCGTAGCCCTGGAAAGCCGCGTGTTCCAGGGGCGACACACCGGTCAGGAACAGTTTCAGCGCATTCACATAACGGGCGTCCGAGATGTTCTGGTGGCCGTTGTTCTGGGCAAAGGCATCGAAAATGGCGTACAGCTTTTTCTCTTTTTCAGCCTGGTACTTCCAGTAGGCGTCCATGGTCAGACGGAACGGATCTTCCCATTGGGACCAATCGGTAATCTTGATACCTTCAAAGTCCTCGTCCGGGAAAATGTCCTTCTTCTTTTGATAGGTTGGTTCCCAGGCCATGTCCCGGGTCAGGTACTGGTACTTGTCCTTGAGATTCAGCTTCTTGTTTTTAACAGCCATGATAAGTCTCCCAATTAGGTCCACTGAAGAATGAAGTGGTCGTCGTCTTCGTCGACATTGCCGCCGATACTGATCACGTCGATGAGCATTTCCTGAACATCCCATTCGCGACCGAGCTTCTCTTCCATCGTTTCCCGGTTGATCACCAGGCGCTTCTCGGCCTGGATCCGGATCATTGCCGGCTGGTGCTGAACTTCCGCTTCCGGATTGTCTTCGGCGATGGCTTCCACCAGGTAGCGGGCGTTGTCGTTGTCCTGAAAGGCAATAAATACGAGCTGGCTCATGCGGATACTCCCTGGCTCTGCAGCTGGAATTTCTTGAGACGGGTGGAGAGTTGAGCCCGGGTTTCATCCAGGGCCTCAATGCCGGTGCTGGCCTCGGCCAGGGGCTTGAGTGCGCTGTACACCTGAGGTTCCCACTGATCGATCCAGGCCTGGAGCTGTTCGCGGTTGGCATCGCTTTCCGCTGCCACAACCTTGATCATGGCGTTGGTCCAGCGCAGGGATTCCTTGTACCAGTCCCGCATGAATTCGGTGAGCATGGAAACATCTTCGGCATCCTGCTCGCCCAGCCACTGGTCCATCCTCTCGTACACCAGGGGAAACAGCAGGCCATCCACCAGCACGTTCTGGACCAGCGTCAACTCGAACCAGTCATCCACCACCAGGGTGTCTTCCACCAGCTTGCGCATTGGCTGCCACAGCTCGTCATCCATCCAGTAGCACTTGGATTCGTCCAGTGCTGCACCGGTACTGCCATCCAGCATCAGGGCAATTCGAGACAGGTACTGGCCAATGCCCAGGCGATCCATGGCGGTATATATGTGCATCTGCGAGACCGTCGTGGCGTTAACATCGCCCGCGATCTTGCTGTTGTTCATGTTGGCACCCAGCTCCACGTGGCGCAGAGGCACCAGCAACCTCAGGATCTGCTTCTGAGTGGCTTCGGGAAGTCGGGTCAGCAGATTGCGCTTTTCGCAGAACCCGAAGCTGGTCTCCGCGGCCTCCTGCATCTTGGCCCGGTTACCAACATAGGCGCCGTAGTAGAACTGGCGGGGATCGGTGACGGCGTACCAGTCTTCCATGCGGATCGACGTGCGTGTGGGGTCGTTCAGCGTGTGCTTTGAATCCCACAGCGGGCGGTAGTGAAAGTTGGTTTTGGCTTCCAGGTCATAGCTGGCTTCCTGGTAGCGGGAGGCCGGCTTGTCGCCGAAGCGACGGGCGATGTGCCCGTATGTCTGGCGGATGGGTTCCACCGAATTGGTTTTGATCTCAATGCTCATATCAACTTACCGTTTGTTGTTTTGAGTGGATGATCGATTTGGTGACGTTCAGCGGTGACCCTTCTCGCCGAAGCGCCACTTGACCATGTCCGCATCAATCTCGCGGATCATGTCGGAATCCATGTGAACGACATTGTTGTGCTTGCAGAAGATTTCGAACGCTTCGCGGGGAAGGACAAGCTCAACAAACAGTTCGGGATGTCCGATGGCAAAATCGAACTCTACGAATCTGTCCTCTGGCCCACTTCGGACCCGGATGTAGCGGGTCAGCTCGTCGAAGCTTTTTGCATGCTCAGTCATCGTTGACACCCTTGTGTTTGTTATGGGTTGCCACAGCTGGAGCAACCGCTGTGCCAAGCATCGAAACCTGCCGTCAATAAAAACCCAGACTTCTGTTTTAAAAGGCTTTATATAGAAAGGCGGGCGCTGATACAGAGTGGATTATCGAAGGGTGAGATCAGGAAGCCAGACGAATTTTTCATCATTTGATCAACATGAAATCGTGATCTGAGCAAATGCTCAGATCAGCAGCCAACCGTGACTTTCGCCTGAAATTTCATCATTTGATTGATTTGTGACAAGGATAGGGTGTTATATGAAAAAGGCGGCGTTCGGCTGCCTTCGCGCTGGACGACCTTTCCAGGACGCGACCCCATACAATTACAAACGGGGCTCCTGAGTATGGCTATTACCTACAAACCACAATTGCAGTATGTGGATTTTCAGGATCTTACGGAGCAGATCCGGTTCCAGAGCACGGAAGGCAAAATCTGGTTTGGCGAGCAACGCATGCTACTGATGCAAGTCAGTGCCATGGCCGCCTTTCGTCGCGAAATGGTGAATACCATGGGTATTGAGCGCGCGAAGGGCTTTCTCCTGCGCCTGGGATACCAGTCCGGACTGAAAGACGCCGAACTGGCCCGGAAGCTTCGCCCGCACTGCAGTGAACTCGACATCTTTCTCGCTGGCCCCCAACTGCATTCACTCAAGGGCATGGTCAAAGTCGTTCCCATGGAGATCGACATTGATCACGACTCCGGCAGCTTCTATGGCGAGCTGGAATGGGTTGATTCGTTTGAAGTGGATATCTGCCAGACAGAACTTGGGCAGATGGATGAACCGGTCTGCTGGTCACTGCTTGGATACGCCTGCGCCTACACCTCCTCGTTTATGGGCCGGGAAATCATCTTTCGCGAGGTCAGCTGCCGTGGCTGTGGTGACGAAAAATGCATGATCGTGGGCAAGCCTGCCGAGGAATGGGAGGACGCCGCCGAATTTGCCCAATACTTCAAGGCAGACACCATCATGGAAGAACTGTATGACCTCCAGAGCCAAGTCAGTTCTTTACGCAGCAGCCTCGAAAAGCAGGAGGGGCAGTATTACGGCATAGGCCAGTCCGCCTCCTACAACAAGGTCTGCAAGATGATCGACAAGGCCGCTCTGGGTAAAGTGTCGGTCTTATTGCTAGGCGAAACCGGCGTAGGCAAGGAAGTGATTGCCCGCAGCGTTCACCTTCGCAGTGAACGAGCCGAACAACCCTTTATCGCGGTCAATTGCGCCGCTATTCCCCCGGACCTGATCGAAGCGGAACTGTTTGGCGTGGAAAAAGGCGCCTACACCGGTGCCAACCAGTCCCGGCCGGGCCGGTTTGAACGAGCCAACACCGGCACCATTTTTCTCGACGAGGTGGTTGAGCTCACGCCCCGGGCTCAGGCCACACTGCTGAGGGTGCTGCAGGAAGGGGAGTTGGAGCGCGTGGGTGACAACCGCACACGGGCGGTCGATGTCCGGGTTATTGCGGCTACCAACGAAAGCCTTGAAAAAGCCGTGGAAGAGGGCCGTTTCCGCTCTGATCTGTTTTATCGCCTCAATGTCTTCCCCGTGAAAATTCCGCCGCTCAGGGAACGGCTGGAAGACCTGCCGCTGCTGGCCGAACATTTCCTCAATAAATTCCACTCTGAGTATAACAAGCGCACGCTCGGGCTCTCCGACAAGGCCCTTGAACTCTGCCTGCACTACCATTGGCCGGGAAATATCCGGGAGCTTGAAAACGTTATCGAGCGTGGCGTCATCCTGACCGACAACAATGAGTCCATCAGCCGCGAATCCCTGTTTGCAGGTGTTCCCGAGCCGCAACCTAGCCAGCCCCAGGGTATTGTCGACAGCCACGGACAACTTGTTGAAAAGACATCTGAAACGTCCAGGGGCGACTGGGCCAGCCAGATACTGGGCAATGGCATCGGCCTGGACGATGTCGAGGAAACGCTGATGCGGCGTGCCATGGAAGAGGCCAACCAGAACGTTTCCGGCGCAGCGCGTATCCTTGGTCTGAGCCGCCCCGCTCTCGCCTACCGGCTCAAGAAATCCGGCATTCTCGCCGAAAGCTGAACCACAACCGTCGCGCCATGACAGGGATGTCCACGGTTCGTTTTCTGGTTTGACGATATCAACAAACGCCCCACCCGTTTCATCATTTGATAAATCTCAATCCTATTAACTGCCCCACCAAACTTCCCTAAAGCTCTCTAAAACCGTCACCTTCACCATTAAATACAGACAGTTAACAGCGCGAAAACGTGCATGGCACACGCGTTGCTAAATCACCGTCAGTCGCGTTATCCACAAAAACAAAGACGGTGACATAAAATGCGAAATGCCCCCCTGCGCAAATGGCGCACTACCGGCGCAGCCGTATCGCTGGTCGGATTGTTTTCGGTTCTGTTAACGGGTTGCGAAGCGCCCCTGGATCTTGACGCGGTTCGAGATCAGTCGGGACAGGCCGTTAAACGGACCGATTTCTATCAAGCCATTGCTCGCAATGACGAGGTTATCGTGCTGACTGGCAACAACGGTGTTGTGTTGGTCAGCTCAGACAACGGAGAAAGCTGGAAACGGCAGACGCCAACGTCGGAAAGCTTCCTTGCGTTGGACGTATGCCCGGACAACAGCTTTATTGCGCTGACGTTCAACAACGAAATCTGGCATGGCGATACCAGCGGAGATAACTGGACGGCGCATTCCCTGCCCAGCCAGGAACAGATGATGACCGCCGCTTGCGCTCCGGACGGCAACTGGTGGGCAGCAGGTGCTTTCACCACTATTCAGGGCAGCGCTGACCAGGGTGAGACCTGGACTGAGACTTCACTCAACGAAGACGCCATCCTCAACAACCTCCAGTTCATCGATGCCGACCATGCTTTCATAACCGGTGAGTATGGCCTGGTACTCAAAACCACGGACGGCGGAGAGAACTGGGACTATGCCGGCTACCTTCCGGATGAGTTTTACGCCCATTCCAGCTATTTCCGTTCAGACAATGAAGGTTGGGTTGGCGGCCTGAACGGTTTCATCTACCACACCGCCGACGGCGGAGAGAACTGGGAGAAATCCCCCACCGGCATCAACGCCCCGATATTCGGTTTCGTTGCCGGCCCTTCAGGGTTATACGCCCTGGCGGATAACGCCACCGTATTGCAGCAGACGGGGCGATCCTGGCAGAAGATCTCCGCGTCCGACCAACCCCTGTATTTGCGTACCGGCCTGATTCTCCCCGACCACCGACTACTCGCCGCTGGTGGCCGTGGCCTGCTGCTGAACCTTGAAACTCCCGTGGCCCACTCGGCCAGCACTGACTGAGGAACTCCGCCATGCCTGGACTGCATCGATTCACCCATCTCCTGCATTCGCTGGAGCTATGGATCTTCAACAACCCGCGCAAGGTATTGAGCGTGATCGCCATCCTCACGCTGGCGTTCGCCCTGCGTATCCCCGGGCTGAAAATCTACACCGACTTCGCCGACCTGCTGCCGCAGCAACATCCCTATATCGAACTGCACAACAGCATCAAGGACAGCTTTGGCGGCGCCAACGTTCTTACGGTGGGTGTCGAATTCGAAGATGGCGACATTTTTACCAACGAGAATCTCGCCAAGATCGACCGAATCACCCAGGCCGTGGACAACCTGCCCGGGGTTAACCACAACCTTGTGTCCAGCGTGACTCACCGGAATTCCCGCAAAATCTGGCTTACGGAAGTCGGCAGCATCAACTCGGAACCCTACTACGACTCCACCTCCGGCGAGTACTCACGGGAAGCACTGGCTGCCATGAAAGCCGATGTGGCGGCCAACCCACGGGTGTACGGCCCCCTTGTGTCTCCAGATATGAAAATGGCCCTGGTCAAGGCGCAACTGATTGAAGGCAAGCTGGATTACGAAAAGACGTTTGCACAGTTACAACAGCTGCGTGAAGCGGAGGAAAGCGCGGGAGTCAGGATCTACGCCACGGGACAGCCAGTCCTGGTGGGGTGGGCCTACACGTACATGGAGCAGATCCTCCAGATCTTTATTTTCACCGTAATCACCATGCTGGCCTTACTCGTTTTCCATTTCCGCAAGGCCTACGGTGTGCTGATCCCCCTGGGCGGCGTTTTGGTCTCCACGATCTGGGGGCTTGGGATCATCAGCCTGCTCGGTTACAACCTGGATCCGCTCGGGCTGGTGATCCCCTTTTTGATTGCAGCCAGGGCGATGAGCCATGGCGTACAGCTCGTTGAACGCTACTATGCGGAAACCCGCGAACTGGGTAGTGGCCCCAAAGCCGCAAAAGCGACCTTTGACAGTCTTTTCCGCCCTGGTTCCCTGGGTGTTGTGTCGGATGCTATTGGCCTGTCGCTCATTGCCATCGGGTCCATTCCGTTGAATACCCATCTGGGCATCTATGCTTCCCTTTGGGCGATCACTGTTGTGTTCACGGTGCTGATCGGCGTGCCACTTCTGTTATCCATTCTGCCAACGCCCAAAGACCCGAACCTGCGCGAAACCGCCCTGCGCCATATCGGCGCCAGTTGCTCACGCACGGTTGCACGGCCAGGCGCGGCGAAAGTGGTGCTGAGTGTCGCGGCACTGGCGATGGCCGCAGGACTATTAGCGGCGTCCAACGTGCAGATTGGCGACTCGGAGCCAGGCTCTCCCATCCTGTATCCCGACCACGACTACAACGTTTCTTCCCGCGTGGTGAATGAGCGCTTCCCGGGCTCCGAGGAGCTCTACATCGTGGCGGAAACCGAAGAGAAAGGGGGCCTGAAACGTCCGGAGGTACTGGCTGCCCTTTCTGATCTGCAATCCCACATGCTGAAGGACCCGGAAGTGGGCGGCAGCAAAGGCCTGCCCGACCTCGTTAAGCAAGTTAACCGCCTGATGCACAACGACGACCCCCGTTGGTACCAGATTCCTCACGATGCGGGCTATGTCGGCGGGCTGATGTTTACCTACATGGCCTCCAGCCCGATTCCCGGGGCCCTTGATGAATTCAACGACACCGACGACCGCGTTGCCAACTTGGTGTTCTATTACAAGGACCGCCAGGGCGAGACCATCCGCCGTGCCATTCACATGGCCAAGGAATGGATCGCGGAGAACGGTGACAGCGTTGAGGGCCTGACCATCAAACTCGCGGGGGGAACCCTTGGTGTTGCCGCCGCAATGAACGAATCAGCCTTCGAGACCAATGTCATTGTTCTGCCACTGGTTTTCCTGCTGATCTTTGCCTTTGTCATGCTGTTCTACACCTCATTACACGCCGGGCTGATGATGCTGTTGGCGATGATTTTCGCAACCACTCTCACCTACGCCTATATGGGCTTTAATGCGCTCAATATCGACATCAATACCGTGCCGGTGATTGCCGTGGGTATCGGCGTCGGCATCGATTATTCCATCTACATGATGGACCGGATACGGGAAGAAATGGCCCGACTTGGCAACCTGAGGGACGCCGTCAGGCGAGCCATATCCACCACCGGCATGGCCATCAGTTTCACCGCGCTGACGTTGATGGCGGGCATCATCATGTGGGTCATTTTCTCAGACCTCCGATTCCAGTCTGATGCAGCATTGCTGCTGTGCGTCATGATCGTGATCAACGGCATCGCGGCCATGCTTCTGGTGCCTTCCTGGGTACTGGTCTTCAAGCCTCGCTTTGTTACCGATGTTTACGCCGACGAAGACGGCATTCTCCATGCTGATCGTCATCCACCAACACCATCTCCATCGTCCGGTTCCCCACGGGAACAAGAGGATGGGTTCGTGCCGGGAGAGCCGTACCGGGCCTGAGCCCGGTAGGACACTCCACTAAAACCTGTAACGAGGACATGCCATGCAAACAACAATAAAAGGCCTGAGGCTCTGGTGCTATACCCTTGCGGGAAGTGCCGGCCTGGCGCTGTTACCAATCAACTCCGCCGTCGCCCAGGAAGATACCCGGGTAAACGGCTTCTACGAGAATGCAACCTACGGCCGGGATGGCGTAGGGCTTTCAAAATTCCGCAACACACTACAGCTGGAAGCAGAGAAACGGGCTGGAGATGTCGGCATTTTCAGTAATGTCTCCGTCAACGCCACGCTCCGTGGTAGCTATGACGGTGTTTACGACCTTAATGATGACGAATACGGCCGCAATGCCGGTGGACCGGTCCGCCTGGAAAACCGGGCAGCGGGACCCAACGCCACCGTGCCCCACGGTGGCGGCCTGAAGCTGCCGAACTCCTTCAGTGAAGCGAACAACCCCAACGAAGGCATGATCGTGTTGGGTGAAAACCTGCATGATACCGACGGCGGTGTAGCCTTCGGCGTGCCGGTTCGCCCCTGTGACGAGGACGAACGAGGGTGTATCGACGGTTATTTGGACAAAGACACCAACGACATGCGATTCCAGGAGTTCAACGACCGCGCCGATTTCATCCGCGAACTCTACGTGGATTTCGATTACAACTTCTCGAACGGTAATATCCTCAGCACCCGATTGGGCAAGCAGCAAGTCATCTGGGGACGTACCGACCTTTTTCGGGTGTTGGATGTGATCAACCCGGTGGATTACTCCCGCAACAATATCTACGACGAACTGGAAGACATCCGGATTCCCATGTGGATACTCCGGACCGACTACCGCATGGGGCCAACCGAGGTGTTCGATGGCCTCGCCTTCGACGACCTTAATTTCCAGCTGGTATGGAACTTCGACAAGTTCCGCCCGCACGATATCGGCCAGTGCGGTCAGCCCAACGTTATTCTCGATGCCGGCTGCTTCTTCCGCGGCATGAACAGCCTCTGGGAAAATGGTGGCACAGTGGCCAACTTCGCAGGCGGCGAAGCGGCAACGGATTTCGGCCCCGGCCAGATCGGTATCCGCGAAGCGCACATGCCAAGCTGGAGCCTGGCGAATACCCAGGTCGGCCTCAAGATGGAAGGCGTTTATGGTGATCTGGGCTTCTCGCTCAACGCCCTGACCTATCGCTCCCAACTGCCCTCTCTTCGGGGCGGTATTCCCGCACAAAACGGCTTTACCGGTGAAACCGGTATATGGCCAAGCCTGATTGCCTTCGATATCCACTTCCCGAGGGTCAACCTGTTCGGTGGCTCCCTGGATTATTACGCCCAGAGTGTTGATACCGTCCTCAGGCTTGAAGCGGCCTATACCACCGGCGAGGAATTCGCCAATACGCTGGAGGAAGATCTCTACTCCGAGAGCGACGTGGTTCGCTACGTGGTCGGCGCTGACAAGAACATCTTCATTCCCCTCCTGAACGAACACCAGGCATTCCTGTTCTCCGGCCAGGTATTCGGTCAGCACATCCTGGATCACGAGCGCGAGCAGCGTCGGTTTGGTGAAGCCGGTATTCCCGACTGGAAAGAAAACTGGACAGGCACCCTGCTGATCAAAGGCTTCTACATGAATGGCCGCCTCAGCCCGCAGATCATCACCGCACATGATTTCCGAGCCGGGGCAACCGCGATCGCGCCGTCTGTTGAGTGGCTGGTCAGTGACAACTTCCGTGTCACGGCCGGTGCAAACATCAAGGTGGGTACCGGCGCGCGCAAATTCGATGACTGCCGTAGCTGCAACCCCTGGGATCCGTTCACCGCCACCTATCCGGGGCAACCGGCCGGGGAGTCTGCCGGCCTGGGTGGATACGAGCCGCTGGGCCGCTTCCAATCTGGCCCCATTGGAATGGCTCAGGAAGAAGACGAGCTTCAACTGACCATGCGTTACAGCTTCTGATATAGAGGAAACATCATGAAACGAGCATTCCGAAAATCCGTGTTTAATGGCCTGGTGATCGGTCTTACGGCGGGCGCCTTCTCCGCTGGCGCCTTTGCCAGTGACAAGGTCATCAACGAATCGTTCCATCCATACAAGGATCAAATGCCAAGCCACGAAGGGCTTAGCGCCGGCATGACCATCGACGAATCCAACGTGGCACAGTTCAAGGACGTGATCGATCCGGCCTTCTATACCTTCATCGAGAACGGCTGGACATCCATTGCCGTGGGAAAGACCACGTCCTTCGACCTGCACCCTGCCTATGTGGACGCAACCCGCAACGCCCTGGGTGAGGTTTCCCTGGGTGAGCAGGTCGGGGAAATTAACGGCTGGAAAGCCGGTCGCCCGTTCCCGCAGGAGCCGGATGCGGATGACCCCCGCGCCGGCGAAAAACTGGCCTGGAACTACAAGTACGGCTACAACTGGGGCGACAGTGCCGCCATCATGCCGTTCTACTGGAAGTACCGGGACATGGAATCAGCCAAGGTGGAGCGGACCATCAAATTCAACTTCCACTTCCTGAATTACAAGGGCCGAGTGATACAGGAACCCACCCCGGAAATCACGCCCAACCCGTCTGACCTGTTCCGCGCCATCTATGTACAGGTACTCGACCCAGCGGACGTCCGCAATACGCAACTTCTGATTCACCGGGCCGCCGACGACCTCAAACGTGATAACTCCTGGCTCTATTTGGGCTTCCAGCGCCGCGTGCGCCGCCTGGCCACAGGCCAGGTTACCGATGCCTTTCTCGGTTCGGACCTGATGATCGAAGACTTCGAGGGCTACAACGGCCGCATTTCCGACATGGACTGGACCTATAAGGGCACCCGTTACATGCTGATGCCGTTCTACAACCACAACGAGCTGAAGCTGGACGAAGAAACCCACAGCGACAGCAATGGTTACCAGGTGGTGGCTTTCAGTGGCAAGGGCGGCTGTTTCCCGGACATCACCTGGCAGCTCAGAAAGGTGTACGAAGTGGAGGCGAAACCGGTGGATGAAAGCCATCCGCTGTCGAAACGTATCCACTACATGGACGCCCAGACGTTCACCATTCCCCGCACCGTCGCCTATGACCGTAAGGGCAGCCTGTGGAAAACCTTCACCATCGGACAGGCCCATCCAGACCACCACCTGCCCAAGAACGAGGGTACCGGTGTATCCATTGACGACAGCTTCAGCATGATCGACGTGCAGGCCAGCCACTGCACCACCGGCCAGTTCAAGGGCCAGGTCGACCCCGAGCTGTCCCCCCCCAATATGTTCAACGTGCAGCATCTCCGCGCAACCGGCAGTTAAGGCTGGTGTACCCCTTGGGCCCGTATTATCGGGCCCTTTTTTATTCATTAAAGATGGCTCATCAGCGCCCGGATGCGACGATTGTCGGGGAACCGGCCCAGCAAAGACGCGATCACCTCACGGGCCTTATCCTTCTGGCCCAGCTGATACAGTGCCACCGCGTAGCGGTAGCCGAACAACCATTGCTCCGGGGCAAGCTCAGCGGCCTGCTCCAGATTTTCCAGGGCTGCTGGGTAGTCCTTCAGCTTCAGGTTTATCAAGCCACGCAGGTGAACCAGCTGCGCCTCACCCGGCGATGCCTCCAGCGTTGAGTCAATCAACTGGATCGCTTCACGGTTACGACCTCCAGAGCGGAGAACATCCGTTAGCTGAATGGCTGCCGGGACATAACCACGGTCTTTCTCCAGGGCACGGTCTAACGTCTTTTCGGCCTTGTAGATCATGTCGTTCGCCAATAGGTAGCGGGCCTTCAGGACAAGGCCCGAGGGAAGGTCTGACTGAACATCCAGGAAGCGCTCGTATTCGTTCCGGGCATTTTTCCAGGCCCCTGAATCCAGGGTTTGACCCAGCCTCACCAGCGTTTCGAAGGCTGCGATGCGTACCGCAAGGGATGGATCATTAAGGCCGACTACCGCCAATTTCAGGGCCTGATCTTCGGCCCCATGGCGCAGCACTCTGTAGGCACTCTCACGAATCACCGCATGTTTGCTCCGGAGCAGTTCCGCGACAAGTGATGGTTTGTTCCGGGCCAGCGCTTCACCCCATCGCTCCAACAGCGTAGCCCGGCGTAGTGCCGGTTTGTCAGAGTCTGTGAGGTAAGCCGTCACCTCTGCTATGTCCTGCTGCTGAACGTGATACCAGGTATCAGTCTCATAGAGTTCCGGGAACCAGCCACCCACTGTGGCTACTGACCAGTCGCGCTCCTTGTCAGAGTGGCACGCCAGGCACACATCCGGGCTACCACTAGCTTTCGAGACATCCGGCCGCGGCACCATGAAGCTGTGTTCACGGCGGTCATCAATCTTCATGAAGGTGGTTTCTGGCATGTGGCAGTTCACACACAGGGCCCCGCCGCTGTCTTCAGGATGATGGTGATGCTCCGGCGTATCAAAATCGCCGGCATCGTGGCACTGCGCGCAGACGGCGTTTCCCTCTGCTTTAAGTTCCCCGCTGTGGGGGTTGTGACAGTCGCTGCATACCACGCCGGCCTGAAACATTCTGCTTTGCTCAAAGGAGCCCAGCACAAACACTTCTTCCCGCACCCGGCCATCGGAATAATACAGCGGCTGCTCTGGCCGGCTCAGGCTATACTGGTCATGGACCTGGCCGCCCTTAGTGTCGGCCAGACTGGTCCTTAACGAGTGGCAACGCCCGCAGGTAGTCACCTGCGCATCACTGGATGATTTTCCCGTGTGTCGTGGCGGGCGGCCACCTTCACTGACCAGCCAGGCTCCCATCGCCGCCAGATCGACGCCGGCGCCGAGGGACCTGTCCTGGTGCTTGGCTTCGGCGTGTGCCTGTGCCGTTTCATGACAGGCAGTGCAGCTCACTGCAACGTGATCCCAGGTGGTATTGTAAGTATCGCTTTGCGTATCGTAGTTGCGCTCTAGCCCAGTGGAGTGGCAATCCGCGCACTGGTTGTTCCAGCTCTGGTAGATGCCGGTCCAGTGCATGGCATCTCCGGGATGGTTTTCACCCGCTTGATCCAGCCTGAACCAGCGCTGACCACCTTCGGGCTCGTCCCGGGAATCCCAGGCAATATTTAACGCCTGGAGCCTGCCATTACCGATATCGATCAGATACTGTTGTAACGGATAAACACCGAAGGTATATCGCACCGTCCATTGCTTTGTTTTCCTGCCTTCAGTGGTATGGATAACGTAGGTATTTTCAGTGCGGCTGAACCGGACCTCAAGATCGTCGTCGCTGTAGGTCGCCCCGGAGAAATCGCCTGATACAGAACCTGGGCTGGCAGGCGCCATCGCCGCCGCATGTTGCGACTCACTCCATTGTTCCACTTCATCTGCATGACAACCGGCGCAATCTGCCGGTTTAGCGACAACACCTGCGCTTGTTAATACCAGACAAAAGAACACCGACAAACACCGGTCAGGGTTAATCATATCGTTCAATCTCGCGTCGTGAACGTCGGGTATTTACCAGATGCTTAACTGATTATCGCGTCTGGATCGCCTTATTGGCTTCCGTTGCCTTTGTCCTGCAAGGCCCGAGCTGAGACCCACTACAGCTGGCCTGTCCATTGCTTATAATACTCAACAAAACGGATGGAAATTCCGAACAGAGCATACAAAAACAACGATATTGCGCTATGAAGAAAGACGACGTTCCCTTTTCCCACAACATCGGCGTTCAGTCCTCCGATTTTGAGGAAGCCCGTTGCTTTATCAACTCCCGCATCGATGATCGGGAAGTGTCACCGCTGTCCGCTAGTGGGAGCGCTAACAATCTGCTGACCTGCCAACCACTGGGGGGCTCTACTCTCTTTGGTGCTCAATGGTCGGAGAAAGTCCATGTCCAGTCGGATGCACAGTCAACCTTCCATGCGATACTGGTATTGTCAGGTCGCATTCACTGCAACGCACTGAACCAGGATATTCCCCCCAACAGTTTGCTTTTAATCGCGCCGGGGAAGCTCGCAGATCTGGTCTGGGAAAAATCCACCAGATCCGTCGTTATAAACCTCTCCAAACAAACGTTGATTGACAACCTGGGCGTTCCAAGCCTCGAACTCCTGCGGGACGACACGACCCTTGTGTCTGGAAACCACCAGGATGCTCAGTTGCTTAAAAACGGCATTGAGTGCCTGGCAGCGCAGCACCAGATTTATCAGGGAAACATCGGGGTTTCAGTTCAAAAACAATGGGAGAGTCTCCTGGTAGCTCAGTTATCAGATCAACTCCACCGGCCTGGAACCGAAAACCTGAATATTCTGCCAGCGCGTATCCGGCTCGCAACAGACTGGATTCTGGCGAATATTCGGGAACCCATATCAGTATGCGATTTGCTTCGTGTTACCGGAGCCAGAAGGCGCTCCCTTGAGTCCGGTTTTCGAACCTACCTGAACACCACGCCTGCTAAATTCATTCTTCGTCATAAGCTCAAAGGCGTAAGGGAAACGCTCCTGTCGGACCCGGATATCAACATCGGCGATGCTGCGTTCTCCTACGGTTTCAATCACCTCAGCCATTTCACATGCAAGTACCAGGAGGCCTTCGGCGAGCTGCCTTCGGAAACCGTGCGGCAGCGCCGAAATGCGCACTTCGTGTTGCCTAAAAAGGCCCGGTCCAGGACGGTATAGGCCGGGCAAGACGCTTTCATGTTCAGAAAGACAAGCTAAAGCCCACCGCATAGTTGCTTGGCAGAGTGTCGTACTGACCGGTCTCGGCCCAGACTTTCATCTGCGGTGCCACTCGCTGTTCCACCTTGAGGGTGTAAACGCTCTCATCTTCAGCGTTATAGTCATGGTTCTTTTCCTTGTACCCAATCGCAACACCCGCCCCACTACTCGCAACGTAGTTGGCCGATATACCGTAAGAGTCATAGTCTGCCTTACCATCAGGCGCCAGGGGGTATGGTGAGTTGGAGTTGTGTTCCCAAACCGCGCCCAGTGTCAGGCCCCCAAGGCTGTAGCTAGCTCCGGCGGCGGAGATCTGGTAATCGTCGGTGGCGAATGGTGGCAGTTGTTCCTGCATCAACATCGTTGTTCCAACCGCAAAATTAAGATTCTCACTCTTGTGAACCAGGCGAATTGCTCTACCGTCCACATCCTGATCGTTGCTGTCATTCAGCGTAATTGCCGCCACTACCAGTTTGGTCTTCATTAACCAGGGTGTGTGATAGGCAAATGTCCCGGATGTCCTGTCCGGCTGGGCAAAAATTCCGTCAGGGTGGAGATCAGCGTGGGGCTCGTTGAATTCGTAATGATTGATGGGGCTATAGATGTCTACCCACTGCCCACTCGTTCCGCGCGGCGCCACTACAAACATGCCGTAACGGGTCGGTAGCCAGAACTTTGCTTCTTTGACGTGTACCTCCGCTTCTCCTCCCGGATTGCGGCTATCAGCATCGTTGGCGGCCGCGGCCAGATCCACCTCAACTGCATAGTTCAGGTTCAGCCCCTTGTCGATGACCGCCTTGCCCCTCAATCCCAGCTCCAGTTCAAAAGCCTCAGCCTCGGCATCAGCACCTTCAATTTTCAGGGCACCGGCGCTCAGATAGCCGTACGCCTCCGGTTGCTCCAGCTCTACCGCTATTGCGGGGGTCGCGACAGCGGCGGAAACCGCAGCTGCCAAAACAGTTTTACGGATTGTCATACTAGTTCTCCTGCTTGTTTTTGCGGGGCGCGGTTACTCAACACACTTGCCGTACAGGCAGGTGGTGAAGCTGTAACCTACTTTCCTCATGTCCGCAGGATCAGCAGGAAAGACACCGTTGCGGCTAATGTATGCGTCCCACTCCACTAGCATTTCCTTGAGCTTTTCCGGCTTCTCCGCAGCCAGGTCGGTTGTTTCAGCAGGATCTTCTTCCAGGTTGAACAGCTGCCACTCTCCCTGGCCATAGGGCTCTTCCAGTAGCCGGATTTTCCAGTCGCCCTTACGCACCGCGGCACGGCCCAGCAACTCCCAACCAACAACGCGGTTTGTCTTGGCTTTACCATTCAGGCCTGGGAGCATGGACACGCCCTGGATATCGAAAATTTCACGGCCGTTATAGGGGCTTGTGGGCTGTTCAATACCCGCCAACTCCAGAAAGGTGGGCATAACATCCATCACGTGGAAGAACTCGTGGTTAATTTCGCCACCGGACTGACCCGGCAGGCTGAGAATGGCCGGAACCAGCAAGCCGCCCTGGGACGGGTATGCCTTCCACATAGGATATGGCGTAGCACTGACCTGCCCCCACTGAGCGCCATACCAGATGTAAGAGTCAGGACGGCCGATATTGTCGTAGCTGTTGTCGTACTCGGAGGCAATCCATTCCTTATTCCTGGGCAACACTTCCGGGCTATTGCCATCGGCACCGTTATCGGAGATGAACAGCACGACGGTGTTGTCCAGCTCGCCCGTCTCCTCCAGATAGCCCATCACACGGCCGATATTGTGGTCCATGTTGTCGACCATGGCCGCGTATACTTCCATCTTGCGGGCTTCAATCTTGCGCTGCTCATCAGTCAGTTCATTCCAGGTGGGAAGTTCATCAAACGGAACATTGGCTGAAAGCTCATGGCCTATGAGCCCCATCTCCTTCATCTTACCCACACGCTGCTTGCGAATTGCCTCATAGCCCTCGCCATACTGGCCCTCGTATTTGTTTATGTAGGACTCTGGTGCATGGAGCGGCCAATGGGGTGCGGTAAATGCAAGAAAACTAAAGAAAGGCTTGTCTTCTGCAGCATCGATATATTCGATGACCTTGTCGGCGTAGAAGTTAGATGAGTAGAAACCTTCAGGCGCCTCAACCTGCTTCCCATCCTCCAGATAGATTGCCTTTGGATCGACACCAATAATGGCGCGCCCATCATCAAAATGGCTGGCGCCACCTTGGACAAGCACCCAGGAGTTATCGAAACCACGAGCTGCCGGGCTCAGCTCTTCCGTCCGACCGAGGTGCCACTTACCGGCTATCGACGTACTGTAACCATTGTCTCGAAGGACTTCTGGAAGGGTTGCTACGAGATCGTTCAGATACCCTTCGTAACCGGGTTTACCTTTCTGCTCTGCAGTGAGTAGTTCAGCCATGTTACCGATACCGGCCTGATGGCTGTCAGTACCGGACAACAGCATGGACCGAGTAGGAGAGCAGGTTGGTGCGGTATGGAAGTTGGTCATGCGGACGCCCTCATCCGCCAAGGCATCCAGGCTTGGGGTTTCGATTTCCCCGCCGTAGGCGCCGATGTCCGAGTAGCCCAGGTCATCGGCCACAATCAGGAGAAAGTTGGGTTTGCCCGCCTTATCAGCGGAGGCCATCATCGAGGCTGCCATCAGCCCCAGGGCCATACCCAACCGACGAAGCAGTGCATTGTTGTTATACATTTCATGCCCTCAGTCAGTTTGTTGTTGAGCCACCTGTGAGTGGTCAACTTCATTCTGCTGAGGGTTGTGGTGTAAGGGTTATCCCGTATGCGCAGGGCCTAACCAAAATGCGCAGAAATCTGGAAAGCGGGCGTCCCTGCCCAGACTGGAAGGGTGGTTTTATGCCTTATCAAAAATGAATAACCGTCCGAATACTCTTCCCCTCATGCATCAACTCAAACGCCTCGTTGATGTCCTCAAGAGGCATGTTGTGGGTGATAAACACGTTCAGTGGAATGTCTCCTTTCTCGGCCTTTTCGACATAGCCGGGCAGTTCCGTCCGGCCCTTCACGCCACCAAACGCAGAACCTTTCCAGACCCGGCCGGTAACCAGCTGGAACGGCCGGGTGCTGATTTCCTCACCGGCACCGGCCACGCCGATGATGATGGATTCACCCCAGCCTTTATGACAGCACTCCAGGGCTGAGCGCATCACGTTGACGTTGCCGATACACTCAAAGGAGTAGTCCACACCGCCGTCTGTCATTTCAACGATGACTTCCTGAATCGGCTTGTCGTAGTCCTTGGGGTTCACTACGTCCGTGGCGCCCAGCTGTCTGGCGATATCGAACTTGCCGGGGTTGATGTCGATGGCGATGATGCGGCTGGCCTTGGCCATGGTGGCGCCAATAATCGCCGCCAGGCCGATTCCGCCGAGACCGAAGATAGCGACCGTCGCGCCTTCTTCCACCTTCGCTGTGTTCAGCACCGCGCCGATACCGGTAGTGACGCCACAGCCCAGAAGGCAGACTTTGTCCAGTGGTGCATCCTTGGGTATCTTCGCCAGGGAAACTTCCGGCAATACCGTGTATTCCGAGAAGGTGGAGCACCCCATGTAGTGATAGACAGGCTCACCCTTGTAGGAGAAACGGGAGGTACCGTCCGGCATCACTCCCTTGCCCTGGGTTTCGCGCACGGAACCACACAGGTTGGTTTTGCCGGACGTACAGAACTTACATGTTCCACATTCGGCGGTATAAAGAGGGATCACGTGATCACCCACTTCGACGGAGGTGACACCTTCACCAACCGCCTCAACAATGCCGCCGCCTTCGTGGCCGAGGATGGCCGGAAAATTCCCTTCGGAATCGGCGCCGGACAGCGTGTAGGCGTCCGTGTGGCAGACGCCGGTGGCGACGATACGCACCAGCACTTCCCCTTTCTGGGGCGGGGCGACGTCAACGTCCACAATTTCCAGCGGTTTGTTGGGGGCAAACGCCACCGCAGCACGGGATTTAATCACTGGCAGACTCCTTGAACGTGGTTCGGAATAAAATGTCTCGGGTTTTACGGGTTTGACGCTTACTAGACGACCGGTCTAATATACCAGCCATGACATCGAACGACACCCGCAATCACATCATCCACACCGGCGCCGACCTGATTGGTCAAAAAGGCTTCGGCGCGACGGGCATCAATGCCGTGCTGACCGCCGCCGGTGTACCCAAAGGGTCGTTCTACCATTACTTTAGCAGCAAGAACGATTTCGGGTTGGCTGTCATCGACACCTTTGCGCAGGAATACGACACCAAGCTGGATCGGATTCTGAACGACCACACCCGCTCGGCGGTGGACCGCCTTAGGGCCTACTTCGACACTGGTCTGGAAACCATGACCAGCTGCGAATTCACCCGGGGCTGCCTGATTGGCAATCTTGGCCAGGAACTGGCCGGGCAGAACGAAACCTTCCGCAGGCGCCTGGACACCGTTTTCCAGGGTTGGGAAAAACGCTTTGAGCGTTGTGTTGAAGAGGCTCGCCAGGCCGGCGATATCGATGCATCCATTGATCCTGCCGACGTCGCCAGCTTTCTGCTTTCCGGCTGGGAAGGCGCCATCCTCAGAGCCAAGGTTCTGAAGTCTACCGAGCCTATGGAGCGGTTTGTGCGGGTCTTTTTCCGCCAATGTCTTGGCCTTCACTGAACGCCCACATTTTTTTCAGTCATTACTAGTAGACTGGTCTAATTACACTCAGTTAATCCTCAAGGAGAGTGATCAATGAACAACGTAAACGACGCACTGTTTCAACCGCACGATCTCGGCACCCTGACGCTGCCCAACCGCGTTCTGATGTCTCCCCTGACCCGTTCGCGCTCCAGCCAACCTGGAGACGTACCGAACGACATGAACGCGCAGTACTATCAGCAGCGTGCCGGTGCAGGACTGATCATCAGCGAAGCAACCCAGGTGTCACCTCAGGGTAAGGGCTATGCATTCACGCCAGGCATCCACTCGGAGGAGCAAATCGAAGGCTGGCGCAAGGTCACCAGTGCGGTGCACATGGCGGGCGGACGCATTCACATGCAGCTCTGGCACGTTGGCCGAATTTCCCATACGGCGCTGCAGCCGGATGGCAACAAGCCTGTAGCACCATCGGCGATCAAACCCGAGGGCGCCAAGACCTTCATCAGCGCCGACTCCGGCATGGTGGACGTGCCCGAGCCCAGGGCTCTTGAAGCCGGCGAAATGGCGGACATCGTGGAGCAGTATCGCCAGGGCGCGCTGAACGCCAAAGCGGCCGGGTTTGATGGCGTTGAAGTACACGCCGCCAACGGATACCTGCTGGACCAGTTTCTCAAGAGCGGCAGCAACCACCGCAGTGATGAGTTTGGCGGCTCCGTTGAAAACCGGATGCGCCTGCCACTGATGGTGATCGAGGCCGTGATCGACGTCTGGGGCAAGGACAATGTCGGCGTTCGGGTCAGCCCGACCGGCAGCTTCAACGCCATGTACGACGAGGACCCGGTCGAAACCTTTGGTGAATTCGCGAAGCGGCTGAACGACCTGGGCATCAGCTACATCGAGGTCGTGGAAGACTCGTTCCAGGGCAACCATGCGAACGGCCGCCCGGAATCGGTGATCGATGCCATCCAGGCTGGATTCCACGGCACTTACATCGCCAACGGCGCCTACACCGCTGAGGAAGCTCGCAAACGGATCGGCAATGACCGCTGTGATCTGGTGACCTTTGGCCGTCCATTTATCGCCAACCCCGATTTGCCCGAGCGTTTCCGCCAGCATGCGGAACTGAACAAATGGGATGACAGCACCTTCTACGGCGGCGATGAGCGCGGCTATACCGATTACCCGACGCTGAAGGAACTTGAACCCAGCGTCTGAACATCACTTTCACACGAGTAAGGAGTCAAACCATGAGCAATACCAACGACCCAATCAATAGCAAAGTCGTGATTATCACCGGCGCCAGCAGTGGCCTGGGTGAGGCAACTGCCCGCCGCCTGGCAGCGCGAGGAGCCCGGCTGGTGCTTGCGGCCCGTCGCGAAGACCGCCTGTCCAAACTGGCAGAAGACCTGAAAGCCGAGGGTGCTGAAGTCACCTGGCAGGTGACCGACGTGACTGATCGAAACCAGGTCGAGTCCCTGGCCGCTTCCGCGAAAGAAACCTTCGGCCGGATCGACGTACTGATCAATAACGCCGGCCTGATGCCACTGGCACCGCTGGACGCCCTGAAGGTCGATGAGTGGGACCAGATGGTGGACGTCAACATTAAAGGCGTGATGTATGGCATCGCGGCTGTGCTGCCGACCATGCGGGAACAACACAGCGGGCATGTGATCAACCTGTCGTCCGTTGCCGGACACAAACTGTTCCCCGGCGCCGCTGTGTACTGTGCCACGAAATACGCGGTGAAGGCGCTGTCTGAAGGCTTGCGCATGGAAGCCGGCGACGAGATCCGCAGCACCAATATCTCACCGGGCGCCATCGACACCGAGCTGACCAGCACCATCACTGACCCGAACGCCAAACAGGCAGCGGATGAACTCTACAAGGTGGCGATTGATTCCGATGCGGTGGCGCGGGCCATCGTCTATGCCATCGAACAGCCTGCGGACGTGGATATCAACGAAATTATCCTGCGGCCAACGGCTCAGGAGCTCTAAGGCTGTTGCTTGCTGAACGCTGTCGGCGTGCATCTGGTTGATGCCGCCGACAGGCGGGTGTGATACTGGTTGTTCCATTCCAGACGGACACACCAAACATGACCACTGTGCAGCAGGCCCTGGCCCGCATTATCGATACCTGCCAACCGGCCACACTGGTGGTTTGCGGCGAGATCGCTGGTGAGGTTGGGGATCACTGGTGCCGGCACCACAGCGAGTCGGCCATGACCACCCTGGATACCAGCGCCCCCAACGATGCCTTCCCTCTGCCCGAGACCCAGGACCTGGCCCTGGTGACCAACACGCTCGAACACCTGAACCACGACGAGGGCCAAGTACTGCTGGGCCAATTGCGCAACTACGGCACCCACCAGATTGCCGTTGTGGTGAAAGACTGCCCCGGTTGGTCGTTTACGGATTTCATCGGGCTGGGATTCCGCCGGCAGGCTGAGCTTGGTGACGAAGACAGCCCTCTCACGCTCTACACCTACAACATCGACAGCTACAACCACAAACGCGCCTGGAACAATCCCGACAACTGGGCCAATCCGGAAATGTGGGACAAGGCCTGGTGGTAGCTGCCACGCTTACAGCGAGGCCACCACATCCAGGTTGTGGCGACAGGCGCTCAGATAGGATGCCCCAAAAAGGTTGTAGTGATTGAGGGTGTGGTACAGGTTGTAGATGGCCCGCTTGGTGTTATAGACATCCGTTCTGGGGTAGCCCCGGTCATAGGCACGATAAAAAGCCGAGGAGAAGCCACCAAACAGCTCTGTCATGGCAATGTCCGCCTCCCGGTCACCGTAATAAACCGCCGGATCAATGAGCCATGGCCCGGCGCTGTCGAACAGGACATTCCCGGACCATAGGTCGCCGTGGAGCAGGCTTGGGTGTTCGCAATGCTCATTTAGAAACCGGGCGAGCTCCTCGCCCTGACGCTCAAGCACCGTTTCAAACTCTTTCCGGACATGGTCATTGCCGACCATGCCTACCTGCACACCCAGTCGATCTCTCAGGAAAAACGCACCCCAATCGTCCGTTAGGCGGTTCTTCTGGGGTGACATCCCAATCATGTTGTCGGCGTCGAATCCGTACTCGGGCTGACGTACCGCATGCATTTGCGCCAGGCCTTCGCCAAGCGCGGCCATGGCTTCCTCGCTCGCCGGGCCGGAGTGGATCTTCGGAATCACCAGTTCGTGGGCTGAGACAGCTTTCACCTCCGGCACACGCAATCCGCTGACACCGGCCGCCCTGAGAGTGCCTGCCAAAACCTCAAGACCTCGCGCTTCGCACAACAGCGCATCGGGAAAGGACGAGGGATTCTGTTTCACGAAATCGGTCATACCACCAGTATAACCATGATCGGAAATCGCCTCGCAAACATCCTTGGCTTTGTCACAGGCTTCATGGATCATGGAGCTGCAAGGCCATCCCACACAGGAATAGCCCGATGACAGGTTTTAGCAAGCGCACGGCAAACGAACAGTTGAATCAAGAGGCGGACAAGGTTCACCGCAGAGATGTGGGCGCCCTGCTCGACCGCCAGCAGGCCATCGAGGACAAAGTCAGGAACAGTGGCAAACTGAGCCGGTTCAGCACTGACATCCGGCTGATGTTTTCCATGCTCAGGGACTACTGGCAGGGCAACTATCGCGAAGTACCCTGGAAAAGCATTGCGGCGATCGCCGGTGCCCTTGTTTACGTACTCAATCCCCTGGATTTGATTCCGGACCTGCTGCTGGGATTCGGCCTGCTGGACGACGCCGGTGTGGTGGCCGCATGCCTGGCCCTGGTGGAATCCGACCTGCTTCGTTACGCAGCGTGGAAAGATCTTAAAATAGAAACACAAACGCTTACGGATAGCGATTGATTCAATAGTGGACTACCGTTAATCTTCGAAAGCCCTCTGAATCACAAAACCCTTTGGAGCTAATGTGGATTTTGCCACCCTGATCGGCCTTGTTGGGGCCATCCTGCTTATAGCCTCAGCCGTCATTCTTGGCGTGTCGCCGGATGTTTTTATCAATCCCCCCTCCATACTGATCGTGGTCGGTGGCACCATGCTGGTTGTGCTGGCGAAATTCAGCTTCAACCAGTTTTTCAGCGCCTTCAAAGTGGCCGCTCGAGCGTTCAAATTCCGCTTGCCGGACACCCGTGAAAGCATTGATGAACTGATTGAAGTAGCCAATGTTGCCCGCAAGCAAGGCATGCTCGGCCTGGAAGAGCGCGAAGTTGGCTCGCCGTTTCTCGGCCAGGGAATACAGATGCTGGTCGATGGCCAGGATGCTGAAACCATCAAACACCTGCTGTCCAAGGAGCGCCTACTGACGCTGGATCACAACCGGTCTGGCGCAAAAGTCTTTACGGCAATGGCCGATGTGGCCCCTGCCATGGGGATGATCGGAACCCTGATCGGGCTGGTGCAGATGCTGTCCAACATGGAAGACCCGAAATCCATCGGTCCTGCCATGGCGGTTGCCCTGCTAACCACACTCTACGGCGCAATGATTGCCACCATGATCGCCACCCCCATCGCGGACAAACTCTCGCTGCGAATGACTGAGGAAGCGCGTCTGCAATCGCTCTATATTGATGCGCTGGTTGCTATCAAGGAAGGCACCAATCCGCGGATTATCGAACAGATGCTGTCGAGTTACCTGACCCCGAAAGAACGTGAGAAAAACTCAGAAGCCGAGACCGCAGGCGTTTAGCCATGGACGAATTACCAGAAGAGGAAAAAGCGGGCATTCCCGCCTGGGTAGTGACATTCGCGGACCTGATGTCGCTGCTGATGTGCTTTTTCGTCCTGCTGTTGTCGTTCTCCGAGATCGACGCACAGAAGTTCAAACAGATCGCTGGTGAACTGTCGAAAGCGTTTGGTGTGCAGCGCGAGGTGCCCGTCCTTGAGGTACCCATGGGCACCAGCCCGATTTTCGATCAGTTTTCTCCGGCACCGCCCGAGCCCACCGTCGTCAACGAAGTCAAACAGACAACCACCGACGAGCAGCCCGAACTGGAAACCCTGAAAAGCCCTACGGATGTGGCTGTGGAATCCGCCATCCAGGAAGAGCTCGAGAAGACCCTGGAACAGGTTCGCTCGGTTCTTGAGACAGCCATCGAAGACGGCCGGGTCAACCTCATCCAGGACAATCATAGAATCATTGTTCGCGTTGAGGAGAAGGGGGCGTTTCCCTCCGGTTCGGCGGACCTGACCTGGGAGTTTGAAGGTCTGTTGCTGGAAATGGCCGACATACTGGTGCAGATCCCCGGCAAGCTGACCATCGAAGGCCATACCGACGATGTTCCCATCCGTACGCAGCGGTTCTACAGCAACTGGGATCTATCCGCCGCCCGGGCGGCAGCGGTTGCCAATGCGCTCCTCGCCGAGGGTAATCTGAAGCCTGCCCGGCTGGCGGTCACCGGTCTCGCTTATACCGAGCCACGAGTACCAAACACCTCTTCGGAGAACCGCGCCAAAAATCGCCGGGTGGAAATCATTATCGATCTGTCCGGACCGATCGAGGAACAGGAGATGCGGTTAAGGGAACTCATGAACCCCGAAGCCGATGTGTCTGCTGCACCGGATTCCCGCAGTTCCGACGACTCCGACCAGGACGAATTACTGTGGTAGACGGCCATATTGGTGCACTCGGCCCATTAATGCACCATTAAAGAGCGCAAACACCCCGTCTTCAACTCAACCCCGCCCAATTTCAGAGCGGAAAATCACCTAATCGACTACCCGCTCTGAATTTGCCTCAAAATGGAACACTCCTTGCTTGGTGTGCACGCTATCAATGCACAACCCGCCCGTGACAGGTGGATAAAACCAAAAAATCAGGAGCAACCAACCCGTGGACATCACGAGTGCAGTACATACCCTGACCGAAAGCGCCAACACACTGTTCATTCTGATCGGTGCCATCATGGTACTGGCCATGCATGCTGGCTTCGCCTTCCTGGAAGTCGGCACCGTGCGTCACAAGAACCAGGTGAATGCCCTGGTAAAAATCATGACCGACTTCGGCATCTCCGCCGTGGCCTATTTTTTCATTGGCTACTACATCGCCTACGGCAGCCACTTTATGGCCGGCGCTTCAGAGCTGACGGCCGCAAATGGCTATGACCTGGTCAAGTTCTTCTTCCTGATGACCTTTGCCGCCGCCATTCCCGCCATCGTCTCCGGCGGTATCGCCGAGCGTGCGAAGTTCTACCCCATGCTTATCGCCTCCGGGCTGATCGTGGCATTTGTATATCCCTTCTTCGAGGGCATGATCTGGAACGGCAACTACGGCTTCCAGGCCTGGCTGGAGAACCAGTTTGGTGCAGCCTTCCACGACTTTGCCGGCTCGGTCGTGGTGCACGCCGTGGGCGGCTGGATCGCCCTGGCCGCCGTGCTCCTGCTGGGCGCACGTAAAGGCCGTTACCGTAATGGCCGCGTGGTGGCGTTTGCCCCCTCCAACATTCCATTCCTGGCGCTGGGCGCCTGGATTCTCACCGTCGGCTGGTTCGGCTTTAACGTGATGTCCGCCCAGACCCTGGATGGCATCAGCGGCCTGGTGGCGGTGAACAGTCTCATGGCCATGGTGGGTGGCGTTCTGGTGGCCATGCTGGTCGGCCGCAAGGACCCGGGCTTCATCCACAACGGACCGCTCGCCGGCCTGGTGGCGGTGTGCGCCGGTTCGGACCTGATGCACCCGGTCGGTGCGCTGATTACCGGTGGCATCGCCGGCGCCATCTTCGTGTACATGTTTGAGTGGGCCCAGGACAAGATTGAGCGCCTGGACGATGTATTGGGTGTATGGCCCCTGCACGGTGTGTGCGGTGTATGGGGTGCCATTGCCGCCGGCATCTTTGGCCAGGAAGCGTTCGGGGGCCTGGGCGGGGTCAGCCTGATGTCGCAGATCATCGGTTCGGTTGCCGGTGTTGTGGTGGCCTTTGTCGGCGGCCTGATCGTCTACGGCATTGTTAACGCCATCTCCGGCCTGCGTCTCACAGAAGAAGAGGAATTCAACGGTGCGGATGTCAGTATTCACCGCATTGGCGCTACGTCCCTGGAATAACCCTTGCCCGCCAGCCGCCTTTCCCGGCGGCTGGCAATGCTTTTTATTGACACTTCCCTCCGTCTGGCCTTTGCTTAAATAACCCGTTCCGGTGATAAACCCACGGTTTGCCGCCAGAGTGGCCTGCCTTTTGCTGTTCCTTTACATCATGGGAATGGCTGAATACCGACCGCCCACATCCGGTGGACGGCGTGTTCAGGAGAGGGTCATGGTTATGTTGATACAAACCCCGCCTGAGGGTATCTACGACGAACTGTTCGACCAGAATAATCGGGTACGACCCAGCTGCAGGATGCTGGAGGACTGGCTGATCCGATCCGACGAAGCCCTGTTAGCCGAGAAGCGCCGCGAGGCAGACGTGCTGTTCCAACGCCTGGGCATCACCTTTAATGTCTATGGCGAAGACCAGGGGGCCGAACGGCTTATCCCGTTTGATCTGATCCCACGAGTAATCTCCGCCAGCGACTGGCAACGTCTGCAGGCTGGTTTGCGCCAGCGGGTGCAGGCGTTGAACCGCTTCCTGTTCGATATCTATCACGAGTTCGAGATTATTCGCGCCGGTGTCATCAGTGCTGAACAGGTATTCGCCAACCCCCAGTACCAGCCCGGCATGCAAAACCTCAAGCTGCCACGTAATCTGTATTCCCACATAGCCGGCATCGATTTGATCCGCCACAACGACGGCGATTTCTACGTGCTGGAAGACAATCTCCGCTGCCCCAGCGGTGTCTCCTACATGCTGGAAAACCGGCGCATGATGATGCGTCTGTTTCCAGAACTGTTTGCCAAGGCCCCGGTAGCACCGGTTGAACATTACCCGGCCCTGTTGGGCGAAACACTGCGCGCAGCGTCGCTAAATCCCAACCCCACCGTAGTCGTGCTAACCCCCGGCCGTTTCAACAGTGCCTATTTTGAACACGCCTTCCTGGCCCGGCAGATGGGTATCGAACTGGTGGAAGGGGCGGACCTGTTTGTACGTCGCAATAAGGTCTACATGAAGACCACCGTCGGCCCCCAGCAGGTGGACGTGATTTACCGGCGGGTCGACGACGACTTCCTCGATCCGCTGGCTGGCAACCCGGATTCCATGCTGGGTGTCCCCGGGCTCTATGCAGCCTACCGCACCGGCAATGTGGTGCTTGCCAACGCCATGGGCACCGGCGTCGCCGACGACAAGGCCATTTACCCCTTCGTACCCGAGATGATCCGTTTCTACCTGGGTGAAGAACCGATCCTGAAAAATGTCCCCACCTGGCAGGGCCGCAAGCCAAAAGATCTCAAGTACATCCTCGACAACCTGCCAGACCTGGTGGTCAAGGAAACCCAGGGCGCTGGTGGCTACGGCATGCTGATCGGCCCCAAGGCCAGCAAAAAAGAGCTGAGCCATTTCCGCTCACTGTTGCGGGCCAGGCCAGACAACTACATTGCCCAGCCCACGCTGAGCCTGTCTACCTGCCCGACGTTTGTAAACGAAGGCGTAGCGCCCCGACACCTCGACCTGCGGCCTTTTGTGCTTTCGGGTAAGAAAGTGCAGATGGTACCTGGTGGATTGACCAGGGTGGCCCTGAAAGAAGGGTCGCTGGTGGTGAATTCGTCCCAGGGCGGTGGCACCAAGGACACCTGGGTACTGGAGGGCGAGGAATGCTGAGCCGAGCTGCATCAAGTCTGTTCTGGATGGCCCGCTATCTTGAGCGGGCGGAAACCCAGGCCCGTCTGCTGGACGTCAGCCTCACCATGGCGTTGATCGACGTTCCCGAAGACCGCGAGGAACAGCTATCCGTGCCATTGCTGGTGACCGGTAGCCGCGAAACCTTTCACGAGCTCTACCCGGAAATCACCCCCCAGAACCTGATTGATTTCCTTCTTCTGGACGACCGCCACCCTGCCAGTGTGTTCAGTGTGATCCGCAGCGCCCGGGATAACGCCCTGCACGTGCGAGGCAATCTCTCCGCAGATGTCTGGGAGAGCATTAACCTGGCCTGGATGGAGCTGAATGAACTACGCCATAAAGGGGTGACCGAATCCAACGCCAGCCGGGTGTTTGACTGGACCCGCGAACGCTCAAACGTGTTCCGTGGTGCGGCCTATGGCACCCTGCTGCGCAATGACGCCTTCCATTTCCTGCTCCTGGGTACGTTTATCGAGCGTGCAGACGCCACCGCCCGCGTGCTGAACATCCGCCACCACATGGCCACCAAATCCCTGGAAGGGCACCCCACCCAGTCGTTCTTCGAATGGACGGCGCTGCTGCACTCGTTGGCCGCCTTTGAGGCCTACCAGAACACCTACGGCCACAATATCGAACCGATGAATGTGGCCGAACTGTTGATTCTCAAACCGGATGTTCCCCGTTCGCTCCACGCCTGCCTGGAGGAAATCGCGGATCTTCTGGAGCAGATCGAAAGCGGCGAGGCCCGCCGGGCCCGGCGCCTGGCCACAAGCCTGTATGCCAACATCCGCTACGGCGACCGCGAGTACATTGCCGAGCGCGGCCTGAATGAGTATCTGACCGACTTCCTGCAACGCATCCAACGCATCGCCGGCCAGATCCAGAAAGACTACATGGGGTGGAAACAATGAAGCTGAATATCCGCCATGACACCACCTATAGCTACGACGAACCCATGCACAAAGGCATCCAGTATCTACGCCTGACACCCCGTAACACACCCCAGCAGAAGATACTGGAGTGGCACCTGAGTGCCCCTGGCGAAACCAGCCAGATGACAGACGGCTTCGGCAATATTGTTACCGTCATGACCATGGACAAAGCGACCAGGGAGATCACCCTGACGGCGGAGGGCGTGGTTGATCTCACGGGCAAACCATTAACCAAGGACGACTCACCGTTTCCGCCCGAGGTGTTCCTGCGCCACACTCCGTTAACCGACGCCGACAAAGCCATCAAAGCCTTCGCCAGCCAGTTCTCCGCCAACAAGCGCAGCCTGGTGCGCATGATGAATCGTATCCTCGAGCACATCGAATTCACGCCCGGCGTCACCACGGTGACCCACACAGCCGCCGAGGCCTTCCAGCAGAAGGCGGGGGTGTGCCAGGACCATACCCATGTATTCATCTCCTGCTGCCGCCACATTGGGGTGCCGGTGCGGTATGTCAGCGGTTACATCCACACGTTCAGCGATGACCACCTGGCCACCCACGCCTGGGCCGAGGCCTGGCTGGGCCACAACTGGCATACCTTTGATGTGGTGAACCTGCTCAATGTTGCTGAAAGCCATATCAAGCTGGCAACCGGACTGGATTACCGGGATGCAGCACCCGTGCGGGGCATTCGCAGCGGCGGCGGCATGGAGCACCTGCAGACCCGTGCCTGGGTCACCATGGCCGGGGAAAGCCAGTAACAAAAAGCTGTGCAAATTCCACACGCCGCCCCATGCTTTCTGCGCAGAAACGGGTAAACTGAGCGCATTCAGTACGACCCGAGGGTAGCCCCATGACCTATTGTGTGGCGATGCGCCTGGCCGACGGCCTGGTTTTCGCATCCGACTCCCGCACCAACGCGGGCTTTGACCAGATTTCGACCTTCCGCAAAATGCATGTCTTCGAACAGCCGGGGGAACGGGAACTGGTGATTCTATCGGCGGGCAACCTGGCCACCAGCCAGAGCGTGATCAGCCTGCTGGAAAACCGCGCCGGCTCCGAAGACCCCAATGTGTTCTCCACCGCCTCCATGTTCGAGACGGCAGAGGTTGTCGGCAGAACCATCCGCGAGGTTATTCACCGCGACAACCCCGAGGGCAAAGTGAACCATGTGGACTTCAGCTGTTCACTGATACTGGGCGGCCAGATCCGGGGCGAACAGGTACGCCTGTTCAACATCTACCCCGAAGGCAACTTCATTGAAGCCACTGAAGAAACGCCTTATTTCCAGATTGGCGAGTCGAAATACGGCAAGCCCATCCTCGACCGCGTCGTGAACTACAATTCCTCACTGGACCGGGCCTACCAGTGCGCCCTGATTTCCTTCGACTCCACCATGAAGAGCAACCTGTCGGTGGGGATGCCGCTGGATGTGGCCATATACCGCAACAACGAACTGAAGCCCTGCTTCGTCGACCGGGTGGACGAACACAACGACTACTTCCACCAACTCCGCCAACAGTGGCACCGGGGCATCCAGGAACTGATCAGCGGTCTGCAGCCGCCGGCGATCCGCTAGCTCAGTTGCGGTAACCGGTCAGTTCCATATACCCCACACCATCGTGGGAACCTGTCACCGTCACCGGGCTTTCCCAATACGGGTAGAGCCCGGCGTTCCAGTAGTCGCCGGGCGGCGCGGCAACCTGTACATCCACGTTTTGCTGTGGCATCCGCAGGCGCCACTCCACAGGAACCCTGCCCTGCGGCGAGGATTGCCAGTCGAGTGGGCTCAGGCTGATGTCGTTTCCGTTCAACGTTTCAACCTGCCCATTGGCGTTTATCCAGCTGCCAGACACGAAGGCGCCTTGGTCTTCCCGCAGGCGAAACGCCATCAGTTTATGGCCGTCATCCAGATGCAGGGCGAACCAGTCCCAGCCCTGCTGGCCAGCCTTCAGGAACTGACTGCTCCACTCGCGATCGAACCAGCCCTTGCCGGAAACGGCCAGGGTTTCATCGCCAAGGGTCACCGTACCCTCAATGTGCAGATCCACCAGGCTGAAATACATTGAGCCCTCGCCACTGGCGGATTTGGCACTGAACCCGTTTTTCCCATGGGGTACCGGTTTGCCGGTGTTGCTCAGGCGCAGATCGTAGCGCCAGTTACCGCCCTCAACCTGCAAATGCCACTGTTCGGAATCCGGTTGCGATACCAGCCGCCAGTCATCCAGCCATACCTGTAACGGGTCCGCCCTGGCCCCGGCATGCCCCAAATCACCCCGGGCCAGCTTTTCTTCAAACCAGTGCTCACCCTCAAATGACACGGCGGCGTGTGCCATCCACGCCGCGTCCAGGGGCCAGGCACTGGCCTCTGGTGGTTCCGCATTGGCGGGTCGCGGTTTCAAAGCCTGACGGAACTGTGTCCACTGCAGCCCCAGCGGTCTGCCGTCCTGGGTTTCCAGGTTAGCGGTCAGGTACCACCATTCAATACGGTGTTGCGGATGGGGCCCCCAGTCCTCGGGAAAGATCAGGGTGTCGCCTGGCTCCGGCTGCTGGAATTGCGATTGCTCCACCTCGCCTGTCTGCTGCGCAAGCCCGGCGAATCCGGTGTCGTTCTCCAAATCCGTACAGCCCGCAAGGACGACCGCCAGTAGGCCGGCAACAACGCCGGTTTGGATATTCATGGCTCCACCTGTTTAATGCTGTCCATGTGGCCAAGCTGCCGGCGCATCAGATGGGCGATTATCAGCCCTGTCGCCACGGCCACCAAACCCAGTTCAATCCAGAACAACGGGTACAGGTCCATCGGCAATGACCACCCAAAAGCCAGCGGGTTGATGCGACTGACCAGCACCCAGGTCAGCCACACGCCCAGCGGTAGCGCAGCAATGGTCACCGTGAGGGTCAGCGCCACCGACAGGCGCCGGAGCTGACGCCTGACCTTCGATGCAGGCAGTCCCCAAACGCCCAGCAGTTGAAAGTATTTCACCCGGGTAATGAAAAAGACCCATCCCATAATCAGCAGGGCCATCGCCGCCAGCAACAAGGTCAACAGGCTGATGGCGCGGGTAAGCAGGAACGTCTGACTGAAGACCTTCGACGCCAGGGCCCGGATGCTGTTGTTGTCCCTGATGGTGAGTTCCGACGTCTGCCAAGTGTCCGACAGGCGCCCGCGGATGTCGGACATCGCCACGCCGCCGGGTGTCACCGAAAAGCTTTGGAAGTGGGGCTTGAAAGCCGCCGGCAGCGCAGAACCGGCCATCAGAATTTCCCCCGCAGGCCGCCCGTAGTCGGCGTAGATAGCCACCACTTCTGCATTGCGATTGGTATCCGCTAATCTGATGTCGAGGGTGTCGCCCACCTCAAGCCGGTAGCGCCGGGCCAACTGCTCATTGATCATTACGCTATCGGTCTCAAGCTTTTGCCAGGGCTCCTCAACACTTTCCAACAGAGACCATTTTGTCACCAGATCACTGATTGGCATCAGGGCAAACAGGTCCACCGCAATACGCTCATTGCCAAGGCCGCGTTGCCCCCCGGAATCCGCCCTCGCAATGTGTGCCTGGCCACGGATCACACGATGCCACGGCCCGATGCCGTCCAGGCTCTGCAATTGCGCAGCCGCCATGTCGGCGTCTGCATTCGCAGGCACCTCCACATAGAACTCCGCTTCCAGGCGCTGGGCCAGCCAGGTTTCGAAGGTGCCCTCAAAGGTCGTCACCAACGCCTGCACCGCCAGCACCGTGGCCATGGCAAATTGCAGTGCCACCACCGGCAACGCCAGGTGCCGGAACATCACCGCCAGTTCCCGTTGCCGCCAGCGGGCAAGTGGGTCTTCTCTTTGTGAGCCGGTGCGACTGGAAAGCCGTTGGGCAAGCAGCGCCAACCATCCAGGTGTCAGCCAACCGGCGCCCGCAAACACCATCGCCGTCGCGACAAAGACCCAGGCCAGGGCCGGGGCCAGGGCAACCCCCACCAACCCGACCAGAAACATCAGGAAGGCAATCGTTCGCCCCCGGCCCTGGCCAGCCATCGCCCGCCAATGCGCCGGGACCACCCAGTCCACCAGACAGACCGCCAGCACCAGAAAGACCACGATGGCGGCGGCCCTCCAGGGCAGCGCTTCTTCAGCGCCGGCATAGACGGCCACATCAAACAGACTGTCGAGGGCCTGGCCGAAACCGCTACCCAGCATCCCGGCAAGCTTTGCCCCCAACCATAACCCCGGCACAACGCAAATACCGGTCAGCACCAACAGCTCCAAGGTCAGCCACTGCGTTATCCGTTGGCGAGGCACTCCGAACCGGTGCAGCAGGGAAAAGCTGCCGTGCCGTTGAGCAATCCCCAATCGATGTACGCTGCGCACCAGAAGGCCCGTAATCAGAAGCACCAGGAGGCTCAGGGCATCCAGATTCAGCAGGAAACTGTCCGCCAGTTCACCGGTGGGTGGGCCCATGGAAAACTCACGCAGGATATAACCGGTTGGCAAATCACGGTTCTCATCCCGCGTCAGCAGGTAAAGCCGGCTGCCGTACCCTTCTTTCGAAAGTTCTGCGGCCTCGCTGATATCGAGGAAAGGCGCACCATCCAACGTGTCGGCACCACTGCCGAGGCCAGTGTCACCGAAACACCCCATCGCCAGCGGGTCGATGCCGATCACCCGCCCTTCCGGCGGCGGTCGCTGCAGCTCCAGCCAGGGCGCCACACACACGCCGGCCATACGCAGGGCAGCAAAGTCATCCACACCCACCGGTCGCCCATCCGAGCGAATCACATGAGCGCGAGCCGCCACCGCATTCTCGCTCTGCAACAGACTATTGCGGGCCTGGTCGGTCAGTACCGTCACCCCGGTCCAAAGCATGGTTGCCAGCACAATCATCAACGCCAGAGCCAACAGCTGGATGGGGTGGCGGCGGTAGTGGCTGACGAAGGCGCGCGCAAGCATCATTGGTCAAACAGTCGTGCTGAGATCAAGCAAGTGGTCGCAGCGGGACGCCAGCTCCCTGTCGTGGGTAGCAAGGACCAGTGCACAACCGGTTTGCTGTTGCACAGTGAACAGGCAGTCCGCCACCTCATCAGCGGTGTGACGATCAAGGCTGCCGGTGGGCTCGTCCGCCAGAATCAACGCCGGAGCCATGGCGAATACCATGGCCAGCGCCGCTCGCTGGGCCTGGCCACCCGACACCTGATCCGGGTAACGGTCAGCTTCGGCCCCCACACCCAGGCGCTCCAGCCACTCACGCTCGCCGCCAGCAGCGTGGCCGGCCAAATGGGAGCGCAGGCGAACGTTGTCCAGCAGCGAGAGCGCGGGCATCAGATTAACGTCCTGGAACACCACGCCAATGGTGCGCCGGCGGAGTTCTGCCCAGCGCACTTCGGCGCCTGCGCCAGTTGCTGCAAAGGACTCACCCGCGACGGCGATGCGTCCGTCATCCAGTGTCTGCAGGCCACACAACAGGTTCAACAAAGTGCTCTTACCGGAACCTGATCGTCCCACAACCGCCAGGGACTCCCCCGAACAAACCGACAGGGACAGATCCGCCAGCACGGACACCCGCTGGCGACCGCTGATATAACCTTTACTTAACCCTTCAACGGCCAATACCGGACTTCCCATCATGCGCTCCGCTGGACAGTATCTTTAAGTACTATACAACCCGAATGCCCTTATGGATCCGGGCCGGGACGTTGGTGAATTTGGATTTAGAGGCAGAAATGCTACGACTTTAGTCTTAACTCCCCTCACTTTTTTGTTGAAAATCTGATCTAATTCGCCCCTCTTTACTTGTGCTTACATTACCTACATATTTTTACCGCCTGGATACATTGAGTTACCGGGCCACCAAAGATCTCGCCTCATGGATAGCTACAAAGAACCCCTGAAAGCCCTGGCTCGCCCCTATCGCAAGGCGGTATTAAAGGCGTTGCTGGTTCTCACCATGCTCGGGGGCGCCCTGTTTGCCATGCTCAACCTGCTCACAGGCAGTTATCCGTTAGCCATCGTCGAACTCGCAATGGGTGCATACGCCATTCTCGTTTACAGGGCGGTACGCAACACACAGCATCTTGAGCGCTGGATCATTGCTTACGCCATCCCGTTTTTCACCGCCATGATGTTCGCCATGACCATCCCCAGAGCCTCGGCCACCGTACACGCCTGGGTGCTCCTGATTCCGATCGTCTCTCACCTACTGATGGGCCGTCGACTTGGCCTGGCTATATCCGTGTTCTATATGAGCGTCGCCGGCATTATTTTCCTGCTCAGGTATCACGACGAGCCGGCCATGATGCAAGCGCTGCCAGTTGCCAACATTGCCGTCATCTCCCTGTGCATTCTGGTGTTCTCCCACGTCTACGAAGTGACCCGGGAACAGTCACAGCGCCAACTGCTCAAGATTGCCCAAACCGACACCCTCACCGGCCTTGCCAACCGGGCCAGGCTCAGTGACATCTTCAAACGGGAGCAACAGCGCAGCCGACGCTATAACACGCCGATGACCCTGCTCGCGCTCGACCTCGATCATTTCAAAGAGGTCAACGACCGCTATGGCCACGACACCGGCGATCTGGCCCTGCAACACGTTGCCCGTATTTTCCGGGAATGCCTGCGTGCAACCGATCTGGCGGCACGCCTGGGAGGGGAAGAGTTTGGCATACTGCTGACCAATACCAATGGCCAGCAAGGCCTGGAGGTGGCTGAAAAAATCCGTATTGCGGTCGCCTCTACCCCATTGACCGTCAACAACGACGTTATCCGTCTGACTCTCAGTGGTGGCGTCGCGGAGTTCGGGCCAGACGGCGAAACGCTGCGCCAGTTGGTAAGAGAAGCCGACAAACGTCTGTACGAAGCAAAGGACCGGGGCCGCAATCTGATCATCCCGGCGGAGACAACCGCCAGCCTTCTGGAACCGCTGGAGTCAGACACCCACCGCGCATGAGACAGAATGCCGCATCCGACTGAAGACATTCCCGCAGTAGCACCGTCGAAAACCCGCTAGAATGCATGCCATGGAATGGCTGACTCACTCACAAACCGGTTTTCAACAGGCGGCGCGCTACCTTCTCACCATGCGTCTGGCCATCGTGGTCATTCAGTTGGTCGCCGTTGCCATCGCCGACACCATGGTCACCCTGGCCCATCGGCCAGAAGCCCTGTTGATCTGCCTGCTCTACACCGTACTGGCAACCCTTGGCTGGCTCTGGTTTACCCGCCGGCCTCCCCGTTTGACGGTTACGGTCAGCCTCGGGCTCGCCCTGGATCTTTTCCTGATCAGCGCCTGGCTATTCCTCACAGGAGGCTATACCAATCCGCTTGTCTCGCTGCTGCTGCTTCCCATTGCCGTTGCCATCATCCTGGTCCCCTTGCGCGAAAGCATTGCTCTGACGGTCATCGGTTTTGGCTTCTACACCGCCATGGTGCTGTGGCACACGCCGCTTACCCACGAACATCACAACGCCAACCTGACCCAACTGCACCTGATGGGCATGTGGGCCACCTTTGCCATCACTGCCACCATGCTGTTGCTGGTGGTTGGCTCACTGGCCCGTCGGTTGCGACAGAAACAGGGACAACTGGCCGAATTCCGGGAGAACCGGCTCAGGGATGAACAGGTGATTGCCCTGGGCCTGTCCGCCGCGGCGGTGGCGCATCGGCTGGGTACGCCGCTGAACACCATGGCCCTGCTGGTGGACGAAATGAAATCCGTGCACACCGACCCTTCGCTTGCAGACGACCTTGGGTTGATGGAGAAGCAACTGGGCCTTTGCAGCAACCACCTGCACCAACTGTCTACTGCCGCCATGCAGGCCAAGGCCGCGCAGCAGGAAATCCTTCCGCTGCACTTCTGGATGATGCGGCTGCGGGAGTCAGCCACGCTGTTGTGGCCGGCGTCGCCCATCCACTGGCAGGCGCCATTCCCCGACCAGCCCGTCGCCGTGGATGCCACCCTGGACCAAGCCATACTGAACCTTCTGGCCAACGCCCTGACGGCCAGCCCATCGTGGGTCGCGGTCAGCGCGGGGGACAGCGACGAGGGACGGGTCGCAATCGTGGTTGAGGATCATGGCAAGGGTCTGGAACTCTCACTGCAGAACACCGCCGGCGATGGCGTTGTAGACTCCGAACATGGCCTGGGCGTAGGGCTGTTCCTCTCCAACGCCACCATCCAGCGCCACGGCGGCACCCTCAAAGCCAGGGCCGACCGCACGGGCACCACCATGATCATCGACCTGCCACAAGCGCAAGCCCATACCCAGGGCGACAAGGAGGCGGAATGAACGGCCAGTCGACCTGGTTGCTGATCGACGATGACGAAGCCTTCGTGCAGGTGCTACAGCGTTCCCTGAAGCGCCAGAACATCGAGGCCACGTGTGCCCTCAACCGTCTGGAGGCCATAGCAGCACTGGAATCACAGACCTTTCATCGCTGCGTGCTGGATCTCAACCTGGCCGGCGAAAGCGGCCTGCAATTACTGCCGGAGCTGCTGGCCCTTCAACCCGAACTGGAGGTGCTGGTACTGACGGGATATGGCAGCATCGCCACCGCCGTGGAAGCCATGCGCCGGGGTGCCGTCAACTACCTGTGCAAACCGGTCACACTGAGCCAACTGACGGCCGGTTTCAGCCCACTGGACGGCCCACCGGCAACCCGTGAAGAACCCCCAACGGTGGAGGAAATGGAGTGGGAACACATTCAACGGGTGCTGAACGAGCACGACGGCAATGTATCCTCAACGGCCCGGGCGCTGAACATGCACCGGCGAACCCTGCAACGGAAGCTTCAGAAGCATTCCCGCTGGCGGAATCAGTGATGCTATGAACACGCAGCGTTGGGTGCGGGTTAAACGGCGTCAGGCCAGGCGCCGTAGCCAGGTTTCACGCTGCAGGTAGATCACCATGATAACGGCTTTCACCACTTCATCCGCAACAAAGCCGGCAAACACACCCCAAAGGCCAAACCCAAGATAGAGCCCAAAATACCAGGCCACGGGCACCCCGACACCGGCAAAGCCAATCAGGGTGATCACCATCGGTGCGCGGGTATCGCCACCGGCCCTCAGAATGCCCGGAATAATCATGGTTAACGCCGTGGCACCGCTGTAAAGAACGCTCAGGGCCACCATCCAGATCACCCGCTCCCGGGTTAAATCGCTGATTTCGTAGAACTGCAGAAACAAGGGGGTAAGCAATGCCACGATCAATGTCAGCAACGGCAGCACCAGCAACACCATGCGGATACCCATGGCGGTGTAGGCTCGTGCCCGCTGCGGATGCCGGCCGCCCAGCGATTCCCCCAGGGCAATGCTAACGGCCTGCTGCAATCCGACACCCGGAGCCAGCGAAAACCCACGAATAATCGACGCCACCAAAAAGGCCGCGTAAGCTTCCGCACCCACCCGGTTAAACATCATGGTGTAAATGAACGCCGACCCCTGCCACAGAAAACCATCTACGGACAGCGGATACCCCAGGTACAGGATTCGCCTGAGCCGTTGCCACGCCAGCCCGGAGACATCCCTTACCCGGGCATTGACCGCCGGATGGCGGAGAACGGCGCGTAGCATGAACATCGCCTGAAACAGCCACGCCAGAACAGTGGCGATTGCAACACCGGGAAGCCCAAGAGGCGGAAACAGGGGCTCGGTTACGCCCTGAATGGCACCGCCAAACAGCAACAGGTAGTTACCAAGGGCGTTAAGCACATTGCCATACAGGGCCAGTCGCATGGGGGTGCGGGTGTTGCCGAGGGACTGGAGCACATACATGGCCACATGGGCAATTACCAGAGCAGGCAACCCCAGCCCGATGATCCACAGATAGCCATAGCCAATGCCCGGCAGCCCGGAGCGCTCCGCCGGAGCACGGAACAGGTCCGTAGTCAGCAAAGCCAGAAGCGACTCGCCAAAGACAATATAGAGAGCCCCAATGGCCACGCCCGTAAACAGGCCGGCGGTCAGCAGGGTTGCCAGGGTCTCACGGATCTCGGCGTGCTTCCGGGCGCCACGCAACTGGGCGGTAATCACGGCGCCACCCTCGGTCAAGGCCGCGTAGCAAAGCACCACCAGGAAATTCAGCTGCAGGCAGATTCCCAGCGCTGCGATGGTCTGCTCACCGAACTGACCCACCATCAGGTTGTCCACCACGCCGGTGAGCTGAAACAGATAGAACTGGATAATGATGGGCCAGGCCAGGGTCATCAACCGCTGGCGCACGGGGCCTGAACTGGGGACCATAGGCCGTTCCGGAAAGGGTATTGCCAGATACTAACAAGCCGGGGCTGGCTTGCAGTCCTCCCCGAACGCCTTTTGGGGGGCGTAGGTTGCTCCTGGGCTATCGGTTGCTGAAAACAACACCCAGGATTCCTCAGCGCCGCTTTTGCGGCAGTTTTCCCGTGTTTTTACTACGAATCGCCCCACTTTGCGCCAATCCCAGCAGGCGGCGAAACTTGGGGCACTCCATATGACTGGGCGCAGAACAAATCGCGGCATGCCTAAGACCATCGCGCATCGCTACCAATTCGTGAATGGTCCGATCCAGTTCGTCGGCCTTACTCACCAGCAGTTCCCTGTCGATCTTCGGATTTCCCTTCGACCCAATCATGCGGGCGATTTCATCGAGTGAAAACCCCACCGCACGTCCCAGCGCTATCAACGCCAGCCGCTCCAATATGCTGTCGTTGAAAACCCGGCGCAACCCTTGTCGGCCAATGGAGCTGATTAGCCCTTTCTCTTCATAGAAGCGCAACGTGGACGCAGGCACGCCAGACCGTTTAGCGACTTCAGCGATATCCATAAACACTCCTTGACCTCAAGTTGACTTGAAGTTGTACGATCTCAACAACGCGAAATCAAGAGGAATAAAGGAAGAGTTATGAACCAACTACTTTTTATCGTATTCATCGGCATCGGAGCGACGGCTGTAACGGACTTGTGGGGGATCGTACGCAAGACACTGCTAGGCATTCCGCCCCCAAACTACGGGATGGTAGGACGCTGGATTGCCCATATGGCTCACGGGCAATTTCGCCACGACTCTATTGCAGCATCGTCTCCCAGGCGCGCGGAACACTTCATAGGGTGGGTAGCCCACTATCTGATTGGCACGGCCTTCGCTGCCTTACTCATTGGTATCTGGGGTGAGTCTTGGATTGATAACCCAACGATTGGTCCTGCACTCGCCGTTGGCATCGGAACCGTGGCTGCCCCGTTCTTGCTGATGCAACCGGGCATGGGCGCGGGATTTGCCGCCTCCCGATCAAAAGACCCAACGGCAGCGCGACTGCAGAGCCTGATAACGCACACAGTGTTTGGTCTCGGCTTATTCGTATCCGGTTGGGTCACCCAAATCACTCAGTCACTGTGAACATCTCAGTCAGCAAACGATATCCAGGAGAACAGAATGCATATTCCAGCACGATTTGCCCCAATCTTATTCAGCGCCATGCTCTCGGCCATCATGGTCTGTATCGTATCCGCCTTTGTTCTTGCGACCTCGCAGGGGCTCCATTCCGGTTTCGCTGCACAGTGGCTCAAAAGCTGCCTGACAACCTGGCCAATCGCCTTCCCGACAGTCGCGATTGTGGCGCCGTGGGTGCGGCGGATCGTTGGGCGACTGACCGCTTGAATAGTGAGTTTCAATCCACGACGAAGAGCTTTGCGTCACGCCAGTGGCGGCCGGTGCTGTGACTTGTTATGGGCCAATTCCGTTGCCCACATTGCCGAGCAAACGCCAAAGCCCCGTAAGAATTCTAAATATGTAATCGTTGGCAGTGACAAAGCCCAACACACTCATGCTTACCGTAAAGACGAAGACAGGATAAAAAGGTGGAAGCACGCCGTTATTGAATTCCGTGATGACGTAAGCCACTACTGCGTATATAAGGGTTCCAGTCACGAAGGAACTTACTGCGCCGAAAAACGCGAAAGCCAAACGATCAATGAGAGTAATTTTGCCTTTGACTGATTTCATAAGTGCCCGCAACGACGCCAACACGCGCAACTTTATAGTGGAGGCGAAGTCGCAACGAAAAAGCTGCGCTGTGCTTAACCTTGTTAACCCTGGGCTGAGAATGCCTCATGGTACGACACTTCCCCTTTTGGGAACTCGCCAGAAAACGATAGCGCCTGAAAATAATCAGTAGGCACACCGGGAAAGACCAGCCCATCTACAACCTTGAATCCGAAGCGACCATAATAACCAGGGTCACCGAGCACCACGCAACCAGATGCACCCATTGCCTCAAGTGCGGCAAGAGAACTCTGAATTAGCTTTGATCCAATACCAAGCCCTTGATGTTCAGGAAGAACAGATATTGGCCCAAGCCCAAACCAGCCGGTTGTACCACCTGAAAGAGTGACCGGCGAAATCGCAACATGACCAATAATTTTCCCATCAGCTTTAGCCACTTGAGAGATAGTCAGCGCTCCCGCACGGCGAAGGGCATCTACAATAAATTGCTCGGTATGATCAGTATGAGGCGCGCTTAAAAAGGCCTGCTCTGTAACCTGATGTATTTTTGCATCATCACCGGATTTTTCATTAATTACTTCAATATTCAAACCGGGCCTCTCAAACGGATTACCGCCCTTGTTTTGCGGCCGACTTGCCAAAGTATAGGCTAGGAGTGTCCACTGCACCGGGGGAAGTCCACTCTCATCTATCCAATGCAACCCGATGTTCAAACGCTTCTATGAACACCTGAAGGACCAAGGAAAGATCCCAAAAGTCGCCATCGTTGCCTGCATGAGGAAGATGATTGTGGTGTTGAATACAATGATCAAAAACCAGGAGCCTTGGCGCCAACAAATGACTTAATTTATGGAATTGACACCACAGTCACTTGTTATGTGATTAAGACTAACCGACTCTTGGAAACACACCACTAAACCCACATTTTCCGCACTGGTAAAAGTCCGTATTGGTGCTGTGAGCCTGAATCACCAGTTCGATAGTGCGTTGCTCGCATACCCAACATTTAGGGCAATTGATGCCCTCAAATGTCTTAACCCTGGCATATGCGACACGAGAAGCATCGCTGTCAGGATCAGAGTTTTGTATATCGTTGGCGCACATAAGCGCGTGTTGCCGAAGTTCATCAATCAGTTCTGACATAGCCTCGTCCTTACACATAACGCTGAGGTAACCGGCGCCGAAGCGCCAGCGAAGGGGAGCAAAAGCGGTACGCTTTTGGCGTCCGGTTGACCGACTGGTTAACCATACACACTCCATAGACCGAATAGACCGCCAACAATCAGTGAGATGGCCATAAAATGAGTCAGCCACACATGCAGTGGCTTTCTGAATAAGCGGCCCCGTACGTCGGCTGTGAAACTTGCAGCGTGACCAACAACTAACACAGGCGCTAGCGTGATGGCAGCCATCAGAACCGACAGTGCAATGCCGACCGGAACGTTTTGCCAGTGCCCTGACAGCAGCTCCACAATGGTGAGACCTGCGCCCCACCCAGTAAGCGCCCCAGAAAATGGAACTACGAGAGCGGTTCCCAAAATTTCTGGGACACGGGACCGGTGAGAAACAATCAGCGAAACGCCAGCCCCCAAAAAAAGCACATATACGAACGGCTCAAAATTGAGGAGTGGAAGTAATTCGTCGCGCTGACGCGCAACTTCCACCGACAGACTTGCTAGAACGGTCAGAACAACAACTGCAATAAATGGGAAAAAGTACGCGATCATATGGTTAACAGCGTATTATGCGAACCCGTTCGTATAACTCCAATTCCGGCCGCCCCTTCCAATCCAATAAATTTCTTTAGAATCAACATCTAAACAGGAAACACCACGGCTACCGCCGGAGTTATACGCCCTCCTTGGTCTCTAACGCACCCGCGAATAAGGGCGTATAACTCCACAATGCTCTAAACCAGCTTCAACAGTATCAGATACTTATAACGATTTGCCGCCCCTTGCCTGGAGTTTTGCGAACCGGTTCGTATAACTCCAGGCTGCGAGGTCGGTTTTAGACCAAGCCCGTTCGCCAATCAGGGGCCACGGGTAACGACGAATTTCCGGTGTGGAACAGGCTCACGCAACGATAATGCTAAACTGGCCGCAGACTCACACCATCTCCAAAGGCAGGACAGCGCATTGAGCCAACTGAAACCTCTCGTTTCCAGGGAATGGCAAGCCTTCTGGCTGGCCATCGGGTTCCTGACACGCATTCCCATGCTGGTGCGTATCGACTATTCCCCCCGCCTGATGAATCAGTGCAGTGTCTATTTCCCTCTGGTTGGGCTGGTGCTCGGCGTCATTTATGCGGGGCTGTACATGGCTTTGGTGCAGCTTTGGAGCCCGCTGGTCAGTCTAATTCTTATTCTGGGTTTTCACCTGTGGATTACCGGCGCGTTCCACGAGGATGGATTGGCCGACAGTGTCGATGCGTTGGGCGGCGGGTATACCCTGGAAGCCAGGTTGCGGATCATGAAGGACAGCCGCATCGGCACCTACGGTACGGTGGCGCTGGTGGTTGCGTTGGTGCTGAAACTTGCGCTGCTGGATGAAGCTCAACCGGTGTGGCTGGCGCTGATCCTGGCCCCGATGGTGTCGCGTCTCGCGCCACTGATGATCATGGGCTTCCTGCCGTATGTGACCGACCCGGACAAGAGCAAGAGCAAACCGGTGGCCGAAGATTTCTCGCGTTCACGGCTGGCGATTGCCACCGTGTTCACCGCGATTGTCTCTCTGGCCCTTATCCCGTTTGAGACCAAAGCTCTGCTGTGGCTCGTTATCGCTACGCTGGGTACGGCTATTGTCTGGGGCGGGTACCTGCGCCGGCAACTGGGTGGCTATACCGGCGATACCCTCGGGGCCAGCGTGGTGTTTGCGGAACTGGTCCTGCTGCTTGGGCTTGCGATGTAAAGGTTCAACGGTCAGTTCCGAATCCGGCGAGTTTTTCCGGGTTTCGCTGGTACACTTTCCATCATGGACACATTAAACGATGACCTTTGCTACCAGGCACTGAAAACCCGTGACGCCCGATTCGACGGTCGCTTCTACACCGCTGTGTTGACCACCGGGATTTTCTGCCGCCCTATATGCCCGGCGGTGACGCCCAAGCGGGGGAACGTGCGTTTTTACCCGTCTGCAGAAACGGCCATGGCCAACGGCTTTCGACCCTGTCTGCGGTGCCGGCCAGAAGCGGCACCTGGTAGCCCGGCTGCTGCCGGGGTTCACACCACCGTGGCCCGGGCAGTGCGGCTGGTGGACGAAGGTGCTCTGGATAACGGCTCCGTGGCGGAGCTGGCCGAGCGGCTGGGCATTACCGACCGCTACCTGCGCCAGCTCTACAAACGCCACACCGGAGCCACCCCACAACAACACGCCCAGGCCCGGCGCTTACTGCGGGCCCGGCAGTTGATTGTCGACAGCAACCTCAGCATGACGGAGATCGCGGAGATTGCCGGTTTCAGAAGCCTGCGCCGCTTCAATCACACCCTGAAAGAAGCCTACGGCAACGCACCGACGGCATTCCGCAGAGGTCTCAAGCCACCGCTCAAAGCCACACAGAACGGTGCAGACGATCTTTTTCTGCCGGCACACGACGACCTGGTTCTGTTCCTGCGGGCCCGGCCACCGTTCGACAGTGAGCAGTTACTGACCTTCTTTCGGGCACGGGCCATTCCGGGCCTGGAAGCGGTTGGCGCGCACCACTACGCGCGATCGCTCTGCATTGCTGGGCAACCGGGGCTGGTCATCTGCCGCCCAAGCGACAATCCCCCGGGGGTGCAGGTTATCCTTCGTGGGCCGGCACGGCAGTCCATTCTGGAGGTGAGTGCGCGGATACGCCGTTTGCTTGATCTGGATGCGGACCTGCCCGGCATCAGCGAACACCTGGCGCAGGACCCGCTATTGGAACCACTGGTCGCACGGCATCCCGGCCTGCGCGTTCCAGGCAGCTGGGAACGGTTCGAGTTTGCCGTCCGGGCCATTCTTGGGCAGCAGGTGTCCCTCTCCGCGGCGCGAACCCTGGCTGGGCGGCTGGTGGCTCGTTATGGCCAGGCCCTTCCCGACGATCTTGCCGGGGGCACAGGTATTACCCATAGATTCCCGGAACCGGCAGCACTCGTCGGCCAGCCGTTGAACAAACTGGGCATGCCCGGCAGCCGTGCAGACACCCTGGAACGAATCACCGCCCGGTTTGCCGAACCCGGTTTTGCCGAGCTGGATGGCAACACCCTACTGGCGCAATTGGCACCCATGCGGGGCATCGGCCCCTGGACACTCCACTACCTGGCCCTGCGAGGCCTGGGTGATCCGGACGCGTTTCCCGCCAGCGATCTGGGCATACTCAAGGCCTCGGCCTACCTGGGCGGGCCTCAAGACGCCAAAGCCCTGACGCGCCACGCCGAACGCTGGCGGCCATGGCGGGCATACGCAGCGCAGTACCTGTGGACATCACTGAACACCCATCCACCCCGGCAGGAGACACCATCATGACAACTCAAATTCATGTCAGCCGCTTCCCCAGTCCCGTTGGCCCCCTGAGGCTGGCCATGGTGGATGACCAACTGGTGCACCTGGACTTCGACGACAACGAAGAGCGCATGCACTCGCTGCAAAACCGCCGGTTCCGGCAGCCGGAGTGGCGCGAGCAACCGAACAGCGCCCCCGGGACCATTATCGAGTGGCTGAACGCCTACTTCTCGGGGGTGATCAAGCCCCTGCCGTGGAAGGACATCCGCTTGACCGGCACTGAGTTTCAACAACAGGTCTGGCAGGGGCTGACCGGGATTCCAGCGGGTGAGCACCGCTCGTACAGCGCGCTGGCAAACACCCTGGGCAACCCGAAGGCGGTGCGTGCCGTGGCTCGTGCCAATGCCCTCAACCCCATTGCCATTCTGATCCCCTGCCACCGGGTGATCGGAGCCAATGGTACGTTGACGGGCTACGCGGGCGGCCTGGAACGCAAGGCGTGGTTGCTGGACCACGAATCACGGAACCTGAAGAGGGTTTAACCCCACGGGGCTGTGCATTTGTGGCGATAATGGCGACAATCACTGCACGGATTTACCTTGCAAGGATCAGGAGCCCAGCCCCACATGTCATCGCAATCGCCTGTCGCCCCCACACAGGGCAAGCCGGAAGACAAACGCGCGCTCTGGTCCTGGGCGCTCTACGACTGGGCCAACAGCGCCTTTTTCACCATCATTCTGACCTTTGTCTTCGCTCAGTACTTCAGCGTGTCAGTGGTGCAGGACGAGGTAAAAGGCACGGAAGCCTGGGGCAACATCGTTGGCATTGCCGGGGTGTTCATCGCAATCCTGGCACCGATATTGGGCGCCATCGCAGACCAGTCCGGCCGTCGTAAACCCTGGTTTATCAGCTTCACCCTGCTTTGCGTGGTCTCCTGCGCCATGTTGTGGACGGTCACGCCGGAGCAGAATCAGTTCTGGAACGCAGCACTGTGGGTTGGCCTGGGTACACTCGGTGCCGAGTTTGCGTTCATTTTCTACAACTCCATGCTGCCGGATCTGGCAAGCCCGGCGCGAACCGGGCGCTGGTCAGGCTGGGCGTGGGGGCTGGGTTACACCGGCGGCGTGCTAAGCCTTATCGTGGCGCTGTATGGCTTTATCGAAGCCGATGCCAACCTGTTCGATCTCAATCGGGACAACGCTGAGCATGTGCGTGCCACCTTTGTTTTGGTAGCGGTGTGGTATCTGGTGTTTGCCCTGCCGGCCTTTATCTTTGTTCCGGACCGCCCGTCCACCGGCCTGGGACTTGCCGCCGCCACCCGCGCCGGGTTCCGGCAACTGAAGGAATCCATCGCCCAGGTTCGCCAGTACAAGGACATCGTGCGTTTCCTGATCGCCCGCATGCTCTACACCGATGGCCTGGCCACTATCTTTACCTTCGGCGGGGTGTACGCGGCGGGTACGTTCAATATGGGCTCTACGGAAGTGCTGCAATTCGCCATCGCCCTGAACGTCACCGCCGGCCTGGGCGCACTGGGCTTCGCCTGGGTGGATGACGCCCTCGGCGGGCGCAACACCATCCTGCTGTCACTGGTGGGATTGGGCTGCAGTGCCCTCGCCATTCTGGTAGTGGACGGCGCCACCGCGTTCTGGGTATGGGGCATGATCCTCGGCATCTTCGTGGGGCCATTGCAGTCCGCCAGCCGTTCCCACCTGGCCCGCATTGCGCCGCCGCACCTGCAAACGCAGATGTTCGGCCTGTTCGCGTTCTCTGGCAAAGCCACCGCGTTTGCTGGCCCGCTGTTGGTGGGATGGGTCACGGCCGTTACTGACAGCCAGCGCTGGGGCATGAGCACCATTCTGGTGTTCCTGGTGATTGGCTTCCTGCTGATGTTGACCATACCGGCCAGCGAAACACGGGAATCTGAAGCGGCAGGCTGACACCTTCAAGGCGCGGCGCTGGTTATCCATCCGATAATGGCGACCGCGGCCAACAGCCCGAGCCACAACCACACGCCGCGATGTACAAGTTGGATCGCCGCATCAATGGTCTCGGCCGATGCCGGTTCACCCTCACCAAGCACGGGCCGTTGCTTGATGCCTGAGGCGTAGGGCGCAGGGCCACCGAGTACAACCCTCAAAGCCCCGGCCCCTGCCGCCATGACCGGGCCAGCATTGGGGCTGTCCCAGGCCGGTGCCTGTGCCCGCCAGCAACGAAACCCGCCACGGACATCGCCAAGCAAGCTGTAGGTCAGCGCCGTGAGGCGAGCGGGTACCCAGTTCAATACGTCGTCCAGCCTCGCCGCAGCGCGACCAAAATACTGGTAGCGATCAGTTCGATACCCCCACATGGCGTCCAGGGTGTTCACCAGCCGGTGAAGCAATACGCCCGGAACGCCGGCTACGAGAAACCAGAACAGGCTGGCGAACACGGCATCGGCGCCGTTTTCCAACATGGACTCGGTCGCGGCTGTTGCTACGCCACTGTCATCAAGCGCCGCTGCATCACGACTGACGATACGACCGACCTGTGCCCGGGCATTCTCAAGGTCGCCCCCATGCAACGCGTCAGACACGGCACGGCCGTGCTCCGTCAGGCCACGAATGGACAGGGCGAAATACAACACCACAGCCTGAACCAGCAAGTATTCCCAGTTCCCCAACCACCAGCGCAACCACTCGGCTGCCGCCAGTACGGGTATCACAGCTATGAACAGGGCCAGGAACCCGAGAACCATCGATACTGCCATTCGCTCAGGTAGCCGATTCAGTCTCTGTTCCAGGAGGGCGGCGACATGCCCAAAACCAACGAGCGGGTGCCACCGACGCGGCTCACCCAGCCAGCGATCCAATACAACGGCGATACAACAAGCTGTCACGGCGAGAATGAAGGCGTTCAAATCAGCAATGTCTCTTCGAGCGGGCGGTGGGTTGTCGTGATCGAAAGGAAGTCTAACCGAGTGGCTGCTATCCTTGACACTTTTTCAGGCCGGGTAGACCATCTTCGGCTCCCGACACTTTGCCACCTCAGGATCCAACCATGCCGCTGCCTTCCTGCTGGACACAGCCGTTGCCACCCTCCGACACCCATTTTTCTGAGCGGGCACGGCAACGCCAGCACGTGCTCACCAAGCCCCGGGGGTCTCTGGGGCAGCTGGAAGACGTAGCCATTACACTGGCGGGCCTTCAGCGCACGCAACATCCGCAGGTCGACCCTGTCCGCATCGCTGTTTTCGCGGCGGATCACGGCGTCTGTGCGGAGGGCGTATCCGCGTACCCCCAGGAAGTCACCGCCCAGATGATTGCGAACTTTGCCAGCGGGGGTGCGGCTATCAGCGTGTTGGCTCGGGAACTGGGAGCCTCGCTGGAAGTGGTAAATCTCGGAACCGTCGGCGACGTTCCGCCGTTGACCGATGTACGTGATGAGCAGATCGCAGCGGGCACCGCCAATCTGGCCACAACCGACGCGATGACGCCGGGCCAGTTTGAACAGGCGCTGGCCAGTGGTGACAGGGCCGCCGCCCGCGCCGCGGATGACGGGTGCCGACTGTTTGTGGGCGGCGATATGGGCATCGGCAATACCACCAGTGCCACCGCCGTTGCCTGCGCGTTGCTGGAACAAAGCCCGGAAAACCTGGCTGGGCCGGGCACGGGGCTGGACGCAGCTGGCGTGTCTCGAAAGTGTGAGGTCATCGCCCAGGCGTTGGCCAGGCATGGCAACAACCGCGATCCCCTGGCGGTGCTGGCCTCCCTCGGCGGGTTCGAGATTGCTGCGCTGGCAGGCGCCATTCTGGGTAGCGCGGCGCGCGGCATTCCCGTACTGGTGGACGGATTCATTGTTTCCGTTGCCGCCTTAGTAGCTGTTCGCCAACAACCACAACTGCGGCACTGGCTTGTGTTCGCCCATCGTTCGGCGGAACCGGGGCACCAGGCGGTGCTCGACGCCATGAATGCCAGGCCGTTGCTGGATCTGGGTATGCGCCTGGGTGAAGGCAGCGGCGCTGCGGTGGCGGTTCCGCTGCTGCGCAGCGCCTGTGCCCTGCACAACCAGATGGCCAGCTTCGTTGACGCCGGCGTGACCGACAAGGACGAGGGCTGAAGCGGGGATGACCAATAACCAGAACACCACTGCGTTTTTCGACCTGATCCGTCATGGCGAACCTGCCGGCGGGCCCATGTTCCGGGGCAGCAAGGATGATCCACTGAGCGACACCGGCTGGCAGCAGATGAACGCGGCTATCAGGGACGATGACCAGTGGGATGTGATCATCACCTCCCCACTGCTGCGCTGCCGTATCTTCGCGGAACAATTGGCGGAGCAACGTCAGATTCCGTTGCACCAGGAGCCACGGCTGAGGGAGATTGCGTTCGGTGATTGGGAGGGCAGAACCTCCGAGAACATTATGGCGGATACGCCCGAGGCCCTGAACCGCTTCTGGAGCGACCCGGTTCGTTATCCTCCGCCCGGTGGTGAGGCTATCACCGAGTTCCGGCAAAGGGTCAGCAGCGCCTGGCAGGATTGGCAAACCCAGGCGGCAGGCAAGCGGGTACTCGTGGTGTGCCATGGCGGCGTGATTCGCATGCTCCTGGCGGAGGTAATGGGTATCCCCACTGAACGCTCTTTTTCAGCGTTAACAGTTCCCTACGCCTGCCGCAGCCGTATCCGCGTGGACATCTCGGAGCATGGCCTGCTCAGTTGCCTGCAAACGCACGGCGCATAATCAGCCTTTCAACGTTTGCGGCAGCCCCGCCACGCTCATCAGCACCTGCTCGCAACAGGTGGCAAGATCCTGGTTGAGCCAACCCAGTTCATCGCAGAAACGGCGGGTGAGCGGGTCCATGCCGATGGTACCCAGGCCCACTTCATTACTGACAATCACGATTGGGCCCGGGTAGTTCTCCAATGCCCGCAGGAAGGCGGCACGCTCACGGGCAAACACTTCATCGCCGGCAAACAGCAGGTTGCTCACCCACAGGCTCATGCAATCCACCAGCAACAAGGGTGGTTGTGGTTCCCTGGCGTAACCATCCAGCAGGGAGGCCAGCTTCAAGGGCTCTTCTGCCAACCCCCATTCCGGCGGCCGATTCTGCCGGTGGCGGGCCACCCGCCGGGTCATTTCCTCATCGTCGGCGATCGCCGTTGCAACATAGACCACCGGTGAACCGGCGTCACAGGCAATACGCTCCGCCAGCGCGGTTTTGCCGGATCGAATGCCCCCAAGGACCAGTGTATGAATAGCAGACAAAACCCAACCTCTCGTGTGTAAACCAACTCTATCTTGCCCAACATCATGGCCGTAAAACAGCGCCACTGCTATATTGCGTGATAAATTCCAGAGGCGTAACCGGTGCGAAAAGGAAGCGAACAATGCAGGCAGAGCTGATCGAGATACGCAACCACCTGGCCCAGCACGCCCCGTTTGATGAAATGCCGGAGAATGTCCTGGACCGTATCGTCTCCAGCATCGAAGTCGCCTATTTCCGCGCTGGCACAGACATTCTCACGCTGGGCGAACGAAACACCTACCTGCACTATGTGCGCAGCGGCGCCGTCGAGATTTATCGCCGCTCTGGCGAGCTATACAACCGCATTACCGAAGGTGAGATTTTCGGTCAGTTTGGTCTGCTGATGAACAAAACCGTGCGGTTTCCGGCCAAGGCTATTGAAGACTCCCTGATCTACCTGATTCCCGACGAAATATTTCAATATTTGTGGGAAAACGACGAGAATTTCACCGATTTTGTCGAAATTGAAGACCATTCACGTCTTCGGTCGGCACTTTCACGGCGGGAGAAATCGAATCAACCGATGACAGCACGGGTGACCCGGCTGATTTCCCGCGAGCCCGTGATGGCGCCCAACACCGTGCGCCTTCAGGAGGCCGCCCGAATCATGACGGACCGGGGAGTGTCGGCCCTCTTGCTGATGGACGAGAGCGGCAAACAGCCCCGGCTTTCAGGCATCATTACCGACCGTGACCTGCGCACCCGCGCCCTCTGCGAGGCACTGCCGTCGGAAACACCCATCAGCGACATCATGACGGAAGAGCTGATCACCACCCGTTCCGACGCCTTCATTTTCGAGGCCATGCTGACCATGCTGCACAACAACGTGCACCACCTGCCGGTAATGGAGGGTGACAAGGTGCGGGGTGTGATTGCACTGTCGGACATCGTCAAACACGAATCCCAGAGCAGCCTGTATCTGGTCAGTAACATCTATCATCAGCAGGATGTGAAGGGCCTGAAGCGCCTGAGCAAGGACGTGCCCAACACCTTTGTGCGCATGGTCCGTGAAGATGCGAACTCCCATATGATCGGCAGTGCCATGGCTGGCATCGGGCGCACCTTCAGCCAACGACTGCTTGAGCTGGGAGAGGAAAAGCTGGGGCCACCACCCGTGCCTTATTGTTTTATGGCACTCGGCTCCATGGCCCGGGACGAACAACTCGTTGTCACCGACCAGGACAACGCCATGGTGCTGGACGACAGCTTCGATCCGGCCCAGCACGATGAGTATTTCCTCGCCCTGGCGAAGTTCGTCAGTGATGGCCTGGCAGAGTGCGGCTACAGTTACTGCACCGGCGATATCATGGCCACCAACCAGAAGTGGCGACAACCGCTGCGGGTGTGGAAGGAATACTTCGCCGACTGGATCGAAAATCCCAAGGCGGAGGCGCTGCTCAATAGCAATATCTTCTTCGACCTGGACGGCATCCATGGCCGCACCGAATATACCGAAGAGTTGAAAACCTTCATTGCGGATAAAGCGAGCAATAGCCAGCGCTTCCTGGCCATGCTGGCCCGCAACGCCCTCAACCGCACGCCACCGCTGGGCTTTTTCCGTACCTTTGTGATGGAGGAAAGCGGCAAGCAGGCCAAGACCTTCAACCTGAAGCGTCGCGGCACGGCACCGGTGTCGGATCTGATCCGGGTGCATGCCCTGGCCTGTGGCTCACGGGCACAGAATACCTTCAACCGGCTCAAGGCCATTGGGCAAACCAAACTGATCCCGGAAGATGGCGTTGATAACCTTCGGGATGCCTTCGAGTTTATTGCCATAGTACGTATTCGACATCAGGCCCTCTCCATCGAAGCAGGAAGAGAGCCAGACAACAATGTGCGGCCGGAAGACCTTTCGCCATTCGAACGCAGTCACCTGAAAGACGCTTTTCAGGTGGTCGGCCAGGCACAAAAGTTCCTCAAATTCCGCTACAACCCCCAGGCTACCCGGAATGTCTGATGGTAAGACAGCACAGATCGACACTTTGTCCTGGCCCGAACAGTACCGGGAACTGGCAACACAAACGAAAGACCCGCGACTGAAGACGTTCTACGGGGCAGGTTGTGTGGCGCCGGAAACGCCTCTGAGCGACGTCCCGTTTGTAGCCGTGGATTTCGAAACCACCGGCCTGGACCCTGACAGTCACTCCATCGTCAGTATCGGTGTGGTGCCCTTTACCCTTGACCGTGTGCAACTGGGTGGTTCGCGGCACTGGCTGGTGAAACCGCAACTGCCGTTACACCAGACCTCTATCACGATACATGGCATAACCCATGCCGATATCGACAAGGCCCCTGATCTGGCCGACGTACTGGACGAATTTCTGGAAAGCATGGCCGGGCGCGTACCGGTGGTGCACTACCGCAATATCGAACGTCCGTTCCTGAACATGGCACTGAAGTGGCGAATCGGGGAGGACATACGCTTTCCGGTGATGGATACCATGGCCATTGAGGCTTACCTGCATCCGAACCGGAAACGCTCCTGGTGGCAGAAGTTGAAGGGTCAGCAGCCGATCTCAATTCGGCTGGCAGACAGCCGGCGGCGGTATGGGCTGCCACACTACCCACCGCACAATGCCTTGGTGGATGCGCTGGCCAGCGCCGAGTTGCTGATGGCGCAGGTCCAGCATCACTTTTCGCCAGAGACCCCCATCGGGGATCTCTGGCTGTAACGGGTTGTTTTAGTTGGAAGCGGTACGGCTGGCTTCTTTCACTTCACTGATCAGCGCGCCATACCCTTCCTTCTCCATGTTCTCCAACGGGATGAACCGAAGCGCGGCCGAGTTCATGCAGTAGCGCAACCCCGTTGGCGCCGGGCCGTCGTTGAACACGTGCCCGAGGTGGGAATCCGCATAGCGGCTACGGATCTCCGTACGGGTCATGAAGAAGCTGTTGTCCTCTTTCTCCACCACCATGTCCGGGCTGATCGGCTTGGTAAAGCTGGGCCAGCCAGTGTTGGACTTATACTTGTCACGGGAAGAGAACAGCGGCTCGCCGGACACAATGTCCACGTAGATACCGGCCCGTTTTTCATCGTAATACTCATTACGATAGGCAGGCTCGGTGCCATCCTCCTGGGTGATTTCGTACTGCGTCTCGGTCAACCGTGCCTTGAGTGTTTTGTCGTCAGGCTTGGTGAACGTGTCCGGATTGAATGCCTCAACCCGGCTGAGGTTCATGCCGGTATTGCCCTCAGATGCTTTGTTAACAGTGGCCTGTGCGGAACCACCGTTGTTCTCGGGGCGATACTGCGCATAGTCCACTTTCTCGTCCTCGCCCCAGACTTTCTCGATAAACTGGTAGCGGCCGGAGTTGAAGGTGTAGAACTGGTAGCGCACCGGGTTCTTCTTGTAGTAATCCTGATGGTATTCCTCGGCGTCGTAGAACGCTTCGAAAGGCACCACTTCAATCTTGACCGGATGATCGTAACGGCCGGATTCTTCCAGTGCCTTTATCGAGGCTTCGGCGGCGCGCTTCTGGGCGTCGTTGTGATAGAAAATCGCCGGCCGGTACTGTTTGCCCCGGTCCACATACTGGCCTTTCACGTCGGTCGGGTTGGCCGTACGCCACAGAGCCTGGAGCAGGCCTTCATAGGTGATCGTGTCAGGGTCGTAGTACACCTGGACCGCCTCGGTATGGCCTGTGCGGCCACCAGCTACCTGTTTATAGTTCGGGTTCTTCTCATCGCCGCCACTATAACCAGACACCGCCTCAACAACGCCGGGTACTTTCTCTTCATACGCCGCTTCCACGCACCAGAAACAGCCACCAGCGAACGTAGCAACCGCCAGGCCTGGGTCATCCGGGGCGTATTGTGATTCCGTCCCTTTGGAGGCGCCAACCTGGAAACCGGTCAATGCGAACGCTGCCGCAATAGACGTCAGTAACAGATACCGTTTCATAACCTTAACCTCTTGCCTTTTGAATACTGAGACCAGTTTGCACGGGATTCATCACATCACTTTCTCCAGTTTATTACGTTTGTATAACGCCGGAGAGATCATTATGGATGCAGGCAGCCCTATTCGGGTGGCCCTACCGGTAAGCGTATGCAGAAGGATGCCCCGCCGGAGCTCAGGTTCTCAACGCAGATATCACCGCCCTGAAGACTCATGATCCTACGGGCGATAGCCAGCCCCAGGCCGGCGTGGCCGGAACCGCCGGACGATTCGCCCCGGTAGAAAGGATCGAAAATGTGGGGCAGGTCCTCCTCCGGAATACCGGGGCCACTGTCGTGCACACAGACCTGCGGCAGCCCATCCGCCTGCCCGAACACCACTTCAATGCGGCTCTCTGAGGGACTGTAGGCAATGGCATTGCCGATCAGGTTGTCCAGTACCCGCTCGGTCATGGCCAGGTCCGCGTACGCCAGGGGGAGGTCCGGATCGCCATCCACCACAAGTTCCAACTGCCGGGTGCTGGCTTCCTGTCCATGTTTCTGGACTACATCGTGCACCAACTCCGCCAGCGGAAAGGGTTCCGGCACGGGCTGCTTTTCCCGGGCCTCGAGAGCAGCAAGCTCAAACAGCTCGTCCACCAGGCGGCTCAGGCGTCGGCCCTCCTTGAGGGCAATGTCGAGAAAGCGATCTTGCTCTTCCGCTGTCAGCCGGTCACGCCTGAGCTTGAGGCTTTCGATATAGCCCTGCATCGAGGCCAGCGGCGTACGCAGGTCATGGGACACCTGGGCCACCAGTTGCCGGCGCTGGGCGTCTTTTTCCGTCAGCAGTTCGATCTGGGACGCAATTCGGCTAGCCATGTCATCAAAGGTGGCACCCAGGTAGTCAATTTCGTCGCGCACCACTGGCCGCCGGCCCCGCCAGGTGCTCTGTAGGGCCTGTCGACTCATGTCACTGTGCTCGAAATCTTCCACCAGCCGGGTCAGCAAGGTCAGCCGGCGTGTCAGCAGCCGGAAGACCGCCAGCCCCGCTATCATCACCACCGCCAGACTGATAATCAGAGCCCAGGCGCTCAACTCCACCAACTGGCCACCCCGGGCCATGGTTTCCGCAGCATCGTATTCCTCGCCGCGCAGCACCACATAGAGATACCCTTCAGGGTTTTCAGCCGACGGCACCGGCGTTACGGAAAAGACTTTCTGCCGGTCATGGCTGCGGGGGTCGTCGCCCAGTACCGGGTAGCTGTCCATATCGTTCATCAGGCGGCGGATGGGTTCGAGCGAGACCTGCTTGCGTTTGATCTTCGCCGGATCAGCGGAGTAAGAGAGAATGGTGCCGTCCAAATCCAGCAGATAGATTTCAATGCTGGGATTGATGGTCATGTACAGCGCAAAGAGTTCTTTCAGGGCGCCGCGGTCGAGTTCCCCTTCACTGACCAGATTCCTGTCTGCCACCAGGTCTTTCGCCAGATCCCGGTGCAGCTCCTGATTAACAGACGCGTTGTACTCCCGCAGGGAATACAAGCTGAAAAAGGTGTACAGCAGACCAACGGCCAACAGGAGCAGGAAAAGACCTAACGTCAGCCGGGTGTAGAGTGTCTTCAGCATGGTTCAGTCCCGGAAGCGATAGCCCACCCCCCAGACGGTTTCGATAAACTCCGGTCGCGCCGGGTCTTGCTCAATCTTGCCGCGCAGACGATTAATGTGGGTATTGACGGTATGCTCGTACCCTTCGTGATTGTATCCCCAGACCTTGTCCAGCAGCTGAACCCGGCTGAAGACTCGTCCCGGGTGGCTGGCAAAGTGCCAGAGCAGGTCGAACTCGCGGGCCGTCAGTTCCACCTCCTGTTCCCATACGAACACTCGGCGCCTGGCCGGATCGATACGCAAACCTTCAGTGTCCAATTCACCCAACTCTTCGGGCCCGGACGTTTCGCCTGACGAACTCGACATGGCGTCCACCCGCCGGAACAGGGCTTTCACCCGTGCCGACAGCTCGGCCACGCTGAAGGGTTTGGTGAGGTAATCGTCCGCCCCCATCTCCAAGCCCAGTACACGATCCAGCTCCGTGCTTTTCGCTGTCAGCATCAGCACCGGCACATACCCGGGGCCGGAGCGAATCTCCCGACACACCGAGAGACCGTCCATTCCAGGCAACATCAGATCAAGCACCACCAGGTCGATGTCCCCTTCGCGAAAACGCTCCAGCCCGGTATCGCCCCGGTCACAGAGAACAGCATTCATGCCAAGGTCCGCCACGTGCATTCGCACCAGCTCCCCGATACCCGGGTTATCCTCAACAATCAGTACGTTTCGTGTCATAAGTTACTGGCTCTGGAAGCTCGCAAATTACCGTTAGTTGATACCAGTGTAGAGCCAAAAGTTCACAAATGTATCACGCCGATATCAGGCCTCCAGGCTGCCCAGCAGGCGTTGACGGATAATATTGTCTGCTTCATCCATAATGCGGCCAATCAGTTCCTCACAACTGGGAATGTCGTGAATCAGTCCCGCCACCATGCCACAGCTCCAGGCGGCCTCATCCATCTTACCTTCCTGAAGCACCAATCTGCCTTTCACTCCAGTGACCAGATGGCGAATGTCATCAATGGTTTCGGTACCGGCTTTCGCGTGCTCGATGCGGATGATTTCTTCCACGGCAGCGTTGTTCATTACCCGCTCGGTGTTACGGAGGTTCCGCATAATGAGGCGGGTCTGGAGTTCGTCCGCTTCGACAATGGCCTGCTTGACGTTATTGTGGATGGGGGCGTCTGTGGTGGCCAGAAAACGGGTACCCATGTTCATGCCCTCTGCACCCAGTGCCATCGCGGCTACCAGGCTGCGACCATCCGCCATACCACCTGACGCAACAAATGGAATGGTGAGTTCTTCCGCAGCGCGGGGCAGCAGGATAAAGTTGGGAATGTCATCCTCGCCCGGGTGGCCGCCACATTCGAAGCCGTCCACGCTGACCGCATCGCAACCAATTTTTTCGGCCTTCAGGGCATGGCGCACCGAGGTGCATTTATGGATAACCTTGATACCCGCGGCCTTGAGCTGCGGCATGTATTGCTCGGGACTGCGCCCGGCGGTTTCCACCACCTTGACGCCACCGTCGACAATGGCCTGGATATAGTCCGGATAGGGGGGCGCCTTGAAGGATGGCAGGAAGGTCAGGTTTACTCCGAAAGGCTGGTCGGTCATCTCAGCACAACGTGCAATTTCCCGAGACAGGTCTTCCGGGGTAGGCTGGGTCAGCCCGGTGATTATACCAAGACCACCGGCGTTGGAGACGGCTGCTGCCAGCTCTGCATAACCCACGTGATGCATGCCACCCTGGATAATCGGGTGACGGATACCAAACAATTCGGTGATTCTGGTCTTCATAGCGGGCTTCCTGTTTTGTCGTTAGAATGAAATCGAGTACCGATACGAGGTTGCAGTGACAGAAAAAACAACAACAAGGGCGACACCAGCAGATGCCTTCCGGCGTGCACGGAGAATGTGGCTGAAAGGTGAACGAATTCATCTGGCATCGCTGTCTGCAGAATTGAATATTGGCAGGGCCACCCTGTTTCGCTGGGTTGGCAACAAGGATTTACTGCTGGGGGAAGTGCTCTGGTCACTCTACGAACCCCTGAGGCTGGAAGCGCTGAACGCAACACCGGGGAACGGCGTCGACTTTGTCGTCGGGGTATACCGTCACATTAACTCCACCCTGTTGCACTCTGAACCTTTGCGGCGGTTTATCCGCGAAGACCCGGAGTACGCACTCAAAATCCTGACGTCATCCCAGTCCACGCTTCACAGCCGTACTGTTGAGGCCAACACCCGCACCCTTCGGGATCAGATTGCGGGCGGACATATTAATCCACCCCTGAACGTGAACAGCCTGTCCTACTTCATGGTGCGCCTGGCCGAATCCTGCCTGTACAGCGACATCATCAACGGTCGCGAACCTCGTGAAGAGGAGCTGGAGGACGCCTGTACCGCTGTTCGTGTAATGCTTGGCGGAACGGCCTGAACAGAGACCTATCCGCCACAGTCCGTCAGGCACGGGGTGGGGCCCTTTTCTGCCGGGAAAAAGATGTCTGAGCGAAGCGAGTTCTTTTTCCCAGAAGAAAAGGGCCCCACCTCGGGCCTTGCCCGCTGACGAGCAGGCTTAAAGCTGCAGGGACCGCACCTCCAGAAACTCTTCAAGTCCCCACTTACCAAACTCACGCCCGATACCGGAGTGGCCGAAGCCGCCAAACGGCGCCAACGGGTTGAAGTCCCCACCGTTGACGAACACCTGCCCGGTGCGCAGTTTGCCTGCCACTTTTTTCGCGTGGGCGTCATCGGCCGACCAGACAGCGCCGGACAGTCCATAGGCAGTGCCATTGGCGATCTCGATGGCCTCGGCTTCGTCCTGATAAGGAATCACGCACAGCACTGGGCCGAAGATCTCCTCCTGGGCAATGCGGCTGTCAGGTTTGACGTTGCCGAACACCGTGGCCTTGACGAAGTAGCCCTTGTCGCAGCCTTCCGGAGCTTCCGGGCCGCCGGCAATCAGGGTGGCGCCTTCTTTGATACCGATGTTGATAAAGTCGATGACTTTGTCCCGCTGCTGGGCCGAAGCCAGCGGGCCCAGGCGTGTGGTTTCTTCCAGCGGATTGCCCGGCGTCATTTTCGCCACCGCATTAGCGGCCAGTTCGCAGGCTTCGTCATGCTTCTGGGCCGGCACCAGCATGCGGGTCAGCGCCGTACAGGTCTGACCTGAGTTCAGCAGGCAGTTGTTGACGGTTCCCTTGACCGCTTTCGCCAGGTCGGCATCCGACAGGATAACCGAGGCGGACTTGCCGCCCATCTCCAGGGCAAAGCGCTTGAAGTCATCGGCAGCAGCGTGGGCAATCAGGCTGCCGGTGCGGGTGGAGCCGGTGAACGACACCATGTTGACGTCCGGATGTTTGATCAGGGTGTCGCCCACGGTGTGGCCTTCGCCGCAGACCAGGTTGAAAACACCCTCGGGCAGGTCTGTCTGGTCCAGAATATCCGCCAGGATATAGGCACTCTGGGGCGCGATTTCAGACGGCTTGAGCACCACCGTGCAACCGGCGGCAATGGCCGGAACCACCTTGAGGATGACCTGGTGCAGAGGGTAATTCCAGGGGGTGATGCATCCCACCACACCCACCGGCGTGTACTGCACCTCGGAGTTGCCGACCTGTTCGGCAAAGGTGAATTCCGGCAGCATTTTCAGGTAGCTTTTGGTGATGGTGGCCGGCAGCCCCGCCTGAATACCGGTGGCCAGTTTGATAGGCATCCCCACTTCCCGGCATACCGTTTCGGCTATCTCACCCGCCCGTTCTTTCAGGCCGGCATGCAATTGCTCCAACACGTGCAATCGCTTTTCCAGTGTGCTTTCCGACCAGCTTTCGAAAGCAGTGCTGGCAGCGGCGATGGCCTTTTCCATTTCCTCGCGACCGGAGGCGGGAACCTTGGCAATCACGTCGCCAGTGGCCGCTTCGTGAACATCAATGGTCTCACCATTCCAGTTCTGCCATTGGCCGTTGATGTAGTTTTTGCTGAGATCATTCATGGTTCTGCTCCTGAATCAGTCGAACACGATCACGCCACGGGCGTTCTTGCCAGCCAACATATCATCGAAGGCCTGGGGTGCGTCATCAATGTGGTAAGTGCGGGTGACAAGTTCGTCGAGTTTGAGCTTGCCCGCCTTGTAGAGCCCCAGGATACGTGGGAAATCGTATTGTGGACGTGCGGAGCCCAGCCAGCTGCCCTTGAGGGTTTTCTCGTCGGCTGGAAGCGTCAATGTGGTGATAGAAGTTCTATCCTTTGGGTCTGAAACGCCCACCACCACGGCGGTACCACCCCGACCCAGGCATTTGTAAGCCTGTTCAACCACTGCGCCGGCGCCCACGCATTCGAAGGCGTAGTCCACGCCGCCCGTGAGTTTTTTCACGGCTTTGGCGCCGTCCTCCACCTCGCTGATATTGACGGTGTGCGTGGCACCGAACTCACGGGCCATTTCCAGCTTTTTCTCGTTGTTGTCCACTGCCACGATCATTTCCGCGCCGGCGGTGACGCAGCCCTGAATGGCGTTCAGCCCCACGCCGCCTATACCGAATACCGCCGTGCGGGACCCCGGTTCAACGTTGGCGGTGTTGAACACGGCACCAACGCCGGTCATCACCGCGCAGCCCACCAGAGCGGCGTTCTGCATGGGCACGGATTCATCCACTTTGACGCAGTTGTCCACGTGCATGGTGGCATATTCCGCCATCACGCCGCAGGCGCCGAACACGTTGAGATCCTCACCATCCGCGCCTTTGGTGCGAACAGTGCCATCGGGCAGGGTAAACATGGCTTTACGGGCGTTTTCACAGAGCACCGGGCGGCCACGAACACACTGACGGCATTTGCCGCACATGGAAATAAAGGAACTGACCACGTGGTCGCCTTCCTTGAAGGCGGTGACACCCTCGCCCACTTCAATAACAACACCGGCGGCTTCGTGACCGAGCACCAGGGGCGCGGGGTAGGGAATTTTGCCGGTGGTGGCGGACTGGTCACTATGGCAAACGCCACAGGCTCCGATCCTGATGGTGATTTCGTCCCGCCTCGGACCTTCCACGGTAATGGTTTCCACCTGAACGGGTTGGCCCCATTCGCGGCAGACGACGGCTTTGGCTTTTCTGTCCATTCTGTTTACACCACCTCGAAAAGACCAGCCGCGCCCTGGCCACCGCCAATGCACATAGTTACGACCACATACTTGGCACCACGGCGCTTACCTTCGATCAGGGCATGACCGGCCAAACGAGAGCCCGTGACACCGTAGGGATGGCCAATGGAGATAGAGCCGCCGTTGACGTTCAGCTTTTCCATGGGAATGCCCAGGCGATCACGGCAGTAAACTACCTGCGACGCGAAGGCTTCGTTCAATTCCCACAGGTCGATATCGTCCATCTTCAGGCCATTCCGCTCCAACAGGCGTGGAATCGCGAAAACAGGGCCAATACCCATCTCATCCGGCTCACAGCCCGCCACCGCGAAGCCGCGGAAAATACCCATGGGCTCGATGTTGTTTTTCTCGGCATAGGCGCTGTTCATCACCGTACACACGGACGCACCGTCAGACAGCTGGGACGCGTTACCGGCGGTGACGAACTGATTGTCTCCGCGCACCGGATTCAGGCCCTGGAGGCCTTCCAGAGTGGTGTTGGGGCGGTTGCACTCGTCACGGGTCAGGGTGACGTCCTTATAACTGACATCCCCCGTTTCCTTGTCCTTCACCATCATAGTGGCGTCAAAGGGCACGATTTCATCGTCAAACCGACCCGCTTCCTGAGCTGCGGCGGTGCGCTGCTGGGAGATCAACGCGTACTCGTCCTGAGCCTCACGGCTAACGCCATAGCGCTGCGCGACAATGTCGGCGGTCTCAATCATCGCCAGATACAACTCGGGCTTGTTCTTCATCAGCCAATCGTTGGTAGCGTGGAAGCTGTTGAGCTTCTCGTTCTGCACCATGGAAATGGATTCGACGCCACCCGCCACCATGGCCGGTACCTTCTCCGACACCACCCGCTGGGCGGCAATGGCGATGGACTGAAGGCCGGAACTACAAAAACGGTTGATCGAAAGGCCAGCGGTGGTTACCGGCAGACCGGCACGAATCGCCGCCAGCCGAGCGATGTTCTTGCCCTGGGCGCCTTCATGGAACGTAGCGCCGAGGATGACATCTTCAACAATATTCGGGTCGATACCCGCACGCTGCACAGCCTGCTGGATCACATGGCCGGCCAGATCCACGCTGTGGGTGTTGTTCAGTGCGCCACGGTAGGATTTACCAAGACCGGTACGGGCAGTGGAAACAATAACGGCATCAGACATAACAAACTCCTTCGTAAACGTGTAGGTGGCTCAAACCTCGGCAGTATGGTCGGTCACGGGGTGGGGTGCCTTTTCTGCCGGGAAAAAGATGTCTGAGCGCAGCGAGTTATTTTTCCCAGAAGAAAAGGCACCCCGCCTCGGGACCAGCCACCACACCAGCAGGCCAGGCTTTTAAAGGTCCGAAAACTTGCGCCCTTCACTGACCAGTTTTTGCAACAGGGCTGCTGGCTTCCACTGCTCGCCCCCCAGGTCATCGTAGAACTGTTCAACGGTGCCAAGTATGTTGTCCAGACCAATCTGATCCGCCCAGAACATCGGCCCACCCCGATAGGCCGGGAAGCCATAGCCGTAGATCCAGGTAATGTCGATATCCAGGGACCGGTCCGCAATGCCCTCCTCCAGAATCTTGGCACCCTCATTGACCATCACGTACATGCACCGCTCCAGAATCTCCTGGTCGGTGATCTCGCGGGACTTGATACCCTGCTCCTGACGGAACTCGGCAATAACCCGGTCCACTTCCGGATCGGGAATCGGCTTGCGATTACCCTCTTCGTACCTGTACACGCCCGCCTGGGTCTTCTGGCCAAGGCGCCCCTGCTCCGCCAGCTTATCCATCCAGCTCGCCGGCACGTCCTCACCTGCCTTGCGACGCTCCTGACGGATGCTGTAGCCAATATCGATACCGGCCAGGTCCGACATCGCAAACTGCCCCATGGGGAAGCCCAGGTCGGTCAGTACCTTGTCCACCTGTTGCGGGCTCGCACCTTCGTTGACCAGCGCCATGGCCTCTGCGCCTCGCTTGTGCAGCATGCGATTGCCAACGAAGCCATAGCAGTTGCCCACCATGACCCCGACCTTGCGAATCTTCTTCGCCAACGCCATGGCGGTGGCCTTGACCTCATCAGAGGTTTTTTCGCCGCGCACAATTTCCAGCAGCTTCATCACGTTGGCGGGGCTGAAGAAGTGCAGGCCAATCACGTCCTGCGGACGTTTCGTTGCCGCCGCAATGTCATCAATACTGAGGGTGGAGGTGTTGGACGCCAGAATCGCACCCGGTTTGCAGGCGTCGTCCAACTGACCGAAAATCTTTCTCTTCAGTTCCATGCTTTCAAACACCGCCTCGATCACCAGATCCACATCGCTGAAATCGTCATAGGTCAGGGTGCCGCTGATCAGGCTCATGCGCTCCTCAACCTGGGCCTGGGTGATACGGCCTTTCTTCGCGGTGTTCTCGTAGTTTCGGCGAATCACTGCCAGACCCTTGTCCAGCGCCTCCTGCTTGACCTCGGCGATGGTCACGGGTATCCCGGCGTTGGCGAAGTTCATGGCAATGCCGCCACCCATGGTGCCTGCACCTATAACACCCACTTTATGGATGTCACGAACAGGTGTTTCCTTGGGAAGACCTTTCACTTTGGAGACTTCCCGCTCGGCAAAGAAGGCATGAATCAGGCCCGCACGCTGTGGGGACTCCATGCACTCCATAAACAGTTCACGCTCACGCTTCATACCGTCTTCAAAGGGCAGGCTGAAGGCGGCTTCCACCGCATCCACGCACTTGAACGGGGAAAACTGGCCCCGAGCTTTCTTCTGCAGGCCAGCGCGGAACTGTTCAAACACCTCGCTACCCTTGTCGGCCTCAAGCTTATCGGTCAGATCCCGTACGCGACGAACTGGCTTTCCTTCATCGGCAATGTTCTGTGCGTAGGCCAGGCCAACGGCCTTGATGTCATTGCCATCTTCAACCGCATCAACAATGCCCAGGGCCAGAGCGTCTTTAGCGCCAACAAACTCACCGGAAGTGATCATTTCCAGGGCTTTCTGCGCACCCGTCAAACGTGGCAGGCGCTGAGTGCCCCCGGCTCCGGGCAACAAGCCCAGCTTTACTTCCGGCAATCCCACCTTGGCGCTGCTCAAGGCCACCCGGTAATGGCAACCCAAAGCGGTTTCCAGGCCACCGCCCAGCGCAGTGCCATGAATTGCCGCAACAATTGGCTTGTCGCAGTTCTCATATTGGTCAACAACGGACGGCAGCCCCGGATCCTGCATGGGCTTGCCGAACTCGCTAATGTCGGCCCCGGCAATAAAAGTGCGGCCTTCGCACACCAGCAACAGTACCTTGGCGTCGGCGTCTTTCTGGCCCTGCTCCAGTGCAGCCACCAGGCCGGAACGAACCGCATGGCTGAGGGCGTTCACCGGCGGATAATTCACGGTGATCACGCCGATGGAGCCTTCCCGGTTATAAGTCACGACCTCAGACATAATATCTCCTCGCCATATATGGAATGTAGTTTTAACAAGCGAAACATAGTCACGATTTAATACAAGTTTTCGGCAGGTTTCAACCATGAACTAAAATGCAGGCATAAAAAAACCCCAGAACGAATTCTGGGGTTTTTCGAGAAAATCGGCTCGGGGAAGGCCCGGACGGGGATCTCTCTCCGAAACACGCTGTAAATACATCCCTGTACGCTCGGCTCCGCCATCCATGGCTCCGCACGGTTTCGGAGAGAGATCCCCGTCCGGGCCCACGCTTTATCAGTTAGCCCGCAAAATCAAACACCGAGCGATTCAATATCGCTGGCCAGCATCGCCAGTTGGTGAGCAATGGATTCCCGCAGCTTTTCCCCGGAAATCAGATAGGAAGGCGCCGCACAAGTCAGCGCCATAATGGTGCCATCCTGCAGGTGAATGGGCACACCCGCAGAGTTGATGTTGCGATCCCACTCGCCGAGCGACAGGCAGAAGCCATACTTCTTGTAGTCTTCCATCGAGCGCTCAAGGCCCTCCTGCTTCTCCGGCCAGGCGTCACCATACTTGGCTTCCATGGCATCCGTGATGACCTTGCGGCCTTTATCCGAAATGGCACAGTAGTAGGCTCGACCGGCCGATGTGGTGGCCATGGGCAGCTTCAGACCGATATCCATACGCAGCAGCGATGCTTCCGGCGGCAGGCGATTTTCCACATAGATCATGTGCAGACGATCGCGGCACGTCAGGCCCACGGACATGTTGGTCTGACGGGCAAACTCGTCCATGTAAGGCTTAGCCAGCTGGCGCACTTTAAGGTTGGAAACGTAGGCGTAACCAAGAGCCAATACACCGGAGCTGAGCTGGTACTTTTCCAACTGGGCGTTATAACTGAGGTAACCCAGCTTGGTCAGGGTGTAGGTCATGCGCGAAACGGTGGGTTTCGGCAGCCCGGTCAGGCGCGCGATGTCCTGATTGCCCAGAATCACCGAGCCCTGGCTAAAGGCGCGAAGCACATCCAGGCCACGGGAAAGTGCCTCTACAAACTTGCGATCTTTCTCAGGCTTTACCGGTTCACCATCACCGGATGCTGCCAGGAGTTCCGGCGGGGTGGCTTGTGCTTTTGTCATAAACGGGCGTCCTCCAACAGCTGCGCCTGATCCGCTGTGCCCGGACTACCGGGGCTATGTTCGGATAGTAAGAAAAGATGCGGTATTTTAATCGCTGCAGATATCAAGTACCAGAAACCATTATCAAAAGTCGTGCCAAATATGAAACACTCTTCCTTTATGTTTCAATTCTCTTCCAATATCGCGACACAAGACCCCGGGTTTACGGATAGTTTGCGGTATATTATTCTGCAATGTGAAACTTGGTAACTGAATTAGAAGCCGATGACAACCCCGGAGAGCACATGAAAGTTCTATTTGTAGCAGGAGACCCCAAACCGGAGCGCTGGACCGTTCCCATAAAGGAGCTGCTTCCGGAAGCCGAGGTTCACGTATGGGACGCCAACGGCCCGGCGGTGGATGCCGATTACGCCATTGTCTGGCAACCACCGGAACAACTGTTTGAGCGCGAGAAAAGGCTTAAAGCCGTGTTTAACCTGGGCGCGGGAATCGATGGGTTGCTGGCCGTGCCCAATCTGCCACCTCAACTGCCCATCGTGCGTCTGGAAGATGCCGGCATGTCCGCGCAAATGGCGGAATACGTGTTGCACCAGCTACTGGAAGCCAGCCGGGGCATGGAAACCTACCGCGAGCAGCAACGCCAGGGTACCTGGAAAATTCATCGCCCGATCAAGCGCAGTGAGTGGCCAGTAGGCGTCATGGGCCTTGGCCATATTGGCAAGCGGGTGGCACGTACCCTCGCCGGCCTGGATTACCGGGTCAACGGCTGGGCCCGCAGCAAGCACGACCTGGACGGCGTCTCGACCTTTTCCGGTACCGAAAACCTGACCGATTTCCTGCAATCAACCAGGGTTCTGGTGAACACTCTTCCACTGACCGACGAAACCCGGGACATCCTCAATCATAAGCACCTCAGCCAACTCATGCCCAATGCCGTGGTGATCAACGTGGGCCGGGGAGAACACCTGGTGGAAGAGGACCTGATCAAAGCCATCGAAGACGGCCATGTCGCCCGGGCGTCCCTGGATGTGTTTCGCCAGGAACCCCTGCCCGCGGATCACCCCTTCTGGCAGCGGCCGGAGATCACCATTACGCCACATATCTCGGCGCGCACCCTGAGGGAGGCCACCCTGGAGCAGATCACCGGTAAGATCCAGGCACACTATAATGGTCAGCCGATTTCCGGCATCGTGGACCCCAGCCGGGGCTACTGAACCACTGAACATTGGCGCCGCTCGTTGTATGCATCAATCAGCTCGTGGCCGGCGCCATCACAAACATCCCCCACAGCATCAGCAATAACAGCGGAATGGAGAGCAGGACAAAAGCGCCGTTCCAGCCAAACGCCACCAGCCAGCGTGACACCTGCCCGAATCGTGACAGCAACATGACAGCCGGGCCGAACGGCGACAGCATCATGGCCAGGGAGAAACCAATCACCAGGGCGACCGCAATCGGCAGGGGGTTCACACCCTCGGCGACCAATTGTGGCATCAACCCCGCCTGAACACTCAGCACAGTAATCGGGATGATGCCGATGGCTGAGAGCATCGGCATCATTAGTAACCCACACACTGCCAGTAAAAATACTCCCAGTTCACCAGTGGCCATGCCTGCCAGGGCATCCGCCGGAATCACCGAGACCAACGCCACGCCTAACCCGGCGGAACCTGCGAAGATAGACATCTCGTTGCTCATACCGAGCATATTGTCAGTGGCTTCCCGTATCGCCATAGCTGGCGAGCGATCGTGCCAGAACATATAAAGAAGGGTGGCCACCGGCACCGTCAGCATGGCGGCCACCGACACCTTCAGTTCCGTTAACTGCACCAGCAGTCCCATCGACGTAAAGATAACCAATACCAGCAATACTAGCCGCCCACTTCCGGCCGGCCAGGCTTCCAGCGGTTCGCGCTCAACGCTGACCCTACGAAAACGCTTATGCTCCAGCCCCCATCCCACCAGAACCAGCAATACCGCACTGCCAATGCCATAGGGCAGCAGGCCCGACCAGCTCAGGGAGGGTACTTCACGGGTAATAATGGCGACCGCAACACTGGTTGGCGCAACCAGCGGCACCAGCGCAAATCCTCGCAATGTACTGATCAGCACACTGCGCAACCAGCGCACCCGCGAAGCCCCGGTAATACCCCGCTGCCGCAGGGTATCCGACAACGTGCCGCAAAGCAGGTTCATCACGCCGAAGTTCAGCACTGACGCAATGCCGCAACTCACCACCGCGTATTTCGGGTACAGCAACGCCGGGCGACCACCTAGCAGCACATCGTGTATACGCTGCAGCACCTCAAGCCGTCGAACCAGGCATTGCATCATCCCCAGGCTTCCCAGGAACGCCGCATAAAAGGCAGCGTTGGACGCGGCACGCATCAGATCCTCGGCGGTCAGTTGCCGGATAACCCCCAGATAACCGATCACAACCAGCGAGATCAGGAACAGGTAACGGGAATACGATTGCAGCCGCCTCAGCGCCAGCGTGAAATAAAGCACAAACAACACACCCGCAAAGGCACTGACCTTTATGCTGGAAAGGCAAAGCGCCAAAAGCTCCAGAAAAACCGCAGCAGGAACCAGAAAACGGCTCATAGCAGATTACTGACCTTGGTTGGTGGTATCGGTTGCATTTCAAACAGACCCGGATTAGTCTTCAACAATCAATATACAAAACTTAATTCCGCTATACGAAACTATATCAACACTAATGACATGACAAGCCCACCCCTTCCCTCCTTACAAACGGAAGATCACAATGGGAACCATGTCTGATCAAATGGGAGATGCCATGAGCGCTTTCATCTACGATGGGCTACGAACACCCTTCGGTCGACACGCCGGCGCACTGGCCAGGGTTCGCCCTGACAACCTTCTGGCCAGCGTTATCAAAGCGCTGGTTGAGCGCAACGCCTTTGCCCTTGAGGCCTACGAAGACGTTATTGCCGGTTGCACCAACCAGGCCGGCGAGGACGCCCGAAACCTGGCCCGCCACGCCGGACTGTTGGCCGGCCTTCCTGTTGAAACCGGTGGCCTGACCGTTAACCGCCTGTGTGGCTCTGGCCTGGCAGCCATCATCGACGCCGCCAGGGCGGTTCGCTGCGATGAGGGCGAGCTGTTTGTCGCCGGCGGCGCTGAAAGCATGAGCCGGGCACCGTTTGTGATGGCCAAGAGCGAAAGCCCGTTCAGCCGCGACTTTCGTGCCTTTGACAGCACCATCGGGGCCCGCTTCCCCAACCCTCGCATTGAGGCCGACTTCGGTGCCGACACCATGCCCGAAACCGCCGACAACATTGCCAGGGAGCTCAACCTCAGCCGGGACACCGTGGATCAGTTTGCCGCTCAGAGCCAGGCCCGATACGACGCTGCCCTGAAAGATGGCTTCTATAATGAAGAGATTATGCCCATTGACGTCCCTCAGGGCCGGAAAAAACCACCCGTCAGCGTGAACAGCGATGAGCATCCGCGGCCTCAGTCCACCCACGAGGCACTGGCCGGCCTGCGCCCGCTGTTCGAAGGAGGCGTGGTGACTGCCGGCAACGCCTCGGGTATCAACGATGGCGCCGCGGCCCTGATCATCGGCTCTCGCAAAGCCGGCGAAAAGGCCGGTATTCAGCCCCGTGCCCGTATTGTATCCGCAGCGATCGCGGGTGTTCCGCCACAGGTCATGGGCTACGGCCCGGTACCCGCCAGCGAGAAGGCCCTCGCCCGTGCGGGCCTCGGCATCAACGATATGGACGTCATCGAGATCAACGAAGCCTTTGCGGCCCAGGTTCTTGGCTGCACCCACAAACTGGGCATCGACCCGACCGATTCCAGGCTGAACCCCAACGGTGGCGCCATTGCGGTTGGCCACCCCCTTGGGGCGTCCGGTGCACGGATTGCATTGACCGCCACCCGCCAGCTTGAACGCAGTGGCGGACGTTACGCATTGATCAGCATGTGCATTGGCGTTGGCCAAGGCATTGCCGCTGTTATTGAGCGAGTATCTGATTAAAAGAGCAACCGACTAATTTTCTGAGGAGACACACCATGGCTTCCGCACCCTGGGATGACCTGTTGCAGTTCGACAAGCAACTGGATGAAACCGAGCGTCAGGTACGTGACAGTATCCGTTCGTTCTGCGATCAGCGCCTGATGCCCGGCATTACCGAAGCGAACCGGCATGAGAAGTTCGACCGTTCCATTTTTACCGACATGGGCGATCTGGGCATGCTCGGCGCTACCCTGCCGGAAGAATACGGCGGCCCCGGCCTGAACCACGTGTGCTACGGCCTGATTGCCCGCGAAGTGGAACGGGTTGATAGCGCCTATCGTTCAGCCCTGAGTGTCCAGTCGTCATTGGTTATTCACCCGATTCACGCCTTTGGCCAGGAAGCCCTGAAAAAACGCATCCTGCCCCAACTGGCATCCGGCGAAAAAGTGGGCTGCTTTGGCCTGACCGAGCCCAACCATGGGTCTGACCCGGGCAACATGGAAACCCGCGCCAAGAAAGTCGACGGCGGCTATCTGGTCAGTGGCTCCAAAACCTGGATCACCAACTCCCCCATTGCCGATGTTTGTGTGGTCTGGGCCAAGCTCGAGGGCAAAATCACCGGTTTCGTGATTGAACGCGAAGGTGCCAAGGGCCTGGACACGCCGAAGATTGAGGGTAAGTTTTCCCTGCGGGCTTCCGAGACCGGGTCCATCTTTATGGACGAAGTCTTTGTCCCGGACGAGAACAAGCTCGACGTAGAAGGTCTGAAAGGTCCTTTCAGTTGCCTGAACAAGGCCCGTTTCGGCATCAGCTGGGGCTCCATGGGCGCTGCCGAGTTCTGCTGGCACGCGGCCCTCAATTACACGCTCGAGCGCAAGCAGTTTGGCAAGCCTCTGGCGGCCAACCAGCTGATCCAGAAGAAGCTGGCGGATATGCAGACCGAGATCACCCTGGGCCTTCAGGGCGCCTTGCAACTGGGCCGTATGATAGACGCCGGCAACTACTCGACGGACGCCATCTCCATGCTCAAGCGCAACAACTGCGGCAAGGCCCTGGACATCGCACGGGTAGCCCGTGACATGCACGGCGGCAATGGTATCGCCGACGAATACCATGTCATCCGCCACGTGATGAACCTGGAAGCGGTGAATACCTATGAAGGTACTCACGATGTCCACGCCCTGATTCTGGGCCGCGGACAGACCGGGATTCAGGCTTTCAGCTGATCCTGCTACCCATAGCGCCAAAAAGCAGAGCTCCGGCTCTGCTTTTTTTATGCCCACAAAAAAGCCCCGGAGCGGGGGGAGCACTCCAAGGCAAGGATGCATAAAAGCACCTGAGAATTGATTTATGTCAGACGTTTATCGATCAGAAGCTCAGTTTCGCGGAGGCCATGACCTGCTCATACTGCATGCTGCTACTGGTGGCAATCTCACCGAAATCCCAATAGGCGTACTCCAGCCCCAGCGTCAGATTGCGGTGGGCAGACCATAGTATGTTGGCGTGAACCGAGGTCGACGAGTCGAAGTAACTCAACGTTCCGGCAGGCGGTGCAACCAGATCATCAACAATTTCCGTGTGCGAGACCGTCAGGGTGCTACGCCATGCAGGCGACCAGAAGTGGCGATAGGCCGCTGTGGCACCATAGGTCTTGAGAGGTTCGACATCGCCTTGGGCGAGAGCTGCCAGATCCACGTCCGGGTATGTCAGCAGGCCCATGTACCGGCCGAGCGCGCCATAGCTGTACTGCAGGCGCAGATCATCACGGCCAACCGTCGGAATGCGGGCACTCAAAGATACGGCTCCGTCAGTTATGGTTTCATCCGCTGCGTTGTCTTCAAAATTCCGCAGCAAACCGGCAATGGAGTAAAACCCGTAGTTACCTCGGATCTGGTACCGCATTGCGAGATCCGGGTAGGACTGATCGTCGTAGGAGTTGCCGTAGTAGCCGTCTTCGGGATTCTCCAGGGAAACCATCAGCTTCCCGCCGGGCGCAGCCATGTTGTAGCGAATCATAGGCTGGGTTGCGTAGATAAAAGCCGCTTGCTTACCCTGATCAAGAATTTCCGGCATGGCCGCCAGGTCGGTGAACGTGGTGTAGGTCTGACCAAAATCCCAGCCGTTCCAGGAACCGTAGGCCTGGCGCAAACGGGGGGAATAACTGTTGGACACGATCTCGTTACCGGTTTCATTCATGCCGTCGTTAAGGTCCTGGTTAAAGTCCATCTCCAGGTAGGTGGTCAGCGTGTGACCGACGACATCCTCGGTTTTGGTGCCGATACTGATCCGTGATTCCCGGGCCGAGAAACCGGTCTTCCAGTCGCTTTCATCCGAAGCCGCGGCACTCGCGAAGGTTCTCGGCAAACCAATGCTGTAGCTGTTCAGGCTGCCATTCCCGTGGGAACCAAAAATAGCGTCGGCCTTGATAAAACCACCGAATGAAATCGTTGTGCTTCCAATCTTGATCCCGTCGCCGTCTCGCAGCAAATAGGGGTTGTCTTCTGTCAATTCAGGCGCGGTAGACACGGCGCCTTCCAGTTTGTTTTCCAGCTGTTGGACCCGCTCTCGCAGTTCGTCCAGCTCAGTGCTTTGCGCCAGCGCGGAGCCGGAACCGATGGCCATCAGCGGCAGCCCGGCAATAGCCACGGCTCGGAGCAAGGGACGCACCTGGGAAGGTATTGTTGTTGTCATCTCAAACCTCTTAACGGAGTTGATTTCATGTCGTTGTTATTGGACGTTCCGGTGCCGGCACTGGGACACACCAAATCAATCACGCTGTTTCACTGTGCGGTATTTTGTGATTGTTAGGTTTCGCATAGCAGTACCAGCTTCCGTGTTTTCGAATATAGACAATACTTTTGTTATCAACAAGTGAGTGAAACCAAATTTTAATGAAATCGGTAATTACTCTGTGTTTTGTTGTTTCATTAGCATTGACAGACGAGCAACCCATGAAAGATCATTGAGTAATTCTGCTATGCGGTATATATTTTCGCTGTAATGCATTAACGAGGTTGATTCGATGAACATGAACTACACCGCCGAGGAACTCGCCTTCCGTGACGAAGTGCGTGCGTTCCTGGATGAAAAGCTGCCGGCCGACATCGCCGCCAAAGTGAAAGGATTCCGCCGCCTGTCCAAAGAGGACCATCAGCGCTGGCAGAAAATCCTTTGCGAGCAGGGCTGGTACGCGACCCACTGGCCGGAAGAGTACGGCGGTGTAGAGTGGACGCCCGTGCAAAAGCACATCTGGGACGAAGAATCCTGCCGTTACGGCGTTCCCCGCTCCATCCCGTTCGGGGTGAATATGGTGGCGCCGGTGATCATCAAGTTCGGCAGCGAGGAACAGAAACAGGCGTACCTGCCGCGCATCCTCAGCGGCGAGGACTGGTGGTGCCAGGGGTATTCCGAACCCGGCGCGGGCTCTGACCTGGCGTCTCTTAAAACCCGTGCTGTGCGTGATGGCGACCATTACATTGTTAACGGCCAGAAAACCTGGACCACCCTGGGCCAGCACGCCAACATGATCTTCTGCCTGGTGCGTACCAACACCGAGGTCAAGAACCAGGAAGGTATTTCGTTCCTGCTCATCGATATGGACACACCGGGCATTACCGTGCGCCCCATCATCACTCTGGATGGTGAGCATGAAGTTAACGAAGTGTTCTTCGAGGACGTGAAGGTGCCGGTTGAGAACCTGGTGGGCGAAGAGGATAAAGGCTGGACCTATGCCAAGTATCTTCTGACTTACGAGCGCACCGGCCTGGCCGGTATCGGTATGTCCAAGGCAGCACTGTCGCACCTGAAAAACCTGGCATCACGCCGCCTGAAAAACGGTCGGCCGCTGCTTGAGGACCCCTCATTCAGTCAGCGCATCGCCAAAGTGGAAATCGACCTCACGGCAGCCGCCATCAGCAACCTGCGTATTATTGCCTCTGTTGAAGGTGGCGGTGTGCCGGGTGCGGAAAGTTCCATGCTGAAAGTAAAAGGCACCGAGATCCGCCAGGCCATCAATGATCTCGCCCGCCGCGCGATCGGGCCCTATGCCCTGCCGTTCCTCGAAGAGGAGATGAATATGGATTACGAGGGCGACTTCCTGTCGGATAAAGATGCCGCTCCCCTGTCGGCCCAGTACTTCAACAACCGCAAGCTGTCGATCTTCGGCGGATCCAACGAGATCCAGAAGAACATCGTGTCGAAAATGATTCTCGGGCTTTAAGGAGACGACCATGGATTTCCGACTTAATGAAGAGCAGCAGATGCTGCAGGACACCGTGGAACGGCTGGTGCGCGGTGAGTACAGTTTTGAAAAACGACTGGCGTTCAGTGAGACGGAACTGGGCTTCAGCGCCGATTTCTGGCAGCAGCTTAGCGAGCTGGGCCTGACCGCTGTACCTTTTTCCGAGGAACTCGGTGGCTTTGGCGGCAGCGGTGTGGAAGTTCAGTCCGTTATGACTGAGCTGGGCCGCGGGCTTTGCCTGGAGCCATATGTGCAGTCCATTATTCTGGGCGGCGGCCTGATTGGCCAGGCAGGCAACGACCCCCAGAAAGACACCTGGCTGGCCGGCATCGCCAGCGGCGAACTGAAAGCCGCTGTAGGCCTGCAAGAGCCCCAGAGCTTCTATGACCTGAATAACGTGGAAACCCGTGCCGAGAAAAACGGCGAGGGCTATGCTCTGAACGGCCGCAAGGCCGTGGTGATCAGCGGCCACTGTGCCGACCTGATCGTGGTGTCCGCACGCACCTCAGGCGACGCCCGCGATGCCGACGGCATCAGCCTGTTTGCCCTGAGCCCGGATACCGCTGGCGTTGAGCGCCGAGCTTACCCCACTATCGACGGCTCCCGCGGCTGTGACATTACCTTGAACAACGTCCAGGTCGGTGCCGACGCGTTGCTGGGAGAAGAAGGCAAGGCTAGCGGGGTGATCGAGTATCAGGCCGGTCGCGCCATCGCCGCCATCTGCGCCGAGGCTGTGGGTGTCATGGAAATGGCCAATGAGCTGACTCTGGATTACCTCAAACAGCGCAAGCAGTTTGGCGTGCCTATCGGCCGGTTCCAGGTGTTGCAGCACCGTATGGTGGATATGATGTCGGAACTGGAGCAGGCTCGTTCCATGGCAATTCTTGCCGCCAGCGTCGCCGACAGCGAACCCAGTGATGAACGCCGCCGCGTGCTGGCCGCCGCCAAGAACGTGATTGGCCGTGCCGGTCAATTCATCTCCGAGGCCGGCATTCAGTCCCACGGTGGTATCGGCATGACCTGGGAGTATAACTTTGCCCACTACGCGAAGCGGCTGATCGCCATCAATCACCAGTTGGGGGATGACGATTACCATCTGGAGCAATACGCCACTTTGTTGCAGGCAGGCTGACAGCTGAGGCTCTCATCATGACGACAACCGACGATCAGTCATCACAACGGGATCTGAGAAAAGCCGAATGGAAGGTCCGTACCGAGCTGGCCGCCGCCTATCGCCTGGTGGCGCTGTTTGGCTGGGACGATCTGGTGTTCACCCACCTTTCGGCACGGGTGCCAGGGCCGGATCATCATTTCCTGATCAACCCCTATGGGCTTCTGTTCCATGAAATCACCGCGTCGTCACTGGTGAAGGTGGATAAGGATGGCCAGGTGGTGGAGTCTGGCGGCCTCGCCCGTGTAAATCCGGCCGGATTCACCATTCACAGTGCCGTTCACATGGGCCGCGAGGATGCCGGAGCGGTGATGCACCTGCACGCGCCGGATGGGGTGGCTGTGTCGGCGCACCGGGATGGTCTGTTGCCCCTGAGCCAGACGGCGATGCTGTGCCTGAATCATCTGAGCTATCACGATTATGAAGGTGTGGCACTGAACCTGGATGAGCGCGAGCGGCTGATCAGGGATCTGGGTGACAAGTCGATGATGATGCTGCGCAATCACGGCGTGCTGACGGCGGGCAAGGACGTGCCGGAGACGTTCACCTATCTGTATTTTCTGATGAAGGCCTGCGAGATCCAGGTCAAGGCCCAGAGTTGTGGGCCAACCTGCATGCCGTCAGAGCAGGCCATTCAGACAACCGCTGACCAGTCTCAGTCGCTGGGTAGTGCGGCGGCATTGACCTGGCCCGCATTGGTTCGGCTTCTGGATAGCAAGAATCCCGGGTACGCTGTTTGAGTCTCTGACTTTGCACCTTGTGCACCATGGAAGCAGATATGCTCTCTGTTGAATTAAACGATCTTGAACATTTTTGCGGCACTACCATTGGCCACAGCCCTTGGAAAACCGTCACCCAGGAGATGATTCAGGCGTTTGCGGACGCCACGGGCGATCACCAGTGGATTCATCTGGATGTTGAGCGGGCCACGCGGGAAACGCCGTGGAAAAGCCCCGTCGCCCATGGGTTTCTGACAGCGTCGCTGATTCCACTGCTGAATCAGGAGGTCATTGACGTGCAGGGCAAAGGCGCCAGCATAAACTACGGCATCAATAAGCTGCGCTTTCCTGCGGCGGTGAAATCCGGGGCGGATATCCGTAGCAAGATGGAATTGCTGGATGTGTCCAGGGTGGATGATCAGCGCACGCTGGCCACCTACCGAACCACCGTGGAAATCCGTGGAGAGGACAAGCCTGCCTGCGTGGCAGAGAACCTGGTGATGTACGTGGCCTGAGCGGTCAGACGCCCGAAGCAACACTAAAAAAGGGGCCCTTGGGCCCCTTTTCTCATTCAGATGGGTGCTGAACCCCCATCACTTGATCTCTTCCCGAACAATCTCGCCGTCTTTCACCACGGCCAGGGTCGTCTCCGTCACGAAACCACCGTTTTCGGTGACTTCGGTGACTTCGTACGGGTTCTTGCGGGTGTCCATGTTTTTCAGGGCATCGCCGATCGCAGCACGGATGGTTTTCGGGTCGGTGGACTCGGTGGCGTCCATGGCTTCCACCAGGGCGTGCAGCGCCAGGTAGTTGTAGGCGGCTTCGGATCCGGGCATTTTGTCGTACTCGGCCTTGTAGCGCTTGATGAAGTCTTTGGCCGCCGGGGTGTCATAGACGCTCAGTGGAACCACGCCGATGGCGCCTTCCACCATGTCCAGGCCACCGGCTACCTGGGCCACTTCGTCAATCTTGGCCTGGTCCATCACGATAAAGCCGCCCTGAAAGCCCATCTGGCGGGCCTGTTGCACCACCAGACCGGTCGGCTCGGAGGCGCCGCCCACAAACATCACGTCCGGGCTTTCTGAAATGATACGGCTGACGCCGGTAAAGAAATCCGCCGATTTGTTGTAGTCCATGGGGTTGTCAGAAACCACTTCTCCCCCTTTGGACTCCCACTCTTTCTTGATCATGGCACCCCAGATTTTGGCGTATTCGTGGGTTGCGCCGCCCATGCCCAGCTTCTTGCCCTCGTGCTCAAGGGCGTAGTCGGTAAAGGCCCGCACGTAGCCATCAAAGGTAGGAGGAATACGCAACGTCAGGCTGTTGCCCTTTTCGGTGATGCTGGGCACGCTGGAGTAGGCCATCACCAGAAAATTGTCTTTCTCGTTGAAGTCCTGGAGGGCAAAAATACCACCGGAGTGAGGCACGAACACCGCCGACACGTTGGACTCCTGCTTCAGTCGCTTGGCATTGGTCGCCGCCTGCGCCGGTGAGTAACGATCGTCCAGGGGGACCAGGTTGACCGTGGTCTTTTCGCCGTTCAGGTCAAAACCGCCCGCCGCGTTGATTTCCGCCACCGCCATTCGCAGCCCGGACAGCGTGTTTTCACCGTATAAAGCAGCGCCGCCACTCAGCGGGCCGGTGAATCCGATGTTGACTTCGCCCGCCATTGCACCGGCGGACAGGCTCATCCCAAGGGTTGCCGCCGCGACAGCCTGACCCAGTTTTCTGACTATTTTCATTGTTGTCTCCTGGTTGTGTTGTGCGTGTCACTCTGATTGTTGTTGTAGGCCGGTCAGGCCCCGATATACGCCTTGCGAACCTGTTCGTTGCCCAGCATCGTCTCCCGGTCGCCTTCCATGACCAGATGGCCGTTCTCCATAACATAAGCACGGTGGGCAATCTTCAGGGCCGCAAACGCATTCTGCTCTGCCAACAGCACGGTTGTGCCCAGGCTGTTGATTTGTTTGACGGTTTCGAACACTTGCTTGACCACCAGGGGAGCCAGGCCAAGGGATGGCTCATCCAGCATCAGCAAGCGGGGGCGGCTCATCATGGCGCGGCCGATGGCCACCATCTGTTGCTGCCCCCCGGACAGAGATCCGGCAGGCTCATCGGCCTTGTCTGCGAGGATCGGGAACAGCTCCAACACTTCGTTCAGGCGCTTGCGGTTGCCCTGCCGATCACGTCGGTGCACGTAGGCCCCCATCATCAGGTTCTGCATGACGCTCATCTGCGGAAACAGTTTTCGGCCTTCGGCACACTGCACTACGCCGCTGGCGACGACCGCACTGGCTTTCATACCGTTGAGCTGTTTGTCTTCGAACTGGATCTCGCCGGCCGTCGGCTTTACCAGGCCACTAATGGCATTGAACAGGCTGCTTTTACCGGCGCCATTGGCCCCGAGTAGAACAACCAGCTCCCCGGCATCCACCGTCATCGAAATATCGGTCAGTGCCTTGAAGCTGCCATAGCAGACGTCGACATGGTTAAGCTGCAGCATCTTCGTCACCTCCCAGATAGGCTTCGATCACCACCGGGTTGTTGCGTACTTCTTCCGGCGTGCCCTCGGCAATCTTTTCACCGTGATCCAGCACCATGATCTTGTCTGCCAGGCTCATGATCATGTCCATCTTGTGCTCGATCAGGCACACGGTGAGTCCTTTTTCATCCACCATTTTCCGCATCAGCGCGGCGAATCCGACGGTTTCTTCCGGATTAACCCCGGCCGCCGGCTCATCCAGCAGGACGATCTTGGGGTCGGTCGCCAGTGCCAGGGCAAAGGCCACCCGCTTGCGTTCTTCCTGGGTGATGTCGGCAATAAACTGCCCGGCAACGTGGGCAAGGCCCACAAATTCCAGGGCTTCCATGGCCTTGTCCCGCGCCGCCTTCTCTTCACGTTGCAGGCGTTTGCTGTTGATCAGCACGTCCCACAGGCCGGATTTCGTCCGCAGCCGGTGCCCCACGATCAGGTTGTCCAGCACGGTTGCCTGCTCAAACAGGTTGGTCGTCTGGAAGGTCCTTCCCACACCCAGGCGTGCGACCCTGTCGCTGGGCAGGTTAGTGACGTCCACGCCGTCCAGCAGGATACGGCCGGAGGTGGGCTGGTGCAGGCCTGAAATAAGGTTGAAAAAGGTGCTCTTGCCAGCACCGTTGGGGCCGATAATGGCGTTGATCCTGCCGGCTTCGAACTCCACCGACACATCGCTCACCGCCGCCAGACCGCCAAACATTTTGGTGACGTTTTCTACCTTAAGCATTGCTCTCTGCCTCCCGGTTCTGTGCGGTGTTGACCTTGTTCTCCTGGCGCTTTTTCGTAGGCGCCAGTGCCTGGGACTTGCGATGCATCCAGGTCAGGAAGGAGCCGGTAATGCCCCGGGGGAAGAAGATCACCAATAGCACCAGCAGCGGCCCGAAAATGATCATTCGGTACTCTTCCAGGAACTGCAGTGACTGGGTAATCCACACAATGCCCACGGTGCCCAGCAACGGCCCCATAATGGTGCCGATACCGCCCACCAGCAGATAGGTGATCATGTCGAAGGTGTGGTTGATATTGGCCTCTTCCGGGCCGATGAAACGGACCATCCCGGCATACAGGGCACCTGCCAGACCGGCATAGGTCGTGGACAGTACAAAGGCGAGGACTTTATTGCGCATCAGGTTGATCCCGAGGGACTGGGCCAGTTCATCACCGTTGCGGATGGCAATGAAGGTACGACCCAGCAGGGACTTGGACAAACGCCCCATGAACCAGATTGCGAACACCAGGAAGGCCAGCACCAGGTAGTAGAACGGGGTGGTGTCTGTAAAGTCCACCAACCCAAAGCCATAGGGTGCGGCGATATCTCGGACACCGATGGCACCATGGGTCAGCTCTTCCCACTTGTCGATCAGCAGGTAGATGATAAAGCCCACACACAGGGTGAATATCGCAAAGTAATGCTCTTTCAGGCGCAGCGAAACGATGCCCACGAGAAACCCGAGCACCGCCGTCATCACCAGCGCACCCAGGAAGGCAGGCCAGAAACTCCAGCCATAGTCGGCAGTCAGCAGGCCAAGGGTGTAGGCTCCGATGGCAAAAAAACCGCCGTGGGCCAGGTTCAGCTGGCCGCAAAAACCGGTAATGATGTTCAGGCCGTAGACCGCGATCGCCCAGACAAAGGCGGTCGCCATCACGTACACCTGGTACTCATTCGCGGCGACCAGCGGGAACAGTATGGCGAAGGCCAGCATCAGGTACTTGGCGGCTGGCGTCATCAGCAGGGAAGCGACTTTGAACATGATCAGTGCGCCCCCTTCGCGAACAGGCCCTGTGGACGAACTGACAGAATCAGCACCAGCAGACCAAAGGCAATAATGTCTTTATAGGACGTCGAGATGTAAAAGCCGCCGAGGGCTTCAGCGAAACCGATAATCATGCCGCCGGCAATGGCGCCAGGCACGCTACCCATGCCACCGAGTATGATAATGACGAAGGCTTTCATGATGACCAGGTGCCCCATGGCGGGATACACCAGATTGATGGGCGCATAGAGTGTGGCGGCAAACGCGGCCAGCATGCCCGAAATCGCAAACGTCATCATCGCCACCCGGTTGGCATCAATGCCCACCAGGAAGGCACCTTCACGACTCTGCGCCATGGCGATAATGGTCGCCCCCGTCATGGTCTTGCGCAGGAAAAGCTGCAGGGCCACTACCAACACGAACGCCCCCGCAATGATCAGCAGGCGCTGTTCAGGAATAATCAGTCCGTCGAAATTCATGATGCCGGTAAATGGCGATGACATACGGCGGAAGTCCGACCCCCAGAACATCTGCACCACCGCTTCCAGAAACAGCAGAATACCAATGGCGGCGATCTTGTCGTGGATCGGTGGCGAATGCCTCAGTGGGTGGAACACCAGACGCTCACACAGTATCGCCAGGACAGCGACCACCGCGGCCGAACCGGCCATGGCAATCCAGTAGTGCGCGCCCAGGTCCACCATGAAAAAGTAGGACATGAATGCCCCGACCATATAGAGCGCGCCATGGGCAAAATTGGGGATATGAAGTATCCCGTAGACCAGGGTCAGGCCCAGGGCTACGAGACCGTAGATACTCCCCAGGGTTAACCCGTTGATGATTTGTTGTAGGAAAAGGCTCAAGTGTGCTCCTCCGCTGTTTTGTTGTTGTTGCGAGTTATGCGGTTTTGGGCAGGGCCTTGCGACCCATCTATCAGCTTAATGAAACAATTGCACCGAACGTCTCGTATGTCAATATTTAGAACGTTATTCCGCAGTGCGGAATAATTAGCATGAATTAACGCTTAGGCTTTAGCCTTCCACTCTTCTTCCTGCAGCGCTCGCCACATCAACTTGCCCGTGGGTGATTTCGGCAACTCATCCACGAACTCGATGATTTCTGGCACTTTGTAGGCAGCCATCTGCTCCTTACACCAACTGACGATGTCCGCTTCGGTGGTACTGGTCTCCGCATCCGGTGTCAGTACGATGCAGGCTTTCACAGTCTCACCGCGTTTGGGGTGGGGCGATGAAATGACGCACACTTCGTGGATGGCCGGATGCCGGTACATCAATCCTTCCACTTCCGAGGGCCACACCTTGAAGCCTGATGCGTTGATCATCCGTTTGACCCGGTCCACCATGAAGAAATAGCCCTCTTCGTCGTAATAAGCGAGGTCACCGGTGCGGAAAAAGCGTTTGCCGTCGATGTCCACGAACGCCGCCTCGGTTTCAGCCGGGCGATGCCAGTACCCCTGGGTTACCTGAGGACCATTGGAAACAATCTCCCCCACTTCGCCCGGGCCTTTCTCTTCCAGGGTCTCAACGTCAATGATGCGGCTATCCACATCGAATACCGGAATACCCAGGCACTGGGGCTTGGGATGATCCGACGGGTTGATGTGGGTGGCGGCCATGGTTTCCGACAGGCCATAACCCTCGATGTAATCCAGGCCGGTCATGGCTTTAAGCTTGGCAGCCACCGCTTCCGGCATTGCCGCTCCACCACCGCCAATGGTGTTGAGGCTGGAAAGGTCGTATTGCCCGATGTCCGGATTCGACAGAAAATCCACCGCCATGGTGACAATGTTGGTCCAGCCGGTGACCTGGTAACGTTCTATCAGCCGGGCGGCGGTTGTGCGATCCCAGCGCGTCATAATGATGGTAGTTGAACCACTGTAGATGGGGCTGTTCATGGAGCCGGTCATACCGGTCACGTGGAAGAACGGCAACGTCGCCAACTGGACAGTGTTGGCGGTGCTCAGATTCCAGAACGCCCGGTGAACCGCTGTGGCCATGACACTGCGGTGCGTATGCATGCATCCCTTGGGCGCGCCGGTGGTCCCGGAACTGTAGGGGATCACCGCCAGGTCGTCCGGGCCTGCGGTGTGCTCTGCCGGCTTGTGATTACCGGCCAGCGCCTGTTCCCAGCTCACCACGCCGGGTACGTCTTTGGACCAGGCCGGTGCAGCCACCTCTGCCGGCAAATCCAGGTCGGTGTCCTTATTGATGTAGGTGTTATAGGACGCCACCACCACCCGCTCAAGATCCGTGCTGTCCAGCATCGGCAGGATAAAGTCGGCCAGTTCCTGACCGGCCAGGCACACCCTCGAACCGGTATCGGCAATGTAGTGTTCCAGCTCTGCAGCCCGGTTCATCGGATTCACCGGAATCACCACGGCGTCGGCTCGCAGTATGGCGTAGTAGGCAACGGCATACTGGGGGGAGTTCTGCATGTAGAGCAGAACACGGTCACCTTTCTTCACTCCTTGAGCCTGAAGATAGCCGGCCATCGCTTCCACTTCCGTCAGCAGCTGCCTGTAGCTCATGGGCGCATCGTAGTAGATGGTCGCTGTATGGTCCGGATACCGCAGGGCAGATATTTGCAGGTTGATGAAAACGCTGGTGTCAGGCAGTGTCATGCTCTTTGGTAATTCTTTTGGCCAGACGCTGTGGTGGCGTGTAAATGTCATTGTTGTCATCCCCTCAGTCAATTCAGTGAGCCGCAGCGGCGGCCAGATCGAATATTCCAGTACCACCGGGCAGGGCTTCCCGGTGACGCAATGGCGTTATCGCAATGGCTTTTTCCCGCAGCACGGTGACGTCTTCATCCGGTGCCGTAATGTGCCGGGAACTGCGATCGAACCCCAGCCACCAATAAGGCAGGCTACGGGCATCCTGCCCTGCCAGCAGGCGGGGCCGCTGAATGGAGCCGGTGGATTGGTTGCACCATTGCGCTTGCCGGATCACACCGGCGTCGCAGGCCGGAAAGTTCACATTCCAGGCCCGGTTTTCGCCCGGTTGCCAGAGCTTGCGGATTACCTGCTCGCCGAACGCCGACACCGGCGACCAGTCAACGCCTTCCCGGCTCAGGAAGGCCTGGCTCAGCGCAATGGCGGGTATGCCCATATGTTCGGCGCTGAGCACCGCGCCCACGGTTCCGGAGTACTGCACCGAATCACTGATATTGGCGCCGCAGTTCACACCGGACAGCACCAGATCCGGCGGGTTATCACCAAACCAATGGGCCAGCGAGTACAACACACAGTCTGCGGGGGTACCGGACACGGCATAGCGTTTCTCACCGTTTTCATACACCCGCAGCGGGTCGTGAATGGAGATGCTCTGCCCTGCGCCACTGCGATCATGCTCCGGCGCCACCACCCAGACTTCTTCCGCCAGATTGCGGGCAATCCGTTCGAGAATCGCCAGCCCAGGTGCGTTGATGCCGTCATCGTTGGTGATCAGGATGCGACGGACCATCGGTTCCGTGATTGCAGCAGTCTGGCTCATGACCGGTCTCCTTCACTGGCTATTTTCCAGCCCGCTTCCGCCAGCTGGCTTGCACGTTTGCCAACCTGCAGGGCATCGGCATTGGCGGCATTTCCCTGCAACGCGCGGGCATAGACCCCCTGAACAATCGCCGCCAGACGGAACAGGGAAAACGCCAGGAACACATGCCAGTCCGCAATGCCATCGCGACCGGTCTGTTGGCAGTAACGGGCAATGGTTTCCTGCTCAGTGGGAACGCCCAGTGCCTCCAGATCCTCCCCCAACAAACCGCGGGAACCTTCCATGTCCGAAGGCAGGTGGTACGGCAGGCAGTAATAGGCAAGATCCGCCAGCGGATGACCAAGAGTAGACAACTCCCAGTCCAGAATGGCGATCACGTCCGGTTTGTCCGGTGCCAGCATCAGGTTGCCAAAGCGGTAGTCACCATGGGCAATAGCGCACTCATCGGTGGATGGCAGGTTTTTCGGAAGCCACTCCATGAGTTTGTTCATGGCGGACTGCTCGTCCGTTTTCGACGCCAGGTACTGCTTGGTCCAACGGGATACCTGCCGTGCCACATAGCCTTCCGGACGGCCATAATCCCCAAGGCCGATTTGGTTAACATCCACCGAGTGCAGTGCTGCCAGGGTGTCGATAGCCGACCGATGGGCCGACATCCGCTCCTGACGATCCAGCGCCCGCAGTGCCGGATGACTAACTATGCGGCCTTCCAGATAATCCATAACGTAGAACGGCGTACCGATGATGCTGCTGTCTTCACACAAAGCCCGGGTGGCCGGCACGGGCACGCTGGTGTGTTCGGACAAAGCGCGCATGACTTTGTATTCCCGCTCCACCATGTGGGCGGAGGGCAGTGTTTTTCCCGGTGGCTTTTTGCGCAGAACGTACTGACCGCTGTCGGTGTCCAGTAGAAACGTGGGGTTCGACTGCCCGCCCTGGAATTGCTGTACGTCCAGCTTGGTGCCGAAACCTGGTATGGCTCGCTGTAGCCAGGTCCGGAGGCTGTCTTCATCAAATTGGTGGGCTGGCAAAACGTCTACCAACTCTGGGTTCATGGCCATCTTTTCTGTTGCCTTCATTTATTGCGTGACAGCCCCGTCATGGGGGCGGCGGCCGGCGGGTGGGGGTGTCTTTCTTCCGGGAAAAAGAACTCGCTGCGCTCGGACACCTTTTTCCCTGCACAAAGACACCCCCACCCACCTGCCTCGGCGTGCTTTCGTTGATGCCTTCTTAACAAATGGTTTCGCCGCCGTCGGCTACGATGACCTGTCCGGTGACGTAGGCACTCGCCTTTGTTGACAGGAAGACGGCCAGGCCGGCGATGTCGACCGGGTCACCGATTCTGCGCAGTGGGGTTTTGTCTTCGGCGCGTTTAACGCGGACCGGGTCTTCCCACAGGGCTTTGGCAAAGTCGGTTTTGATCAGGCCGGGGGCGATGCTGTTCACTCGAATGCCCTTTGGCCCCCACTCCACTGCCAGATTCCGGGCCAACGCCGCTTCCGCTGCCTTGGAAACACCGTAAGTACCGATGGTGGTATTGCCACGGATTCCGGCGATGCTGGACAGAAGAACAACCGCACCTTCACCTTTCCCGGCCATCTGCGGCAGCACCATGTTGGTGAGCCAGAAGGTGCCTTTGACGTTGGTGTCCATGATCTTGTCCCAGGCTTCGTCGGTCATTTCGGCGGTGGTGCCGTAGACCGGGTTGGTGGCGGCGTTGCACACCAGCACATCGATAGAACCCCAGGCTTCGTTGGTTTTATCCACCAGGTTCTGCAGGTCTTCCTTCTTACCCACATGACAGGGAATGGCGATGGCCTCGTAGCCCTGCTCTTTCAATTCATTGGCGACCTGCTCACAGGCATCGGCCTTGCGGCTGGAGATGACAACTTTGGCACCCAGGCGAGCCATTTCTTCGGCGATGGAACGGCCGATGCCTTTGGTGGAACCGGTGATCAGGGCGACTTTTCCGGTCATATCGAAAAGCGGGTTGTTCATACAGACACCTCATTGTCGAAAATCTTTCTCAGAGCTATGGGAACGAACGGGGAGGAACCTGCCGGGACCGTCAAAAACATGGATGTTTTTGTCGAGCGTACATGGACGTATTCACAGCGCGTCCCGGCAGGTTCCTCCCCGTTCGTTCACGCACCCGACAAAGCGGGCCAAAACAATTACCGGTATTGTTTGAGCTCCAGCTTGGCAACAGAATCAAGATGCACCTCATCCGGCCCGTCCGCCAGCCGCAACGTCCGCACCTTGGCCCAGGCTTCGGCCAGGAACGTGTCCTGAGACACGCCCGCGCCACCGTGAACCTGAATCGCCCGGTCCAACACCTTCAGCGCCATGCTCGGTGCGATCACCTTGATCATCGCAATCTCCTGACGAGCCACCTTATTGCCAACGGTGTCCATCATGTGCGCCGCTTTCAGGGTCATCAGCCGAGCCTGTTCAATCTCCATGCGACTGCGGGCAATATCCTTGCGAATGGAATCGAAACTCGACAGCGGCTTACCGAAAGCCTCGCGGGCATTGGCACGCTTGCACATCAGCTCGAGGGCACGCTCGGCAACCCCGATGGTGCGCATACAGTGGTGAATACGGCCCGGCCCAAGGCGGCCCTGAGCAATTTCAAAACCACGGCCCTCACCCAACAGAATGTTGTCCACCGGCACCCGCACATTGTCATACTGAATCTCAGCGTGGCCGTGAGGGGCATGGTCGTAGCCAAACACCGTCAGCGGGCGGATCATCTTCACGCCCGGCGTGTCCAGCGGCACCAGAATCATCGACTGCTGCTTGTGCTTCTCAGCCCCCGGATCGGTCTTGCCCATAACAATGGCGATTTTAGAGGTGGTGGTCATGGCACCTGACGACCACCACTTACGGCCATTGATCACATACTCATCGCCTTCGCGACGGATTTCACAGGCAATATTGGTGGCATCGGAAGAGGCCACGTCAGGCTCGGTCATGGAGAAGCAGGAGCGGATTTCGCCATCAAGCAGGGGCTTCAGCCACTTGTCCTGCTGCTCTTTGTTGCCGTAGCGGGCGATGGTTTCCATGTTGCCGGTGTCCGGCGCGGAGCAGTTGAACACCTCCGGCGCCATGGCCGAGCGCCCCATGACTTCACACAGATGGGCGTACTCATAGTTGGTCAGACCGGCACCGAATTCACTGTCGGGCAGGAACAGGTTCCACAGCCCCGCGGCTTTCGCCTTGACCTTCAACTCCTCGACGATCGGTACCGGCGCCCAGCGATTCTCCGCCTGCTCGACCTGTTCATGGTGCTTGTGCTCATTCGGGTAAATATGGGCGTCCATGAATTCGTGAAGCTGCGCCTGCAGTTTTTTGGCTTTGTCAGACAGCTCAAACATTCCAGTACCTCATTGGTTGAAGGATCAGATTGGCACGCCTTCCGGTTTCTCACTCCCGGAGCGAATGCGGAAGGTGCCTTCGGCGATGGCCAGGAGGTTACCCTTGTCGTCGTGAACCTCTCCGGTGCTGTTAAAAATTCGGGTACCGCCGGCCCGTTTGCGGCCGGTGACCCGGATAGTTCCACCGGAACACTGCCCGGTGAACGTTGTCGTCAGCGACAGGGTAATGGCTTTGCGTATCCGGCCGGGATACGGACAGTAGGTGCCGGCCTCGGCCATTGCGATATCCAGCAGCGACGTCAACACACCGCCATGAATCACGCCGCCCAGATTAAGGTGGCAAGGCTGCAGCTCCAGGCCAATCACCGCTTCGTTCTCCTCCCAGGACACCTGGTGATACCCCAGCAGATTGTGAAATCCTGGCAGGTCCTGGCCACCACGGATATGCAGGCTGTCTTCACTCATTACACTTTCATTCCAGGCAGGTTAAGAGAAGCGGTGTTGCCACCGTCCACGGGCAAAGACTGGCCAGTGATGTAGCTGGCGTCATCACTGGCCAGGAACAGAATGGCGGCGGCAATTTCTTCCGGCGCACCATAGCGCCGCAATTCACACCGTGATCCAAGCTTATGGGCTTTCTCATTGGCGTGGGCATAGTCAAAAACAGCCTGGGTCATGCCGGTTTCCACCAGCCCCGGGCACACCGCATTTACGCGTACATTGTCGTTCCCCAGATCGCAGGCAGCAGTCATGGTGAGGTTAACCACACCAGCCTTGGACGCGCTGTAAGCGTTACCACCGGCACCGGAGCGAAGACCGGCCACCGAGGCGGTATTAACAATCGAGCCCAGCTTGCGGGCCTGCATGTGGGGCGCGACATGCTTTATAAACAGCATGGTGCCAATCAGGTTCACCGCCAGCACCTGTTCCCATTCGCCCCGGTCGTTACCGGTAATATCGGGGTGACCACCATTGGTGCTGGCGATGCCGGCAACGTTGCACAGCACGTCAATGCGACCGAAGGTCGAGACAGTCTCGCCCACCAGTGCGCTGACCTGCTCCTCATCAGCCACGTCTCCAATGCGACGCAGGGTTTCCGCTCCCTCGGGCATCAGGCCCTCGGTATCCAGCAGGCCCGCTTCGGACATATCCATCATCACCACCTGCGCACCCTCCCGCGCCAGGCGAACCGCCGTGGCCCTGCCGATACCACTGCCGGCCCCGGTGACGATGGCTACCCGCTTGTCGAAACGCCCCATGCCGATGCTCCTTTTTATAGTTTGTTGCGTCGTCGCGAATTCACCTTCTACTGTAATTTGTCACGCCTTCCGGTTTTGAGTCAATATATTCGGAAGTAAATTTCACTAGATAAAACATCAGAACCACAATAGGCGAAAAAATGAAAAACACGCAGCACATGCCCGTCTATGCCCCCACCGATCCCGATGAGTCCATGGACGCCATTGGCCAACGCATCCAGCACCTCGCCCTCGAACGCCCGGACCATATCGCACTCATCGATGGGGAGACCCAACTCAACTGGCAGGCGCTTGTCAGGCGAGCCAACCGCATCGCCAACCGGCTGCGATCCGCCGGCCTGAAACAAGGTGACGCCGTAGCGGGTTTGTCAGAAAACAGCATCCATTATGTTGCTCTGTACCTGGGGACGTTGGTGGCCGGCGGTTGCATGGTGCCGCTTTCAGGCATGGCGAGTGGCAGCAGCCTGGCACTGATGCTGAATGACTGCAGAGCCCGCTTCCTGTTTGTTTCCAAGAAGAACATCGAGCTGTTTGAAGGCATTGCCGATAAGCTCGATACGCTCGGGCGCGATCAATGTATAGCGCTCGATGGCCACAGCCCGGGAATGCGCCTGGACCTTGCGTCCTGGCTGGGCGATATTGGCGCGGAGGCGCGCCCGGCCACGGTCACCCTGGATGATCCGTTCAATGTCATTTACAGCTCGGGCACGACCGGCACCCCCAAGGGCATTCTTCACGATTACCGTTTCCGCCAGCGCCAGATGGTCCGAATGAGTCGCTTCGGGCTTGATGGCAACGCCGTTAACCTGGTGTCCACGCCGATGTACTCCAACACCACGCTGGTGTCCGTACTGCCAACTCTGTTCTACGGCGGGACCCTGGTGCTGATGGCAAAGTTCGATGCCCGGCGGTTCCTGGAAATGGCCGAACGCTACCGCGTGACCCACGCCATGCTGGTGCCGGTCCAGTACCAACGCATCCTCGCCGATCCGGAATTCAATCGCTTCGACCTGTCCGCGTTCCAGCTCAAGTTGTGCACCAGCGCTCCCCTCAGGGCGGACGTCATCCGGGAAGCCATGGAGCGCTGGCCGGGCAACATCCGCGAGGTGTATGGCCTGACCGAAGGCGGCATCTCCACCAGCCTGGACTGCGCGGCCCACCCGGACAAATGGGACTCCGTGGGAAAACCCACCGAAGGCGCGGAAGTTCGGGTAATTGACGAGGAGGGCAACGAGCTGCCCCGGGGCGAGACCGGGGAGATCGTGGGCCGCGCCATCTCCATGATGCGGGGATATATCAACCGCGAGGAACAGACCCGGGACATGCTCTGGACCAGCCCCGAGGGCCTGGTCTTCTATCGCAGCGGTGATATGGGCCGAGTCGATGAAGAAGGTTTTGTGTATATCCTGGACCGACGCAAGGACATGATCATCTCCGGCGGTTTCAACATCTACGCGGTGGATCTCGAAAAGGTACTGCTGGCCCATCCGGCCGTCGCCGACGTTGCGGTGATTGGCATTCCCAGCGAACAATGGGGCGAAACCCCGCTGGGGCTGGTGGTGCTCAAGCCCGGCTGCACAGAGGATGAGGCGGAGATCCTCGAGTGGACCAATGGTCAACTGGGCAAGGCCCAGCGCCTGACGGCCATTGAATTCCGCCCGGAGCTGCCCCGTTCCACCATTGGCAAGGTGTTGAAGCGCGATCTGCGGGCGCCTTACTGGCCCTGAACTAGCCCTTGCCCATGCGCGCAAGGGCGGCCCGGCAGTCCTCCGACCGCAGTCTGTCGGCAAACACGGAGCGTTCCCTCTCAAGGGCCTCGCTCACCGCTTCCCGCCAGGGCGCCTTGATGAGGCGCTTGGTGGCCCGCAGGGCTTCCCGGGGTTTAGCCGCGAGCGCGTCAGCCTGTGCCAATGCTTCATCCACCGCCAGCCCATCATCAACCACATGACTGACCAGGCCACATTCCCTAGCTTCCTCGCCGTTCAGAGTGTCTCCCATCAGTAGCAGATCCGCGGTACGCCGGGAACCCAGATGCAACGGCATGGTCACGGTAGAAGCCGCCTCCGGCACCAGCCCCAGATCCACAAAGGCGGTTTTGAAACGTGCGGAGCGGCCAGCGATGACGGAGTCACAATGCAACAACAGGGTAGTGCCGATCCCGATGGCAAGTCCTTCCACCGCAGCAATGATGGGCGTATCGCACACCATCAGGGCTTCGATAAAAGCCAGACCCGCAGAGGGCTTCGGATTCTTATCCGTAGCGCGGGCGCGGAAATCATCGAGATCATTGCCGGCGGTAAAAACACCACCGTCACCGCTGAGCACAATGGCATGCACGCTTGTATCTGCCGCTGCTTTGCTCACACCTTCGGCCAGCGCCCGGTACATATCGCGAGTCAATGCGTTTTTTTTGTCCGTCCTGCTGATCACCAGGTGGGCCACACCTGGCTGATTTTGGGTGATGATCACGATGAATGCCTCCATGAACTAAACTTTGGTAATGGAATATCGGCAACCATCCTATTGCAAAAAGCAAAGTGTGTGATAGATTCAGATACACGGATTCATTCTGCAGTCACTAATTCCGCACAGTGAAATCACGAACAGGACGTCCAACACAATAATGATCGAGGTCCAGCAATGAAGATACTAACAACCGCCAGAAAAACCCTGATCACGTACGGTTCTGCCCTGACCCTGGGCCTGACCGCCGCACTGGCCAGCGCTCCGGCAGCTGCCGCTGAAGAAAGCTTTACCTGGAAGGTCCAATCCCATTGGCCTGGCTCCAGCAGTTCCTATGAAGACAGTCTGGTTCGACTCAAGACCATTCTTGAAGAGCGCACCGATGGCCGTCTGGAGCTGGAACTTTACGAAGCAGGCTCGCTGTTTAAAGCCAAGGAAATCTTCAACGCTGTCAGCCGGGGCATCCTGGAAATGGGCACCATTTCCCCGGCTTACGCCCAGGACAAGATCACCCTCGCGGGTATTGCCTCGGGCCTGCCGTTTGCCTTCCGTAATGTCTGGGAAGCCGCCTATTTCCATCAGGGCCTCGGGTTCGAACAGATGCTTCGCGATGAAGCGGCCAAACACAATGTCTATTGGGCGACTGACAAGGTCTACCCGACCGAGATGGTGGTCAAGCAGCCTATTAATAGCTGGGAAGACTTCACCAAGCTGAAAATCCGCTCCTCTGGTGCGCTGCAAAGCTTTCTGACCGACGCCGGTGCCGCCGCATCCTACATCCCGGGCAGCGAACTCTACTCCGCCCTGGACTCCGGCATTGTTGACGGTGCCCACTGGGGGGCTTCTCAGGGCGCATTCAGTATGGGCCTGTATGAAGTGGCCAAATACCACGTGCAGCCAGCACTGAACATTGCCGGCACCGACGTCATCATTGTCAGCCAGAAAGCGTTGAACAAGTTGCCCGAGGATATGCAGAACATCGTCAAGCAGGCCCTTGAGGAACAGTTCTGGTTCCGTACCAACGAGTATCAGTACAAGGAACGCATCACGCTGGCCAAGGCCATCAGCGAACACAATGTTCAGGTCAACACCTTGCCGGAGGACGTTCAGAACCGTCTGACCCAGACCGCACAGACGTTGTGGGATGAGGAAGGCAAGCGCAGCGACAACGCCCAGAAGGCGCTGGACATGCTGAAAGACTACCTGTCAGAGCTTGGTTACCTGTAAACGCCTGACACCTGAAACCGGCCGGGCCAGCTTTTCAGGCCCGGCTTTGCTTTTGAACGAACCGTTTCCCGGAGAATACCAATGGGTGTGTTGAGCGCATTCATGAGAGGGGTTACCCGTCTCAATGATGTCATCGGGCGCGGGATAGCGCTGATCGTTTTTGCCATGTTCGCATTCCTGATCATGGAGGTGGCGTTTCGCTACCTGTTCAACTCACCCACGGTATGGACCAACGAACTGACCCAGATGCTGTTTGGCATCTACGCCGTCATGTCCGGGGGTTACATCATGGCTCACCGTGGCCATGTGAATGTTGATCTGCTGCACTCACACCTTCCGCCCCGCGGCCGTGCCGTGCTCGACATTCTGACTTCAACAATATTCTTTATATTCACCCTGGCCCTGCTTTACTTCGGCTACGACATGGCCAGTGAGTCCATTGCCAGCTGGGAAACCTCCTATTCCGCCTGGAACCCGCCTATCTGGCCGGTGAAAGCTGCCATTCCATTGGGCACTGGCCTGCTGGTTCTGCAAGGCATCGTCAAGTTACTGGAAGATATCGCAGTGGCCTTCAACCTCAATTACTACACCCCCGAACCCCAGGACGACGCCAAAGGAGAGCCATTGTGAGCATTGAAATCCTCACGCTGCTGTTCTTCGGCTCCCTGCTGTTTTTCCTGCTTCTGGGCCTGCCACTGGCCTTTGTGCTGGGCGGCGTATCCGTTGTCTTCCTCTACTTCACCTGGGGATTCGACTCCTTCTACATGGTGTCCTCGCAGATCTGGGGCACCATGGAAAGCTTTACCCTGGTGGCGATCCCCCTGTTTGTCTTCATGGCGATGATTCTGGAGCGAACCGGGGTTGCCAAAGACCTGTACCGCATGATGCATCTTTGGTGCGGCGGCCTGCGGGGCGGCCTCGCGATTGGCACCCTTGGCATCTGCGCCGTTTTTGCAGCCATGGTCGGCATCAGTGGCGCGGCGGTCGTCGCCATGGGCACCATCGCTCTGCCCTCAATGCTTGAACGGGGCTACGACAAGAAGATGGCCCTGGGTGTGATCAACACCGGTGGGGGCTGGGGCATACTGATTCCTCCCAGCATTCTGATGATCCTCTATGCCCTGATTACCGGTGTGTCGGTGGGCAAGATGTTCGCTGCCGGCATCATGCCCGGTATTCTGCTGATGGTACTGACCGCCATCTACATCCTGGTGCGCTGCCACCTGCAGCCCGAACTGGCCCCGGCGCTGCCCAAGGAAGAGCGTGGCACCTGGCCGGAGAAGTTGCGTGCCCTGCGGGCGGTACTGCTGCCCATCGGTGTTGTGATCATGGTTCTGGGCTCTATCATTGGCGGCATTACCACGCCAACCGAAGCCGCCGCCATGGGCGTGCTCGGCGCCCTGATATCCGCTGCGGTGTACCGTCAGTTCAAGTGGAGCATCCTGCAGGAAGCGGCGATCCGCACCTTCAAGCTCACCGGTATGATCATGTGGATCCTGTTCGCAGCCCACGCCTTCAGTGCTGCCTATCAGAGCATGGGGGCCCAGGATCTGATCGAGGGGCTGATGAATATGATTCCCGGCGGCCCCTGGGGCATCATCGTCGCCATGATGGTGATCGTGTTCCTGCTGGCCATGGTGCTGGACCCGGTTGGCATCATGTTGATCACGCTGCCGGTATTCATGCCCATCGTTGAGTCCCTGGGATTTGACCCGATATGGTTCGGCATCCTGTTCGTGATCAATATGGAAATCGGCTACATGACGCCGCCTTTCGGTTTCAATCTGTTCTATCTGAAAGGGGTGGTGCCACCGAGCATCACCATGAAGGATATCTACTCATCGATCATTCCCTTTGTGATTGTTGAAATTGTGGGTCTGGGGTTGATCATGATCTTCCCGCAAATTGCCACCTATCTGCCGGATCTGCTGTTCTGAGCCGAGCCTGATCATGGCCGATCATAACCCGGCATGGGTTGTTGCAGGCGGTTTAACAGAGGACTACCTTTAGGGAATCCCGATCAATGGAACCGGGATTCCCAATCACAAGGAGACGTTCTCATGAACCGATTCAGCCCTGCCTTAGTGCCCCTGCTTCTCCTGCTCTTGCTTGCCCCCTTCGCGGCCCAGGCTGAGACCCTGACCGACCAGACCATCCGCTCATTCATCAGCAGCCTGGAAACCCTTCAGGGGATGGAGAGTGAATTCGATGAGATGACGGAGGATTTCCCGGCCGAGAAAGGTGAGCGCGGTGGCGAGATGCCAGACATGTCGCGAATATTCTCATCGTCCATCGAGCGCATGAAGGGTCATGACCTATATAACCGGCTGGAAGACGTGGTGGAGCAACACGGATTCGCCAATCCCGAGTCGTGGGCGAAAACCGGTGACCGCATCTTCCAGGCCTGGAGCGCCCTGGAAATGGGCGAGCAGTCCAACACCATGAATCAGGAAATGGCCAAAGCCATGGAAGAGATCAACAACAATCCACACATGAGCGAAGCCCAAAAACAGCAGATGCGGGACATGATGGGTGGCGCCATGTCTGCCATGGAAACGGCAAGCAACGCACCGGAAGCCGACAAGCGTGCCCTGCGACCGCACCTGGACGCACTGCGCGCCGCAACCGATTCAGACCGTTAAGCAGCACACGCCCCGAATCGAGTAGGAGGGGGAGTTA
>NZ_DELU01000030.1:0-10603 GCF_002352785.1 Marinobacter sp. UBA2688
GGGTTCGTCAGCAATCTGAAACCCCGCGAATGCGGGGTTTTTTATGAGGCCAGATTAATCCTTGTGTAGCTCGTTCGCTGCATAGAGCGTGTTCTGTAGTAGCGTGGCAATAGTCATCGGCCCTACGCCTCCCGGAACCGGGGTGATGTAAGCAGCCCGCTCCGACGCCGCTGCGAAATCCACATCGCCACGCAGCTTGCCGTCTTCCATCCGGTTGATTCCCACATCAATCACCGTTGCTCCGGGCTTGACCCACTCGCCCTTGATCAGTCCTGGCTTTCCGACCGCGGCAATCAGAATGTCCGCTTCCCGCACAAATTTCTCGAGATTGTCGGTAAACCGGTGGCATATTGTGACTGTGGCGCCTTTGAGCAGCAGCTCCATGGTCATCGGGCGGCCGACGATGTTGGATGCGCCGACGATAACCGCGTGCTGGCCCTTGTAAGGGGTGTCTACGCTGTCCAGCAGGGTGATGACGCCTGCGGGCGTGCAGGGTCTCAGGGCCGGTTTGCGCTGCATCAGGCGGCCGATGTTGTAGGGGTGGAAGCCGTCCACATCCTTGTCAGGGCGGATCTTTACCAGAATGGGGTCTGGGTCCATATGGTCGGGCAGGGGAAGCTGCACCAGGATGCCGTCTACGTCAGGGTTCTCGTTGAGCTCGTCAACCAGTGCCTCCAGGGCCTCCTGTGACGTGTCTTCCGGAAGGTCGTAGGAGAGCGACATGATGCCCGCCTCGTCACAGGCCCTGCGTTTGTTGCCTACGTATACGTGCGAGGCCGGGTCATTGCCCACCAGCACCACAGCCAGCCCCGGCGCACGAAGCCCCTGCTGTTTACGGGCCTCGGTTCCTGCCGCAACCTGTTGTCGCACAGAGGCGGCGATATCTTTTCCGTTGATCAGTTTGGCGCTCATGTCTTTGTCTTGTCGGTTGTGCGAAAATAAAGGCGCAGCATTGTCTCATGCTTGGGCTCCGTCGCCAATCGATGGGCGAAAACCCCAAATGCGTGTTGACGGACCGGTTCGGCGCCGGTAATATGCGCGCCAACTTTGCTGAGGTATCTGTTGTTCAGTTTAGACGGGGTATAGCGCAGTCTGGTAGCGCGCCTGCTTTGGGAGCAGGATGTCGGGAGTTCGAATCTCTCTACCCCGACCACTTTCTGGCCAGTCCAGGATATTGAACAGTCAGGTGGGCGAACGGTTTATGCGCTCGTAGCTCAGCTGGATAGAGCATCGGCCTTCTAAGCCGGTGGTCGCAGGTTCGAGTCCTGCCGGGCGCGCCATACCGCAGACGGTTTGATCCGTCCCGGAGACACCGAATCAGCAAAGTTAACCTGAAGTACCTGTTGGGGTCTGCCCGGCGGTAGTCTGGATGTGGTGGACGTAGCTCAGTTGGTAGAGCTCAGGATTGTGACTCCTGCGGTCGAGGGTTCGAACCCCTTCGTCCACCCCACTTTCCCGCTTACAGTGATGCGCAGCTCCTTTAGATTGAGAATTCCGATTTTTTTGCCTCGGTGGTGGAATTGGTAGACACGATAGGTTTAGGTCCTGTTGCCGCAAGGCGTGGGGGTTCAAGTCCCTCCCGAGGTACCAAATCAAAAACCCCCTCAGAATTTCTGAGGGGGTTTTTTTATGGGTTATAGAAAGTGGACGGAAAAGGATTCTCGTGGCGTTGGCGCACGCAACCCCCTTTCTTTTTACAGTTTAGTCCCCAACTCTCGTTCAAGATGATAGAGCGGTGAGGTTGCAATCCCTGAAACTGCCTGTAACAGGTGGATTCTCTCGGCACGGCAAACCGTGATAAACTACCCGCTTTTAAATTTGCGTCCTTTTCAGGAAATTCGTCCTGAAATCGATTTTAGCTTTTATTTTCATTCACATACCGAACCTGTAATTTGAGGATCTTCCATGCAAGTGTCTGTTGAAACGACCTCCAACATCGAACGTCGGATGACAATCGGTGTGCCCGCCCAGGAAATCGACCAGGCGGTTCAGAAACGCCTGCAGGAAACCGCTCGCACGGTAAAGATGAACGGTTTCCGCCCGGGCAAGGTGCCCATGCGTGTGGTGAAGCGTCGTTTTGGTGACAGTGTCCGTCAGGAGATTGTCGGCGAGGTTATGCGCGACAACTACATCAAGGCGCTGCAGGAGCAGGACATCAACCCGGCGGGTTGGCCGAAGTTCGAGCCGAAAACCATGGAAGAGGGCAAGGACCTGGAGTTCGTCGCCATTTTCGAAGTACTGCCGGAAGTGGAGCTGGGTGACTTCAGCAAGATCTCCGTTGAGAAGCCGAAAGCTGAGATTGCCGATAAAGACGTTGACACCATGATCGACAACCTGCGTCGCCAGCAGGCCACCATGAAGTCGGTCAAGCGTAAGTCCAAGAACAAGGATGTGGTGCTGATTGATTTTAAAGGCACTGTTGATGGTGAAGAGTTCGAGGGTGGTGCTGCCGAGAATCACAAGCTGACCCTTGGCTCAGGCCAGATGATTCCCGGTTTCGAAAAGGGCATCGTCGGCGGCAAGGCCGGTGAAGAGCTTGAAATCGAAGTGACCTTCCCCGAGGACTACCAGAACGAAGAGCTGGCGGGCAAGCCGGCTAAGTTCGATATCAAGATTCACGAGGTTCAGGAGCCGCAGCTTCCGGAGCTGGATGCTGAATTCTTCAAGAAATTTGGTATCGACGCTGAAGACGAAGCCACGTTCCGTGAAGAAGTGCAGAAGAACATGGAGCGTGAGCTCAAGCAGGCGGTCTCCAACAAGGTTAAGAATGACGTGGTTGAGGGGCTTCTGGAAAGCACCGAGCTTGATGTGCCCACGGCCCTGGTGGATCAGGAGATTGATCGCCTGCGCCAGGATGCGGTACAGCGGTTCGGCGGCCAGGTAGACTTCCAGCAGCTGCCTAAGGAAATCTTCGAAGAGCAGGCCCGTCGCCGTGTGAAAACAGGCCTTCTGTTCCAGGAAGTCGTCAAGCAGAACGACCTGAAGGCAGATCCTGCTAAAGTGGATGAAAAGATCCAGGAAATTGCGTCAACGTATGAACAACCTGAAGAGGTTGTGGCGCATTTCAACAGCAGCCCTGAACAGAAGCAGCAGATCGAGTCATCTGTTCTTGAAGATGCGGTTGTTGATCTGATTCTTGACCAGGCCAAGGTCAAGGAGAAGAAGCTGAAGTACGAAGAGGCTATCCAGGCCGGTCAGCAGCAGCGCTAAAGACGGCAGGGCTATTACAGATTGGCCCTGCATGCCTGGGAAGTAGAACAGCCGGTACGTCCGGCTGTTTTCATCTTGGCCCGGTGCTGGCACAGTAATAGCGATAAGAAAAACGAGGCGTAGCTGATTTATAAGCGGTGGCGATAAAACGCCACTCCATTGTCCAGAAGGAGTTCACGCGCATCATGACGCAGACACCAATTGATGGTCCCGCAATGGTTACCAATTCCGGCCTGGTACCAATCGTTATCGAGCAGACCGCACGAGGCGAACGTTCTTTTGACATCTTTTCCCGTCTGTTAAAGGAGCGGGTAATCTTCCTGGTGGGCCCGGTTGAAGACCATATGGCCAACCTGATTGTGGCTCAGTTGCTGTTCCTTGAGTCCGAGAACCCGGACAAGGACATTCATCTGTACATCAACAGCCCGGGTGGCTCCGTTACTGCGGGTATGTCTATCTATGACACCATGCAGTTCATCAAGCCCGATGTGGCCACGCTGTGCGTGGGTCAAGCTGCCAGCATGGGCGCTTTTCTGCTGGCGGGCGGTGCAGAGGGCAAGCGTGCCTGTCTGCCGAATTCGCGGGTTATGATTCATCAGCCGTTAGGCGGTTACCAGGGGCAGGCTACGGATATTGAGATCCACACACGTGAGATTCTGAAGATCCGTCACACCCTGAATTCTATCCTGGCCCATCATACCGGCCAGAAGCTGGACACCATCGCCAAGGATACGGACCGTGATAATTTCATGGATCCTCAGCAGGCGAAGGACTACGGGCTGATTGATTCTATACTTGATAAGCGTGTACCGAATAAATAATACTGAAGGTAATCGCAACATTCCCTGCCGGCGTATTGAGGTGAGTGCGCCGGCAAACCAAGCTCAGAGGTATTTCAATGGCAGATGAAAGAAACGGCAGGGGCGACGATAACGGCAAGTTGCTGTACTGCTCGTTTTGTGGAAAGAGCCAGCATGAAGTCCGTAAGCTCATTGCAGGGCCCTCGGTGTTCATCTGCGACGAGTGCGTCGATCTGTGCAACGATATTATCCGGGAGGAAATCCAGGAAAATGCACAGGAAGAGGCCAGTGATCGTCTTCCGACACCCGCTGAAATCCGCGACACGCTGAATGAATACGTGATCGGCCAGGACCGGGCCAAGGTGGTGCTGTCTGTAGCGGTTTATAACCACTACAAGCGCCTCCGCTACGGTGAGGGCAAGGCCGAGGTAGAACTTGGCAAGAGTAATATCCTGCTGATCGGCCCGACGGGTAGTGGTAAGACCCTGCTTGCCGAAACGCTGGCTCGGATGCTGAATGTTCCCTTCACTATTGCCGACGCAACCACGTTGACCGAGGCGGGCTACGTCGGTGAAGACGTCGAGAACATCATCCAGAAACTTCTGCAGAAATGCGACTACGATGTCGACAAGGCCCAGCGGGGCATTGTGTACATCGATGAAATTGACAAGATTTCCCGCAAGTCTGATAACCCGTCCATTACCCGGGATGTGTCCGGTGAGGGCGTTCAGCAGGCCCTGCTCAAGCTGATTGAGGGCACCGTGGCGTCCGTTCCTCCCCAGGGCGGCCGCAAACACCCGCAGCAGGAATTCCTGCAGGTGGACACTGGTAACATGTTGTTTATCTGCGGCGGCGCCTTTGCCGGCCTGGATAAGGTGATTCAGGAGCGCTCAGAGCGCAGCAGTATTGGTTTCTCTGCGCTGGTGAAGAGCCCGGACGACACCAAGAACACGGGCGATATCATTAAGGATGTCGAAACCGAGGATTTGGTCAAATATGGCCTGATCCCGGAGTTCGTCGGTCGTTTGCCGGTGGTGGCGACTCTGACGGAACTGGATGAAGAGGCGCTTGTCCAGATACTGACTGAGCCCAAGAACGCTCTGACCAAACAGTACCAGAAGTTGTTTGACATGGAAGGCGTGGAACTGGATTTTCGTGAAGACGCGTTGCGGGCTGTTGCTCGCAAAGCCATGGAGCGCAAAACCGGCGCCCGTGGTCTTCGTTCCATCATGGAGGCGACATTGCTGGACACCATGTATCAGATACCGTCTGAACATGATGTCTCCAAGGTGGTGATTGACGAGAGCGTCATCAGCGGCCAATCCGAGCCCTTCAAGATTTATGCGAGCAGCGACCACGCCAAGGCGGTACCGGAAGATTAATGCTCCGGTCAGTCGGCGTTTAAAAAAGGGCGGAAACGCCCTTTTTTTATGCCCGCACCGTGCCGGGAAATGGTGCCTGGGCGCGTAAAAAGATTGCAATTTTTGCTGTCGCCCCAATGAAGGGTGATATGCTGAATCAAACATCGTCAGAGGATTTTCTATGACCCTGATACCTGAAGAGTCCGTGCAAGAATACCCGCTGTTGCCGCTGAGAGATGTGGTGGTGTTCCCGCACATGGTGGTGCCGCTGTTTGTGGGCCGAGAGAAGTCCATACAGGCACTGGAAGCGGCCATGGAGGGCAACAAGGAAATCCTGCTGGTGGCTCAGAGAGATGCGTCGACGGACGAACCAGGCCCGGATGATGTGTTTGCCATGGGTACTGTAGCCACAGTATTGCAAATGCTCAGGTTGCCGGATGGCACCGTCAAGGTCCTGGTTGAGGGCAACGCCCGTGCAACCGTTACCGGCATCGCTGAAGGCGAGTATCTCGCCGGTACGGCCATGCTGATGGATGAGGACTCGCTGCCAGCCAGGGAAGAGGAAGTACTGGTCAAAACCCTGATGGACGAGTTCGAGAAGTACGTGAAGCTCTCCAGAAAGGTGCCCTCGGAAGTCTCCAATGCGCTGACCGGCATCAATGAGCTTGAGCGCCTTGCAGATACCATGGCAGCCCATCTGGAGCTGAAGATTCCCGAGAAGCAGGAGCTTCTTGAAGCCCTCGAGATTCGCCAGCGCGTTGACTTGCTGCTGGGCAAGCTGGACGGCGAAATTGACCTGATCGAAGTTGAAAAACGCATCCGCGGCCGCGTCAAGAAACAGATGGAGCGGAGCCAGCGGGAGTACTATCTCAACGAGCAGATGAAAGCCATCCAGAAAGAGATGGGCAGCCTCGGTGAGGGCAACAACGATTTTGAAGAGCTTGAGCAAAAGCTGGAGGAAGCCGGCCTGCCCGAAGAGGCCCGCAAGAAAACCGAAGCGGAACTGAACAAGCTCAAGATGATGTCACCGATGTCTGCAGAGGCAACGGTGGTGCGTGGTTACATCGACTGGATGCTGGCCATTCCCTGGAAAAAACGCAGCCGTGTTCGTCACGATATAGAGAAGGCCCGCGACATCCTGGACGAGGATCACTACGGCCTGGATGAAGTGAAGAAGCGCATCCTGGAGTATCTGGCGGTTCAGAGCCGGGTGAAAAAGGTGAAGGGCCCGGTTCTCTGTCTGGTAGGCCCTCCCGGTGTTGGCAAGACCTCTCTTGGCCAATCGATCGCTCGCGCGACCAATCGCAAGTACACGCGTATGGCGTTGGGCGGCGTCCGTGATGAAGCGGAGATTCGTGGCCACCGCAAAACCTACATTGGTGCCTTGCCCGGCAAGTTGCTTCAGAAGCTGTCCAAGGTGGGTGTGAAGAACCCATTGTTCCTGTTCGACGAGATCGACAAGATGGGCATGGACCATCGTGGCGACCCGGCATCAGCGTTGCTGGAAGTGCTCGACCCGGAACAGAACCACACCTTCAACGACCATTACCTGGAGGTCGATTACGATCTCTCCGACGTGATGTTCGTGTGCACGTCGAACTCCATGGACATTCCGCCGGCGCTGCTGGACCGCATGGAGATTATTCGTATTCCCGGGTACACCGAGGACGAGAAGGTCAACATTGCGCTTAAGTATCTGCTGCCCAAGCAGGTCAAGGCCAATGGTCTGCGCAAGAACGAACTCGACATGCCGGAGCAAACGCTTCGTGACCTGATTCGCTACTATACCCGTGAGGCCGGCGTACGCGGCCTTGAGCGTGAGATCGCCAAGATCTGCCGCAAAGTGGTGCGGGATCACGTTGAAAGCGGTGACAAGGCCTCTGTGACGCTCTCGCCCGAGATGCTTGAGGACTATTCCGGCGTCAAGAAGTTCAAGTATGGCCTGGCCGAGGAGAAGAATCAGGTCGGGCAGGTAACAGGCCTTGCCTGGACCCAGGTCGGTGGTGAGCTGCTGACTCTCGAATGCGCGTTGACCAAAGGCAAGGGACGGGTGGTCAAGACCGGCTCCCTGGGTGATGTGATGCAGGAGTCTATCCAGGCCGCCCTGACAGTGGTCAGAAGTCGCGCACTGGGGTTGGGTATCAGTGACGATTTCCATGAAAAGCACGATCTGCACGTTCACGTTCCTGAGGGCGCAACGCCAAAAGATGGTCCTAGCGCCGGTATCGGCATGTGCACGGCACTGGTTTCTTCATTGACCCAGATTCCGGTTCGGGCCGATGTGGCGATGACCGGCGAGATCACCCTGAGGGGCCGCGTGCTGGCCATCGGCGGCCTCAAGGAAAAGCTTCTGGCGGCACACCGGGGTGGCATCAAGACGGTGATTATCCCGGATGAAAATGTTCGTGATCTCAAAGAGATACCGGAGAACATCAAGGAATCACTGGAGATCCGTCCGGTCAAATGGATTGACGAGGTTCTGGACATTGCGCTGGCCTATCCGCCCGAACCGCGCGCCGAAGATTCGTCCTCGAAACCGGGTGCAGGTAAGCCCCGTGACGAAGACGGCGACGCTGCAGAGCGCAGAAATACACATTAAACCCGCGTTGAATTGTTGACATGCGAGAGAGCCCATTGGTATAACTGTTTCGCCGTGAAGCAGCCAATATCAAGGGCTCCCGCGCAGTTAATGCCTATTCCGAACACCGGTTAGTAACCGAAAGGAATAAAAATAGTGAAGAATGGAATTCTCTGACCGCTTATGCGATAGTCGGGAACGTCCAGGAAACAACAAACCAACCTATAACATCTTCAACCTGAAATCGAAGGGGTTTAGTGTGAACAAGTCCGAACTGATCGATGCAATTGCAGAATCCGCAGATATCTCCAAAGCCGCTGCTGGCCGTGCTCTGGATGCCATGACCACCTCTATCACCGGTGCCCTTAAAAAAGGCGATCAGGTAACCCTGATTGGTTTTGGTACTTTCTCTGTTAAAGAGCGTGCCGCTCGTACTGGCCGTAACCCGCAGACGGGTGCCGAGATCAAGATCCCGGCCTCCAAAGTGCCTGGGTTCAAGGCAGGTAAGGCCCTGAAAGACTCCGTTAAGTAACGGACTCTTTCATCTGGCAATGTCCGGGATTCCCGGTCATTGTCGGAGCGGTTGGCCCGGTGGCGATACCGCTGCCAGCCTGCTCCAGATGAATTCAAGGCGCATTCCTGAAAGAATGCGCCTTTTTACGTTAAGAGACCCTCACAGACTTTGATCAGGGATCCGGGAGAGACATGCTTCAAGATATTCGGGAAAATGCCCAGGGCACCATTGCCAAAATCATCATTGGCCTTCTGATTGTTTCACTTTCTATCTGGGGAATGGACGCGATTGTCGGTGGTTTTTCCGGCGAGCCTGAAGTGGCGACGGTCAATGGGGAAGACATTACCGAGAGGGAATTCCTCCGGGTTGTACAGATTGAGAGTCAACGCCGCCTGTCCGAGATGGAGAATCCGGATCCGTCGTTGCTGGATGAGGATCAGGTTCGTCAGGATGTTCTCGATGCCCTGATCCAGCAGAAAGTGATGACCCTGAACGCCGAAGACCAGGGGCTGGAACTCTCTGATGCCGATATTGACTCCCTGATCACCCAGATGCCCCAGTTCCAGGTAGACGGTACCTTTAACCGCGACCGGTTTGTCTCTGCGGTCAGGAATATGGGAATGGGCGTTGCCGAGTTTCGCGAAACCATGCGCAAGCAGTATGTGGTGAACCAGATCCGTGCCGGTATCTCTCAGAGTGGCGTAGTGACGGATGAAAATGTGGCCCAGTTGCTGCGCATCCAGAACCAGACCCGTGACTTCCGTGTGACGACGCTTTCTGCAGACGCTGTGAGCGATCAGGTGGAGGTGACCGAGGCCGATGTGGAAGCGTACTACGATGAGAACCAGGACGCCTTCAAGCTGCCTGAGAGCGTGGATGCCAGTTACATCGTTCTGTCACTGGCAGCACTTGCCGAAACCATCGATGTCAGTGATGACCAACTGCGTGACTATTATGAACAGCGGTCCTCTGAGCTGGCCCGCGAAGAACGACGTGCCTCACACATCCTGATTGAGGATGGAGAGAACGCTGAAGAGACCATGGCGACAATTCAGGAGCGTCTGGCAGCCGGTGAGTCGTTTGCAACGCTGGCTGAAGAGTTCTCCGTGGATACGGTCTCCGCAGAGCAGGGGGGCGATCTGGGCTTTGCTGAGCGTGGTGTCTACGATCCGGCCTTTGAAGAAGCCCTGTTTGCACTTGAAGAAGGGGAAGTATCCGATCCGGTGTCCACCAGCTTCGGTGTTCATCTCATCAAGCTTGAGGACGTGCAGAAAACCGAAGCACCCCCATTGGCAGAATTGGAAGATCAACTCCGCCGTGAGCTTGCCCAGCGTGAAGCCACCGAGCGTTTTGCCGAAGTTCGCTCAGAGCTTGCTGACCTGGCTTATGCGGCTGATGATCTGGCCGGTCCAGCAGAAGAACTGGGTCTTGAAGTGCGGGAAAAGAGTGGTATCACCCGGAACGGGGGTGAAGCGCCCTTTGATCACGCGGGTCTGATCCGCCAGTTGTTTTCCGAGGATGTATTGACCGAAGGCTTTAACACCGAGCTGATTGACGTCGGCGATAATATGTCCGTTGTGGCGCGGGTCAGTGAGTACCAGGAGGCACAGCAGCAACCGCTTGAAGAAGTGGCCGATGAAATTCGTGCGGCGCTGACCAGTCAGAAGACTCGTGAAGCGCTCAGAGAGCGTGCTGACGCGATCATCGCTGACCTTGAATCCGGCAAGAACATTGAAGAGCTGGGGCTTGAGGAGTGGCAATCCTATGAGGATCAGCCCAGGAGCAACCCATCGCTCGGTGGTGCTGTCATGTCCCAGGTGTTTTCACTTCAACGCCCTGGTGACGGAGACAATGTCTACGGCTCGGTGGTGTCCAGTGACAGCGCGACCATCGTGGCCCTCGATGCGGTTAACGAGGGTGACGTGAACCGGGATGGTGGTGAATTCCGGCAGCTTCGCGGTTTCCTGGCATCGCTTGAGGGGCAGCGCGAGTATCAGGCGTATCAGCAGTTCCTCAGAGAGAACGCCGAAGTAGAACGGCCGTAACAACAAGGCACCCGGTATCGGGTGCCTTGTTGCATTGCACGAGAGGCCCGGGCAACGTCCCGGGCTTTTTTAGTTGTGCGCCAGGCATGGCGCGT
>NZ_DELU01000018.1:0-8543 GCF_002352785.1 Marinobacter sp. UBA2688
GAGAGTAGGTCATCGTCAGGCTCCTAATACCAAAAACCCCCGCGGCTTCGCCGACGGGGGTTTTTTATTGCCTGTAAAAAAGTACCTTCAGCGTCGACTCATTTTTCAAATCTATGACCTTGCTCACAGTGACAAACTGTAAACGAGGTTAGGATCTGTACAAGAACTGGCCAAAATAAAAATTGCCAGCGAAAGCAGCATTAGTGTTCAGAGACACTCATCGAAAATAACAATAAACCGCTTTTCAGAATGCGGTTAATGGTGAGATCTGTCTATGAATCGTGTCGTTTGGCATTTGTTAGCGGTGCTGTCAGTGACCCCTCCTGCGTTTGCGGACCTGCAGCCAATCTCCGATAGCGATATGTCGGAAGTAACTGGTCAAGCATTCATTTCGGTTGATCGCCAATATCACCCCGACGAGACCGACAATACCTCTTATACACGCGTTAACCTGGGAATGGACATTGATATCCAGACCAATGTTGACGTACTCGAGTTGGGGCGCTACGAGCGGGATGGTGAAAAAGCCGGAACGTCCGATGTCTATATAGAGGACTTTGCGCTCGGATATATCAATAACCAAGCGTACTTCGAGCGCAACTCCAAGGCGCCCCGCCAGCTCAAGCCGGATGGCTCGGCCTATGGAGAAGGCGAAATCGTCCCGTTCAACATCGAGAACCCCTATCTGGAATTTGCGTTCGACGAGGACGCTCAGGAGATCGTTGGTTTTCGGCTGGGCTTCGGAGAGTCCATGGGCATCCTCTCTGGCAAGATTGAAACTCTCACCGGCAACGTCAATGTAGACATCATTGATCGCGGTGAAGGTTTGAGTCAGGCGAGCTCCGGCGGCAACTTCTTTGATCAGGTCATCGTTCTGCTTACCCCGTTGCTTGAAGGCGGTAGTCCGCTCCAGACCAAGGCGCAACTGGTGTACGGCGAAGAAGGGCATCCTGATATCGGTGAGCTTGATCCCATTCGGGCGGAACATATTGGCATCCCTAATGGAGAACGCTTCGTGCTCGAGGATGCGGGCGGGTTCACTCGCTGGTCCGTAAAGAACCTTATTGGTTGGGGCTCTAGTTCCCGTATTGACGTGCCTGATTGCTCTTTCTTCAGTTGTGGCAGCGGAGATATTTATGTCTACGCCCAGGACTGCCTGGTCCTGGGTATCGATTCCTGTTTTGACCTCGATATTTACAACAGCTTTCCAATCGGCACGGTGGAAGAAGTTGGTAATCAGCGGAGGATTACAGGACCGGCCGACGGAGCGTTTATTTCATTCCAGACCAAAGACCTTGACTGGCTGGAAGACGTCAAGAACACCAACCCGACGCCGGAGGATTTCATTCGGGCGACTTCCGGGGCCTTCTTCAATATTCCGAACGGTGCAACCGAGGTCAATCTTAACGAGGCCCTTTACGGCACCGACCGTTACCGAACGGAATACATCGATCGGGGCAGGGGGTTGTTTTGATGTTATCCAGAAGGCGCCTTCTAACCCCCACTGTCTGGTCGTTCTGCCCCACGCGAGTTTGCGCTGTCCTGGGACTGTTACTCGGAACGTGCACAGCAAACGCGGAACTTCAGGACCTGTCAGAGCAGGAACTGTCGGAGATCGATGGCGCTGGCATTGGAGTCGTGTTGGAAGACTTCACGTTTTCCCATGGCACGGACACGCCCGATGCCAATGGTAACCAGGCCCGGATTTTCAAGATTGGCGGCCTTAAGAGTACGGACGGCCGCGATGTCGAGATCGTGGTGAATCACTTGTACATCTCCGGAACCGGCAGCAACTACGGGCAGAACCTAAGCCCGGTAAATATTGGTCGGCTGGTGAATCCCTATCGGATTGACGTGGTCGACGGCAATAGTATCGGCATCCGGGACAAGGCCGTTCTCGAGTTCGCGGCGCCAGCTTTGGTGGACGCTGCCCAAGGGTACGACTGTATGAGCTCGGGTGCTATTGCGGGTAGTGGCGTTTGCTCCAGTCGGCCGGCGACGGCGGATTTTGTAGGTGAGCGCCCTGATATCGGGCTGCAGATGAATGTGGCTGTGGGAGAAGACCGTTCGGCCAATATCAACATTCATGCGAAAAGCGCAGTTATTGATGGTAGCTATCTTCGCCTTTGGGGCGATGACGATCGTCGACAGATGGTGGGGCAGTTCAAGCTCAATTTCCAAACACCGGAATTGTCGATCAATGCCTGTTCTCAGGATGGCCAATCCTGCGGTTCAAGAATCACCATGACCAACTTTGCGCTGGAGCTGGCGATTGGCAACCAGTTGCAGCCGGTATTTTTCGACGTTGATGGCACTGGCAATTTTGTGGTGGAAGTCGCGGCCATCGAGCCGCCAGCTCCGGGATCAATTGGCGCTGATGGGCTGCGAGGTAGCAGTGACGCGCAAACCTGGGATTTCTATGAGGACTATTACACCAATCCCGATTATCGCAGTAACCTGCACATCGGAAATTTTTCCGTGGGTGACCGGGATTTCGGGTCGGCACGGGTCGAGGGCATGCTGATTCAGCACCTTGATATCCGAACCAAGGATCTGGCGCCATGAATAGACGGTACGCGCATGCCCTGTTATTGGCCCTCGCATTGTCCAGCTCAAAACATGCGGTGGGTGAACTCGATCGTCTGAACGATGAGGCACTCTCTGAGGTATCCGGTCAGGGCGGCATATATTTATCAGGGGATATCAGCATTAATGAAATGGGCGGGCCTATTGAGAACGGCTATTTCGGCCGTTGTGATGATGCCGGTAAGAAGTGCGGTGCCAGGCTGGCCTACCGATTGAAAGAGGATGGCGGCTGGATGGTGCTGGATGAGATCAGGGGGAACTTTGCCTTCGAAGGACTGACCCTCCGTGTTCGTTCGATTGATTCCGGATTTGCCGGTGACGGCGAGGCGTTCAACGGTGACGTTGTAGAGATTGGTCTGCCGGATACCGTTCGCTACAACGATGTGCGGTTCAAAATCGCCGGGAGCAACACACCCAGACCAACAGACCCGGGATTCCAGCAAACAGACATCTTTGCGGTGGAAATGCAGGGTGACGTCATCATGGAGGGAAACCTATTGGTTTTCCCTACGGGAAATCCATAGGGAGCGGGTATGGCCGGGATCAGAAAGCACATCGTGGTCACACAGTCTGTGAGGGGCGTAGTGTTGGCGTTGTCGGCACCCGCGATGGCGGATATGCAGCTTCTGGGCGACGAAGATATGGCGGATATAAGTGGCCAAAGCGGTATTACCCTGGAAATGGAGCTGGGTATGACCGCGGACCGTTTAACGTATTTCGATGATGATCGCGGTATCTACCTTGAGGATTTCCGGGTTGGTTCCGCAAGCCAGCCAGGTGAGTCGGCTGCTCATGTCATAAGGGTCGATATCACCGATGAGGCGTCGTTGAATCTGGACTACCTGGTTGAGGATCGGAGGATTGAGTTCGGCGATATACGGTTGGCTGGCGCCCCGGGGATTGGCATGGGTGGCATTTTCTTTGATCACAGCCTGCAGGGAAACCTGCGCATCAGCCCGGGAGGTGCGTTTGGCTCATCGGGTTACACATTCGACACCGCCTACACCATGACCGGCGGCCGCCTGGGCTATCGAACCAACGGTAATGAAGTCTTCCTGGATGATATCACCCTCAGTGTAGAGGCCCTGGGTGTCACCCTGGATGTAGTTGGCAGTACTCTGGAGCTGAACGCCCCCCGCGTATCCGGTTCCTACGATGTGGGGGCAATCCGATACAGTAATAACCCTGCCAATCATGGCAACACCTACGACGTCGCAACTGGCCAGGCCCTGCCCAGCTATGGCGGGCTCAGCGGTTCCTTCGACCTCTCGTCGAAAACCGGCATTACAGCCGGTGGGCGCGAAGGGGAGGGTTTTCGGTTGGATAACGAAACCACGATTAACAGTGCATCCTTTATCTATCATGACGACGACCACGCGCTTGCGTTCCGCGATATTACAGGCCAATACCGACTGAATGATCTCCGGGTGGACGTGACAGCGGACCGTTACGGACGCGACGCCCTGGGGTTCACGCTGGGGTCGCTGAACGGGAAATTTAACATTGGTCGCATTGAAATGGGCGCCGGCGGGCAAAGTATTGGCGAAGTGAATGTCAGCTTCATGCTGCAGGACCACGTCTACAATGGGCGCAGCTACACCAACGCGGTTTACCTGCAAGGTGGGGGGCACCCAGATGCCGGCTCTCAAGGGCTCAGGTTGTCCACTGAGTGGAGTTTGCAGTTGGCCGACCTGAGTTATACCGAGGATGGCAACCGCGTCATCTTCAGCGGACTGCAGTCCTGGGGGCAGGGGGATGTCACAGTTAACGTTACGCGGGATGGTGAGCTTAATGGAACGCGTTTTTATGACGGGCTCCGGATTGGCTTTGAGGATGTGTCGGCCGGCTACAGGATTAATGGCTTACGAGTAGGCAGCGAGGATGCCCCGCTTCAGGGTGGTACGGAGCTGCTTCTGGCGCTTGGCTTCTACCCGGCTTACGAATTCGATATGGATGGCCAGGTGACGCTTGGAGCGGGCGGTGCCAGTGGTGAGGGCCTAACCATCAACTCGGATATCCGTATACGGAATGGCCGGGCTGCTATCATCGCCGCGCCTTACGATGAAGGTTCGGGGGAGATTTCTCAGAAGGGTTTGTGGATCAGCGATCTCAGCTACGATGCCCATGTTCGGGATATGACCCTGGATGTGACCGAAGACGGGCTGGCCCTCATCAAGGGGGAGGCCTGGAGCCTTATGGATGTTGGCAACCTGCGGGTTGGCGATAAGGCGGCGGGATCAAGCTTTGGCCGATTTGTGGTTCAGAAATACGAAACCGGAAGTAGCATGACCATTGTCCCGGGTGGGGCTGGCAATGTCTGCGCCGGCGGTTCGGGGGACTCTGAGTCGGCCTGTGCTGCATCGGGCGGAATCTGGGAGGCTCGTGGTGAAGAAGGAATCACGATCCAGCTCAAACAGATACTCGCAAGGGAAGTCAGTGAGGCGCGCAAGAATGCATTTACCTGGGAAACCAATCGTCAGGTGGATTCCAGTGGCAAGCCGATCAACAATACAGGCTCCAGGCTCGTACTTGACGATATTCATACCAGCGATGGCGGTGACTTCGACGGTGACGGTGTAGACGATAATACCTTCGGAATACGCACGGACCTTTCTGTCGATGTCTACCAGACCAAGGTGGTCAAGAAGACAGATGGCGCAGATGCTTTGGGAGTGGTCGGCGCAAGGGGCGACGAAAAAATAATGGACCCGGCCGCAGGGGCGGGGTACCGCTATGTCTCATCGCCCACTGCGGCTGACCTGGATAATCGCCCGCTGGGGTTCGCCGTTCGGGCGAGGAGCCAGTTCAAGGAACTCTCCATCAACAACATTGATCTGGTCCATCCCACCGGTGGTCCACAAACAGCAGTCTATGGCGTGAAAATGCAGAACTTCAATATTGAGGCCAATCTGACTGCAACGCCCATACCCTGAGGTCTCAGGCGGCAAATTTTGGACGTGCCGCGGCGTCGTCCTTTGTCTTTTGGTTCGACGTGTTGTTTAATCCCGCCCTGATCCCATTCAAATACGCGGGCGTTCCTTGATGAAATCCAAAGCACTTCTTGGCCTCCTGGCAGACGGCCAGTTTCATTCCGGTGAGTCCCTTGCCAGCAGTCTTGGCATCAGTCGCACGGCAATTTGGAAGCAGGTTCGTCGTGCAGCGGAGGAGGGTGTCCGTATAGAAACCATTCGTGGCAAGGGCTATCGCCTGTTGAGCGACATGGACTTGCTTGATGCGGAACGGATAACGCAGAGTCTGGCGCCGGATTGTCGCACCAGGGTCGAACTGATCGTAATGGATGAGGTAGATTCGACCAATGCTGAAATTGTACGACGCCGTGCGGGATCCGATTCCGGTCGCATTCCCGTGTGCATCTCCGACTGTCAGACCGCCGGCCGTGGCAGGCGCGGCCGGCCCTGGCAAAGCCCACGGGGACAGAACCTGTACCTGAGCCTGGGGCTGACGTTTCGAGGCAGCTTCGCCATGCTGGATGGTTTAAGCCTGGTTCTGGGTGTGGCGGTCGCCGAAGCCCTGGAGCAGCATGGTGTTGCAGATGTGGGGCTGAAGTGGCCCAACGATATTTTTCTCGGCGGTAGCAAGCTGGCTGGTATTCTGGTTGAGCTTCAGGGCGAACTTGAAGAGGGGGTGGTGCAGGTTGTTGCAGGTATTGGTCTGAACGTGCATATGAAAGAGTCTGCGGAGGTGGATCAATCCTGGAGCAGTCTTGACATAGCCGTGCCTGAACGTCGCTGGAATCGTAGCGAGCTTGCGGCGTCACTCGTTAATTCCGTCCTTGACTCCGTGGACGAGTTCGCCAGTCTGGGGTTTACCGGGTTCCGTTCACGTTGGCAGGGTCGAGATATTTTTTCCGGTAAGTCTCTGGTTGCCAGCCAGGGTGGACTCGCCGGGAACGGGCGTGGAATCGATGATACCGGTAATTACCTGATCGACGACGGCAAAGAGCTGGTCAGGGTTCGTGCCGGCGAGATAAGCCTGCGAGCCCGCCCATGAAGCTATTGGTGGATGCCGGGAATACCCGGCTGAAGTGGCTGCTGGTCGGCGATGGTCATTTGGCTGGCACCGGTTCCGCCATTCTGGACGCCGACGACCCATTCTGCGACATCCGTTGTCAGTCCGCCCATATCAGGCGAGTTGCAGTATCCACTGTGATCTCGGAAGAAAGGCGCCAACATTTGCAGATGCAGTTGGAAGCGTTCTGTCGTGCTCCGATTGTGTTTCATTGGGCTGAACCCCATCGAGGTGGTTTGGTGAATGCCTACACCGAAACCGACAGGATGGGGGCCGATCGCTGGCACGCCATGTACGCTGCATGGCAGGCCGATGAGGGTGGTTTTGCCGTTGTTGATGCCGGCAGTGCTATTACGATTGATTATGTTGCCGACTCGGGGGCGCACCTGGGCGGCTATATTCTCCCGGGTAAGCAGATGATGCTCAGGTCCTTGAGGCAGGACGCTGCGAGAATTGGTTTTGATGTCAGTGATGTGCAGGCTGCGGAGCCTGGAGCGTCGACAACCGAATGCGTCCAGCATGGACTGGTCTGGCTCTGGGCATCAATGGCTGCACGGATTGAGGCGGATTGCCGTCGTCTTGGTCTTGGTCGCGTCCTGGTGACGGGAGGCGACGCCGAAGGCCTGCTTGATGCCGGGCTTTCGGCCCACCACGAGCCTTCATTGGTGCTCAAGGGGCTTGCGGCTGTTGATGGGGAGAGTGAACGCGAATGAGGTGGTTTGCTGTTGCCCTGATTCTGATCAATGGGGCGCTTTGGTTATACGGGGACAAGCTCGGACCAAAGCCCGTTGCCGTTGTAACCGAACGCCAGGCATTGCCGCGGGTGGCTGATCTGAAACCGCTGTCGCCAGAGGTTGAACCCGAAGCCGCCAGGGATGATGTGACGCTGGCCGAGGGCGAAGCCACTCAGCCAGCCGTTGATGTTGAGGCTTCGCCAGAGAGGGAAGCGGTTCCCCTGAATTTCTGCGTTCGGTTGGGGTGGTTCGACTCGGAGCAGAGTGCGCGGCAGGCTTATCGTTCCCTGGGGCGGCCTGGAACCGACTACGACGTTGCTGAGGAGGAGCGGGAACTGGCACCACTGCATTGGGTGATCATACCTCCTCAACCGGAAGATCGGGCGCTGGATCTGTTTCGCGATCTCCAGCAGAGGGGGATCGACTCCTACCTGGTAACCCGGGGCGAGAATAAAAATGCCATTTCTCTTGGGCTGTTCGAGTCCCGACAGGCCGCCGAAAATGTCCTGGCTGAAAAAAAACGCCAGAATCTCAATGCAATACTGGCCAACTTCCCCCGAAATCAGCTAAGCTACGCGCTCGTTTTTGAAGACCAACTGGTGCCGGATTCCGGTGCGGTTGGGGCGGCGGAAACGGATTACAGTGAGAATTTCGACATGGTCGAAATCAGGCGTTGTGAAGGTGTTGCAACGCGTTCTGAAAATCCGTAGTATACCGCCCTCGCTGAAGAGGCGAATGTGAGCTGGCGTAGCTCAGTTGGTAGAGCAGCTGACTTGTAATCAGCAGGTCGGGGGTTCGATTCCGTCCGCCAGCTCCACTTTAAGTTTAGGCAGGTTTGCCGTTGGCATACCTGACTCGGAGGGGTTCCCGAGTGGCCAAAGGGATCAGACTGTAAATCTGACGCGAAAGCTTCGCAGGTTCGAATCCTGCCCCCTCCACCACTTATTGCTCGCGGGCATCGTATAGTGGCTATTACCTCAGCCTTCCAAGCTGATGACGCGGGTTCGATTCCCGCTGCCCGCTCCAATTTGTAGTGTTGAAAGCGCTCATGTAGCTCAGTCGGTAGAGCACATCCTTGGTAAGGATGAGGTCACCGGTTCAATTCCGGTCATGAGCTCCATTATTTGTCCGGTCAACGTTACGGTCCAGTTGATTAGGGAGATAGGTCGAATGTCTAAAGCAAAATTTGAGCGT
>NZ_DELU01000031.1:0-59694 GCF_002352785.1 Marinobacter sp. UBA2688
TCGAATCGCTGCCTTGTCAACCGTTTATTTTGACTTCGGTTTTAAACCGAAAAACTGCCAATAAATTCAAATGGTTGCCTTTCAATTCCTGGTCCGCCTCGGTGGCGTTCCCCTCGAAAGAGATGCGCATTCTACAGAGCCCTGAGAATGTGTCAACGAGGTTAATCAATTAATTTTACTCTGTTTCGGTTACCCCCTATAACGCTGATCAAACCGCAATCAGAACGTTCATTTTTCAGGCCGAAATTACGCCGACTCGCCTGCCGAGCGGCGCGATTTTCTAAACAGTGCAAAAACCGGCCCCGACAACGCATAGATAAGGAACCCGCTAAACAGGACTGTTGCCGGATCAAGCGCGACAACCACAAACATCAGCACCACCAGGAGTATTGCAGCGAACGGCACCCGCCCCCGCATATCCAAGTCCTTGAAACTCTTATAGAGAATGTTGCTGACCATCAACACACCACAACCGCCAACGACGATGATCGTCATGAGGGTTAGCCAACTGGCCGGCTCCATCGCATGAAAACACCACACTAACCCGGCAACACACGCTGCAGCCGCAGGACTGGGCAGCCCCACGAAAAACTTCTTGTCCATGGAGCCGATCTGGGTGTTGAATCGTGCCAACCGCAAAGCAGCTCCCGCCACATAGATAAAGGTAATAGCCCAACCAACCTGACCAAGACTGTTCAGCGACCAGAAGAACGCCACCATACCCGGAGCCACACCAAAGGCGACCATATCCGCGAGACTGTCGTATTCCTCGCCGAACTTACTCTGAGTATTGGTCAACCTGGCAACCCGACCGTCAAGCCCATCCAGGATCATGGATACAAAGATCGCAATCGCGGCATTGTCGAATACGCCGTTTGCGGCGGAAACGATCGCGTAGAAGCCAGAGAACAGGGAAGCCGTTGTCAGCGCATTAGGCAGCAGGTATATCCCCTTGCGACGAACCGGCGCCCCCTCTACCAACTCTTCCTCGACAACTTCGCCGGACTCAATATCATGTTCATGACCAGAGGCGTCTGACCGTCCCCGAACATCTTTCTTTTCAGCCTGTGTTTCGGCCTGCTTCTTTTCATCAGTCATTCCAATCACTCCGGAAAGCATTTAGGCGGAGTATATACGAAAAACGCGGCCACCCGGGCCGCGTTTTCCAAACCAGTCCGAGGTACCGGATCAGTTTTTGTCTTTGTCCACGATCTTGTTCGCGGAGATCCAGGGCATCATGGAGCGCAGTTTTTCGCCAACGGTCTCAATCTGATGCTCGGCATTAATGCGGCGACGGGCCGTCATGGACGGGTAGTTGCTGCTGCCTTCCTGAATAAACATCTTGGCGTATTCACCGGTCTGGATGCGCTTCAAGGCATTGCGCATAGCTTCGCGGGATTGCTCGTTGATGATCTCCGGACCAGTCACGTACTCACCATACTCCGCGTTGTTGGAGATGGAGTAGTTCATGTTGGCAATACCGCCCTCGTACATCAGGTCAACAATCAGCTTCAGCTCGTGCAGACACTCGAAGTACGCCATTTCAGGCTCGTAACCGGCATCCACGAGTGTTTCGAAGGCCGCCTTTACCAGCTCAACGGTACCACCACAGAGAACAGCCTGCTCACCAAACAGATCGGTTTCAGTCTCATCCTTGAAGGTGGTTTCGATGATGCCGGTGCGGCCGCCACCGATACCGCTGGCGTACGAGAGCGCCAGGTTCTTGGCGTTGCCGGAAGCATCCTGGAAGATGGCAATCAGATCAGGGATACCGCCGCCACGGGTAAATTCGGTGCGCACAGTGTGGCCCGGCGCTTTCGGGGCAATCATGATCACATCCAGATCTTTGCGCGGCACGATCTGGTTGTAGTGGATCGCAAAACCGTGGGCAAACGCCAGAGTGGCGCCCTGCTTCAGATTCGGCTCGATCTCTGCGTTATACAGTTGGGCCTGGAACTCGTCCGGCGTCAGAACCATAACGACATCCGCTGCGGCAACTGCTGCGGGAACGTCACTGGTTTTGAGGCCATAGGCTTCCGCCTTGGCAATGGAAGAAGAACCTGGGCGCAGACCAACCGTTACATCCACACCGGACTCTTTCAGGTTGCATGCATGCGCGTGCCCCTGTGAGCCAAAACCGATGATGGCAACTTTCTTGCCCTGAATGATGGAAAGATCACAATCCTTATCGTAATAAACCTGCATGGAAAACCTCTATAATATTGTATTGGCCTTTTGGGGGCCGTCATTGTACAGAATGATGTCAGTGCCTGTTACAGGCTTAATACCTTTTCACCACGGGCGATGCCCGAAACCCCGCTGCGAACAACCTCAAGCACGCCCGAGGTACCCACCGCCTGAATAAAGCCGTCCAGTTTTTCACTGGCACCGGCCAACTGAACGGTATAGACCGAGCTGGTAACATCCACGATCTGGCCACGGAAGATATCAACCGTACGCTTGATCTCGGCACGCTGGGACCCAGTGGCCTTGAGCTTGACCAGCATCAGCTCACGCTCGATGTGGGAGCCTTCCGTCAGATCCACCAGCTTGACCACTTCAATCAGCTTGTTGAGCTGCTTGGTGATCTGCTCGATGACTTTGTCCGAGCCTGTGGTTGTTACCGTCAGGCGCGACAGGGTTTCGTCCTCGGTCGGCGCCACCGTCAACGTTTCAATGTTGTAGTTACGCTGCGAGAACAGACCAACAACACGGGACAGTGCACCGGGCTCGTTTTCAAGCAAAACAGAAATGATTCGACGCATGATCAGACCCTCTCCGTCTTGCTGAGCCACATGTCCTTCATTGAACCACGGGCCACCTGCATCGGGTAGACGTGTTCAAAACGGTCCACGTAGATATCAACGAAAACCAGCCGGTCTTTCATCGCCAGCACTTCTTTGAGCTTTGGCACCAGATCTTCCTTTCGGTCGATTCGGACACCAACGTGACCATAGGCCTCTGCCAGTTTGATGAAGTCCGGCAGGGACTCCATGTAGGACTGGGAGTGACGGGACTCGTAGTTCATGTCCTGCCACTGCTTGACCATACCAAGGGCCTGGTTATTCAGATTGATGATCTTTACTGGAATATCGTACTGACTACAGGTCGACAGCTCCTGGATATTCATCTGGATACTGCCTTCACCGGTAATGCAAAGCACCTCGTCATCGGGGAAGTTCAACTTGACCCCCATAGCCGCTGGCAGGCCGAAGCCCATGGTGCCAAGGCCGCCGGAGTTGATCCAGCGATTGGGTTTATCAAACTTGTAGTACTGGGCTGCAAACATCTGGTGCTGACCCACATCGGAGGTCACAAAGGCTTCACCATTGGTAAGCTTCCAGAGCGCCTCCACCACTTCCTGAGGCTTGATGACATCCGGGCTGGTCTCGTAACGCATGCCATGGAATGCCCGCCACTCTTCAATCTGCTTCCACCAGGCAGCAATTGCATCGGCGTCAGGCTTTTCCTTGCTCTCTTTGACGAGAGTGATCATTTCCTTAAGCACCGCATCCACCGGGCCAACAATGGGAACATCCGCATCAATGGTTTTGGAGATGGAGGCCGGGTCGATATCGATATGGACAATGCGGGCACCGGGACAGAATTTTTCTGTCGCGTTGGTCACCCGGTCATCGAATCGCGCCCCCACACAGAGGATAAGATCCGAATGATGCATGGCCATGTTGGATTCGTAGGTGCCATGCATACCCAGCCAGCCGATGTGCTGAGTATCGGAGGCCGGATAACACCCAATGCCCATCAGAGTGTTGGTAATCGGATAACCCAACATCCTGACCAACTCGGTCAGCTGATCCGTGGCTTTGCCGAGGATGACACCGCCGCCCGCATAAATAATGGGACGCTTGGCTGCCATGAGCATATCGACGGCTTTCTTGATCTGCCCAGCGTGGCCACGAATGGCCGGATTGTACGAACGGAGCTTGACCTTCTTGGGAAAGACATACTCGTAGCGCTCGTTTGGCGTTGTCATATCTTTCGGGATATCAACAACAACCGGTCCGGGACGACCTGTCGAGGCAATGTAATAGGCCTTGCGAACGATCTCGGGGATCTCTTCCGGATGACGGACACTCAGGTTGTGTTTCACGACAGGACGGGAGACACCGATCATATCGGTCTCCTGGAATGCATCTTCACCAATCAGAGTCGATGCAACCTGACCGCACAGGACCACCATCGGGATGGAATCCATGAAGGCAGTGGCAATGCCAGTGATGGTGTTGGTGGCTCCAGGACCCGAGGTTACCAGAACGGTGCCCGGTAATCCGGTAGCACGGGCATAACCGTCGGCCATGTGGACCGCAGCCTGCTCGTGACGCACCAGAATGTGCTTGACTTTGTCCTGCCTGAACAGCGCGTCATAAATATGCAACGCTGCACCACCCGGATAGCCATATATGTATTCGACCCCCTCATCTTGCAGGGACCGGATCAGCATATCGGCGCCAGACAATAACTCCACGATGTTCTACCCTCTTCTACGAGTGAATGAGCCGGGAAACGTCCCGGTTGCCTGGATGTCCGGACATCATGCTTCTTGTGAAAGCTGAACCGGATACTCCGCCACACCAGCTATTAAGAGGTTGTCTCCTGGCCAGCCGCCCTCCTGAGGGTTGCGGAGAACGGCCAATCAACGGGTTGCACGTAAGCAACAACCAGTCCGCGACCTGCGCGGGGCATTCAGTGTGGTAATTAACGGGGGATACTCGCTCGGGATTGCCTGCCGTATTGACCCCAGTCTTCAGGCAATCGGTAATTTTGACAGCGCTAAACTCCCTGTCAATAGCGGCGGCTGTTTTCTCTGCCCGTACCCACCGAAGGTCTGCCATACTTTGTGCAACTATTTGAACCAGATTGAAGAAACTTGCCTTTACAAATGGCATGATAAACATAGGCTAACATAGAGACGGGGCCGCTACGGGCGGAACTTCGACAAGGCTAACGCGGAATGAGCAACGGCATGAACAGAAAAACCCTCACCCTGGCAGTACTTCTGGCTGCGACACCATCAATGGCTTTCGCGGCTTCCGTGTATAAATGGACCGACGAAGACGGGGTTACGCACTTTGGCGATCGGCAGCCAACCGGACAGCAGGCGGAGTCCGTCAATATTCGCACCGGCAAATCCTCCGGAGGCAACCGGATGAGCCCGCAGGAACAATTGGAACAGCTCGAAACCCAGAAAGCCAAAGAAAGCGAGAAGCGCCAGGAAAGCGCCGTAGAGGAAGCGCGGCGCAAACAACGGGAAGCCAACTGCGAAACCGCACGCACCAATCTTAAGCTAATTCAGCAGAACAGCAGGATCCGTATAGAAGAGGAAGGGGAACTGCGGTATCTGACCCCCGAAGAAATCGAGGAGCAGAAACAGCAGTTTGAGAAAATCGCAGAGGAAAACTGCGGCGAACCTGCCGAAGGTTAATGCAAGAGACACTCTGGTTGGATCCGGACGAGGGAGAGCACAATGCTCCGCCTCGTCGCTCCTGACATTACGCTTTCAAGAACTCCAAACCATGATCTTTGACCGACCCACGAATGGTATCACCGGGCAGGAAGTCCCCTTGCAATAACCTCTGGGCCAGCGGATTCTCAATCATCCGCTGAATGGCCCGCTTCAATGGACGAGCACCGTAAACGGGGTCGTAGCCAACTTCCGCCAGCAACTCCATCGCTGCGTCGTCCAGCATCAACGACATATCCTGCTCTTTCAGGCGCTTGCCCAGAGCATTAATCTGAATCCGGGCAATGCCCTGAATCTGGCTTTCAGCCAGCGGATGAAACACCACCACCTCATCCACCCGGTTAATGAACTCTGGCCTGAAGTGAGTACCCACTACGTCCATAACGTCCTTCTTCATGGACTCGTAGTTTTCCTCACCCGCTTTCTGCTGAATGATGTCCGACCCCAGGTTTGAGGTCATCACGATGACGGTATTGCGAAAATCCACCGTTCTACCCTGACCATCTGTCAGGCGCCCATCCTCAAGAACCTGCAACAGAATATTAAATACGTCCGGGTGCGCCTTCTCAACTTCATCCAACAACAACACTGAGTAGGGCCGGCGGCGGACGGCCTCGGTCAGGTAGCCACCCTCTTCATAACCAACGTATCCCGGAGGGGCACCGATCAGCCGAGCGACGGAATGCTTCTCCATGAACTCAGACATGTCGATTCGAACCATGGCCTCCTCGGTATCAAAGAGGAACGACGCCAGGGCTTTGCAGAGCTCAGTCTTACCCACACCGGTCGGCCCCAGGAACAGGAAAGAACCATTAGGGCGGTGAGGGTCTGACAGTCCTGCACGGGACCGACGAACCGCGTTGGACACGGCCTCAACGGCTTCGTCCTGACCGATGACACGCCCATGGAGGGCTTCCTCCATTCGCATCAGCTTGTCGCGTTCGCCCTCGAGCATCTTCGAAACCGGAATACCCGTCCACTTGGACACCACTTCGGCGATTTCCTCATCGGTCACGCGGTTACGCAGCAGCTTCATCTCCATCATTTCCGCCTGGCTCGCCATATCCAGTTGGCGCTCCAGCTCCGGAATCCTGCCGTATTGCAACTCCGACATGCGCCCGAGATCGCCGGCACGGCGGGCATTTTCCAGGTCGATCCGGGCTTGTTCCAGTTGGCTCTTGATCTTCTGGGAACCATGCAGTGCCGCTTTTTCGGTATTCCAGACCTCTTCCAGGTCCGCGTACTCACGCTCGATACCGGAGATGACATCCGAGAGCTCAGAAAGCCGCTTCTTGGAGGCGGCATCGGTTTCCTTTTTCAACGCCTCCCGCTCTATTTTCAATTGGATCAAACGCCGCTCAAGGCGATCCAGCGCTTCTGGCTTGGAGTCCATCTCCATGCGGATCTGGCTTGCAGCCTCATCCACCAGATCAATGGCCTTGTCCGGCAACTGACGGTCAGCGATGTAACGATGAGACAACTTGGCCGCTGCGATGATGGCACCGTCTGTGACTTCCACGCCGTGATGAACTTCGTAGCGCTCCTTCAGGCCGCGGAGGATCGCTATGGTGTCCTCCTCGGTAGGCTCGGAGACCAATACCTTCTGGAACCGACGCTCAAGGGCCGCGTCTTTCTCAATATTCTCGCGATACTCGTCAAGGGTGGTGGCGCCCACGCAATGTAACTCCCCGCGCGACAGGGCGGGCTTGAGCATATTGCCGGCGTCCATGGAACCTTCCGCTTTACCGGCGCCGACCATGGTGTGAATTTCGTCGATGAACAGGATGATCTGCCCTTCCTGCTTGGACAACTCATTCAGCACAGATTTGAGGCGCTCTTCAAACTCACCCCGGAACTTGGCGCCCGCAATCAGCGAGCCCATATCCAAAGACAGCACGCGCTTGTTCTTGAGCCCTTCTGGCACCTCGCCGTTGACAATGCGCTGGGCAAGTCCTTCTACAATTGCGGTTTTACCCACACCGGGCTCACCAATGAGCACCGGATTGTTCTTGCGACGACGCTGCAGTACCTGAATGGTCCGACGGATTTCATCATCGCGACCAATCACCGGGTCCAATTTGCCAGCCTCGGCACGTTCGGTCAGATCAATGGTGTATTTGGAAAGCGCCTGTCGATGCTCTTCTGCAGACGCATCGTCAACCGACTCACCGCCTCTGACCTCATCGATGGCACGCTCCAATGCGGATTTGTCGACACCCTGCTCCCGCAGAACCCGCCCAAGGCTGCCCCGATCCTCTAGTGCGGCCAGCAGCAGCAATTCGCTGGAAATGAACTGGTCACCACGTTTCTGCGCCAGCTTGTCGGCAATATTGAAGAGCCGGCCCATATCGTTTGACATAGAGACATCGCCGGCAGAGCCCTGCACTTCCGGCAGGTTTTCAATCTCCCGGGCCACAGCCTGGCGTATCCGGGAAGGCTCAGCGCCCGATTGTTTCAACAGCGGCTTGATGGAGCTGCCTTCCTGGTCCATCAGCGCCTGCATCAGGTGCACGGGTTCTATAAAGTTGTGATCCCTGCCTACCGCTAGCGACTGGGCGTCGGCCAGTGCTGTCTGGAGTTTGCTGGTCAGTTTGTCGATTCTCATAATTCGGTCTTCCCAAATCTCTGTCACTGAACCGATGGGAGAATTCCATCGGCGACATTGCGTCTGCTTTGACAGTTAATGTAGGGGCGATTGGTGGGAGTTCAAGCAGACCGGACGGGAAAGTGTCAGAAAATTGACGAATGTCATGAGATGAATATCAGGCTTGCCATTCTCCCGGTTTGCCCGTCTCGACGATAGGAGAAAAAACGCTCACGATCGGTCACCGTGCAGAATTCACCACCGTAGACCTGAAGCACACCTGCCATTGCCAGCCTCTGCCGGGCAAGCTCATAGATATCCGCAAGATAATGGGTAGGATTTCGAGGGCTGGAAATGAATGCATCACCCGATTGGGAATCGCTCATCAGGAAAGCCTCCCTGACCTCGGGGCCAACCTCAAACTGCTCAGGACCAATGGCCGGCCCCAACCACGCCAGGACGGCAGCAGGATTACCCAGATACTCAACCGTTCGCTCCAGAACACCACCACACAAGCCGCGCCAGCCAGCATGGGCAGCGGCCACCTGGCCACTGGCGGGGTTACAGAAAAGCACCGGAAGACAGTCCGCTGTCATCACCACACATGCCACCCCAGGCTGGGAGGTCACACTGGCATCCGCGGTGACCGCACCCGACTGCGGCAACTCAACAACGTCAGTACCATGAACCTGGTTAAGCCAACCGAACGACTGAGCGCCGGGCTCAGCCCACTGCCCAAGCAGGGACCGATTTTTCGCAACATCATCGGGATGATCTCCCACATGCGTGCCGAGGTTCAGGGATTGCCACGGCGCCTGGCTGACCCCGCCCATTCTCGTCGTGCATGCGGCATGCACCCAAGACGGAGCGGGCCAGTCAGGGACAATCACCGGCAGTTCAGACGTCATGGTTCTCCAACTCCTTAACGTGCTTTCGAAGTGCGGCCAGCAGACCCTCGATGTCATCGGGCAGTGGTACCTCCCAAGTCAGTATCTCACCGGTTTGCGGGTGTTCCAATGTCAACTGGCGTGCATGGAGCGCCTGCCGCTGGAAACTGGCAAGCACGTCCCTCAGTTCGTCTGTTGTGCCTTTCGGCAGACGTAGCCGACCGCCATACTGAGGGTCGCCCACCAATGGATGTTTCACGTGGGCCATATGCACCCGTATCTGGTGGGTACGGCCGCTCTCCAGCTTACAGCGAACGTGGGTGTGCGCTGCGAAGCGCTCCACCAGGCGATAATGCGTTACCGCCGGCTTACCGGTGGGCACAACCGCCATTTTCTTGCGTTCACGGGGATGACGACCAATCGGTGCATCCACCGTCGAGCCTCCAGTAAGGGTGCCAACCACAATGGCTTCGTATTCCCGCCCCATGGTCCGGGTCTGCAACTGGTCGACCAGCGATGTATGAGCAATCAGGCTGCGCGCTACCACCATGATGCCGGACGTATCTTTGTCGAGACGATGCACAATCCCTGCTCTGGGCAGGTTCTCCACTTCCGGGGCATGGTTGAGCAGGGCATTGACCAGGGTGCCGTCAGCGTGGCCTGCCGCCGGGTGGACCACGAGGCCCGCAGGCTTGTTAATGACCAACAGGTGCTCGTCTTCATACACAATATCCAGGTCTATCGATTCCGCTTCCCAACTGACTTGCGCTTCCGGCTCCGCGTCCAGATCGAGCCGGTCGCCCAGCATTACCTTGTCCCGGGGCTTACAGGTTTTTCCATTGACCGTCAGTGCGCCGCTTTTGATCCAGCCCTGCAGTCGGGAGCGCGAGTGCTCCGGCATCAGTTCGGCCGCAGCCTGATCCAGGCGGCGGTCGCTGTGCTCCGGTGGAATGGAGAAGCTGGCGATAATACGGTTTTCAGATGACATTGAGCCCCCGGGGCCGGTATGAGTGTTACGTTTGAGTCAGAATTTCTGAATCCACGGCGCGTGCCACTGCACATGTGAACGGATCCCCGTTACAATGGCCGACGTTTCGAATTTTGCCATTATACGGGATTCCGGCATGAGATCAGTTGTCCGATTACTGCTAGTCACCACCGCAGCGCTATTCATCAGTGCCTGCGCATCGAACGATAAGCAGGAAGAAGTGCTGCCGGAACAAACCTATTACGAAAATGCCCGCGATGCGATGAACTCGGGCAACTTCAACGAAGCCGAGCAGAACCTCGACTATCTGGAAACCTACTACCCATTTGGCCGCTATGCGGAACAGGCCCAATTGGACCTCATTTATGCCCGCTACCAGAATCTTGACCTGGAAGGGGCCCGCGCGGCGGCAGACCGTTTTCTCAGACTGAATCCACAGAGCGATCACGCCGACTATGCGCTCTATATGCGAGGACTGGCATCCTATAATCTGGATATTGGCCTGGCTGCCCGCTACTTCCCGGTGGACGTTTCGGCAAGAGACCCCGGCGAACAGCGCCAGGCGTTCCGGGACTTTTCCGAGCTGCTGAACCGCTACCCCTCCAGCGAATACGCTCCAGATGCCCGCCAGCGCATGATTGCGATCCGCAACCGTCTGGCTGAACTGGAACTTTACGCGGCACGATATTACATCAGCCGTGAAGCTTACATCGCGGCGAACAACCGAGCTCGATACATTATCGAAAATTATTCAACGACGCCGTCCGTCGAAGAAGCCTTGATCATCCTGGCGGAAACGTTCCGTTTCATGGATCTGAAAAAAGGAGCAACGGATGCCGTGGCAATGCTGAAAGAGAACTTCCCGGACAGCGCCGCCTTCAATGAGAACGGAGAGTTCCAGCCAGACATACTCAAACGCGAGGACCGCTCCCTGTCTAGCGTGGTCACCTTCGGCCTGATGGGCGACGAATAACATTTGGCAGGGCTGCCCGAGCAATCAGGCAGCCCTACCGCAATCTACTTTCCACTTTTCCAGCCATTGGTAATCGGGTAACGCCGATCCTTACCAAACCCCCTTTCGGTAATTCTCACGCCTATCGGCGCCTGCCTGCGCTTATATTCGTTAATATCCACCAGCCGCACCACGCGATCGACATCCACCCTGTCGAACCCCTGAGCGACAATGGCATCGGCACTGAGATCCCGCTCCACGTAGAGATTGAGGATCTGATCAAGAACGTCGTATCCCGGCAGGCTATCCTCGTCTTTCTGATCCGGTGCCAGCTCTGCCGACGGCGGACGGGTAATGACCCGTTCCGGAATCACCTGCGAAACACTGTTGCGATACCAGGCGAGGCGAAAAACCAGGGTTTTGGGAACGTCCTTGAGCACATCAAAGCCGCCGGCCATATCCCCGTACAGGGTCGAGTAGCCCACCGCCATTTCACTTTTGTTGCCAGTCGTCAGCACCAGCGAACCGAACTTGTTGGACAGAGACATCAACAGAACGCCCCGCAGCCGGGCCTGCAGATTCTCCTCGGTGGTGTCAGGTTGCGTGCCCTCAAACGGGGCCGCCAATGTTTTCATAAAGGCATCGTACATCGGCTCAATGGAGAACACGTCGTATTGAACGCCCAGGGCCACGGCCTCGGCTTCCGCGTCTTCAATACTCATACCCGAGGTATAGCGAAAAGGCATCATCACCGCGCGTACCCGGTCGGCCCCCAGGGCATCCGCCGCAACAGCCAGAGTCACCGCTGAATCGATACCGCCGGAGAGCCCCAGAACAACGGATTTAAAACCATTCTTGTTGACGTAGTCCCGCACTCCCAGGACCAGGGCCTTGTAGACATTTTCCTCCAGCGACGGTTCGGCAACGGCAGGCTGCGGGATTGGCTGGCAATGATGCTCACAGACGAAGTCCACCGGATAGAGCCCTTCGCTGAACTGTGGTGCTTCGGCTGCAAGCACCCCGGAATGGTCGTAAACCACAGAGCCACCATCAAAGACCAGTTCGTCCTGCCCGCCAATCAGATTGACGTAGACAATACTCACCCGATTCTCAAAAGCCTTGCGTTCTACCAGAGCCTTTCGCCGCACCTGCTTGTCAATATCGTAGGGTGATGCATTGAGGTTGACGACCAGTCTGGCGCCTGCCGCGGCAGCGTCTTCCACCGGCCCCTCGCTCCAAATGTCCTCACAGATGGTAATGCCCACTGGCACCCCTTTGATATCCATGACCAGAGTATCCACGCCATTGGCAAAATAGCGCTTCTCGTCGAAAACCTGATAATTGGGAGGAAACCGCTTGAAGTAGCGACCGGTTATATTTCCCAGCTCAATGGCGACCGCAGCGTTGTAAAGTAGAGCGCCCTCCCGTATCGGAGCCCCCACGATGATGGCGGGGCCCAGATGCTCCCCGCGCAAGGTTTCCAGCGCGTCTGCAACGCGCACATCCATACTGGGTCTTAATAAAAGGTCTTCCGGTGGGTAACCGGTAAGACACAACTCCGGGAACACAACCAGATCCGCCTGATGCTCCTGTTCCGCGCGTCGGGTCGCCTCAATCACCTTTTGGGTATTGCCAGGGATATCGCCCACCAGAAAATCGAGTTGGGCCATCACTACCCGAAGTTTTCCGGGCCCCTGACCATCCTTTTGCACGGACATAACGCAGCTCCTGTAACTCATTGCCATTAAAAGGCTATTATAACCCCGCAAGACATCAGAATTCTCGCGGGATATCCACTGGACGATGGCGCAACCAACCACTCCTGATCAGCAGCCCATTACCGATACACCACCCTCAAACCAGAGGGGCCGGCTGTTTCGGGTCTATAACCACTACCGTGTAGTCGTCAGCGTTATACTGGTGGCGTTGCTGTTTGTGGACCCTATAAACTTCGACTCCCGCTTCCGGGCAATGGATTATTACCAGGCCGGGGTGGTCTGCTATCTCGCCATCAATGGCTTCATTGCCCTGACAATGCTGGCAGGGTTTCAGCCCAGAAGCCGCCATATCACAGTATCCATATTGATGGACATCCTGCTCCTGCATGGACTCCTGATTGCCAGCACCGGCATTACCAATGGCCTGGCGAATCTGGTTATCGTTTCCGTGGCTGCAGGCAACATACTTACCCCTACCAGGATCGGCACCTTCTACGCGGCGTTGGGTGCTATCTGTTCTCTGGGCATCTCGGCCTGGTCCGTGCTGGTGTTTGATGACTCCGCCGATGAAATTGTTCGCGCTGGCTCCCTGGGCATTCTCTATTTTGCCGCAGCGTTCATCCTCCAATACATATCCCGGCGCATGCTGCGAAGCGAAGCGCTTGCCAGTTCCCGAGCCCGCAGCATTGCCGAACTGGAGCAGATCAATCGCCAGATTATCCAGCGCATGAGAACCGGCATACTTGTTCTCGACCGGTTCGGGCGAATCCGCCTGGCTAATGCTGCTGCGGAAGAATTGCTGTTTGGCACTGCCACCGAGGACTCGAAATTACCCAGCCGGGGACGAAATCTGCCACGGCCGCTCCGAAGAGGCCTCGATGCCTGGCTGAAAGACCCTGCCCGCAGAACAGAACCTTTCCAGGCTACACAAACCTCGCCCGTGGTACAGGCCAATTTCACTCAGCTCGATCAGCAGCGCGGCGACCAGATCCTGGTATTTATCGATGACATGAGCAGGGTGACGCAACAGGCCCAGCAAATGAAGCTGGCGTCCCTGGGGCGGCTGACCGCAGGTATTGCCCATGAAATTCGGAACCCGCTGGGGGCCATCAGCCACGCGTCCCAATTGATGAACGAATCCCCCAACCTGGATGAGGGGGATCGCAAAATGCTGGACATCATCGAACGGCATTCCCGACGGGTTAACGGCATCATCGAAAATGTGCTTGACCTGTCGAGACGACGCGCTGCCGACACCGACCTCATTGACGTCGACAAATGGTTATCCGCGTTCCGCGACGATTACCTGCAAACCCAGAGTAACGAACACCAGAAATCCGACGAGATTCTGCTTCGCACCGAACGCAACCTACCCCTGGCGCGCTTTGATGTCAGCCAGATTGAACAAGTGATGGTCAACCTCTGTGACAATGGCCTCCGGTATAGTAAACAGACGACCGGCGAACGGCGCATAGAACTGTATGCAGGTGTGGCCGCCGATGGCGAGCGCGCCTACGTGGATGTTCGCGATTTCGGCCCGGGCATCGCTCCGGAGCACCGCGTGTCTGTTTTTGAACCTTTTTTCACAACCGACAAGAGTGGGACGGGACTCGGCCTTTATCTGGCTCGAGAACTGTGCGAGGCTAATCAGGCTCACCTGTCCCTGGTAGAGGACAACCAGCCCGGCTGTTGTTTCCGCATTACATTCGCCCACCATGGACGGATGATCTAACAAATCCGGAAGCCCGGTAGTCTGAATAACGACATGGAACCGATAACAATCCAATGACCACTCATACCGCCCTGATCGTAGACGACGAACCCGATATCCGGGACCTTCTGGAAATCACACTCAGCCGTATGGGAATAACAACCCTGACCGCGCCAGACATCACCTGCGCGAAGAAGCTTCTGGGTGAACACAAACCACAACTCTGCCTGACAGACATGAACCTGCCCGATGGCAACGGCATCGAGCTTGTGCAGTGGATACAGCAGAATACGCCCTGTACCCCTGTGGCTGTAATCACGGCCTACGGCAACATGGATACGGCCATTGAATCCCTGAAGGCCGGTGCCTTCGATTTTGTGTCCAAGCCGGTTGAGCTTCCGCGGCTTCGGGAGTTGGTCAACAGTGCTCTCCGGTTGTCGGAGGCCGAAGCCAACACTCAGGACACTGACGATGAACCGGGTCTGTTACTCGGCAAATCAACAGAAATTCAAAAACTCCGAAGCCAAACTCGGAAACTGGCCAGAAGCCAAGCACCCGTTTTCATCAGCGGGGAATCGGGTAGCGGTAAAGAACTGGTCGCAAGAATGATTCATTTGCAGGGTCCTCGCCGCGACGGTCCCTTTATAGCTGTCAACTGTGGAGCCATCCCCTCTGAACTGATGGAGAGTGAATTTTTTGGGCACAAAAAGGGCAGCTTTACCGGGGCCGTTGAAAACAAAGACGGCCTGTTTCGATCTGCCAACGGTGGCACTTTGTTTCTGGACGAAGTTGCTGACCTGCCTCTGGCAATGCAGGTAAAACTCCTGAGGGCAATTCAGGAAAAGGCTGTCCGCCCGGTTGGCGATACCAAGGAAGTTCCGGTGGATATCCGGGTACTCAGCGCGACCCATAAGAACCTTCCAGATCTGGTTCAGGAAGGCATTTTTCGGCAAGACCTTTTCTACCGGATCAACGTCATTGAACTGGCTGTGCCTCCTTTGCGGGAACGACCAGACGACATTTCCTTGCTTGCTCGCCACATTCTCGAAAGAATCGGTAAAGAATATGAATGCGAACCCGCCTCGCTAACCCAGGGCGCCATCGGGCGGCTCAAACAGTACGATTTCCCGGGCAACGTAAGGGAACTCGAAAATGTTCTGGAGCGCGCCTTTACGCTTTGCGATGCCGATCAAATTGATGCCGGCGATCTGCACCTGGGAAATGGTGTACAGACGGCGTCGTCCCCCACCCAGGTTATCGCGGAAGGCGAGGCCAACGATGACGAGACTGCCCCGGTGCCCGATGGCGAGATTGACCTGGAAAACTACCTGGAGAACATAGAGAGACAAGCCATCGAGAAGGCTCTGGAAGCCACCCGATGGAATAAAACGGCGGCCGCTAAGCGTCTGGGAATCAGCTTTCGAGCGCTTCGGTACCGCCTCAAGAAGCTGGGAATGGAGTGAACGGTATCTCAGAATTCTCTCGTCGGTAACCACCGTTCATTGATATACGGTAGAATTCATGTCGCTTTTCTACAGGATGTAAAAAAGCGCCCAGACCAAACCACCAACATGGATGTTGACTATGCGATACCTTGCCCGAACCAGGGGCTTCACCCTGGTTGAACTTATTCTCACGCTCGCGCTGGTCGCAATGCTCGCCGGAATTGCCAGCACCTCCTGGACTCGGCTTATCTCCTCAACGCGCCACACCGATGTGATCAACGACACTCGCCGGATGTTTGCCGTCGCACGATCCTACGCCGTCCACCAGAAAACCCTGACCACCGTGTGCCCGCTGTCTCCCGCGCTGAGGTGTACCGATGACTGGAATAACGCCGTCTCCGTCTTTCCAGACAGAAACAACGACAAGCGACCGGATGCGGGAAAAGTCCACCGGGTGTTCACGCTCACGAGGGGGCAGTCCAGCCTCTATTCCCGAACAGCCGGAAGAGGCTACTTCCAGCTATCTGCCAAAGGTATGAGTCACGGCACCATGGGAAGCCTTGTCGCGTGTTCTGCATCAACCAACGGAAGATTTGACATGAGTTACCTGGCCCTCAATATTGGCGGCCGCATTCGGACACTCCATGACGAAGACGGGGATGGGGAAATCAGACTTCCCTGGGGAACGATCATCACCTGCCCTGGCCCATGAACAAAGGCCCGATGGTTGCCCCCAGAGTGTGACCGAAACCTCATCTTCAGCCGCCGAATACCGCCCATACCGGATGTTCGACCGTTCATCGAATAGGCGATGCATATCTATGGCGCCTTTGGTTTACTAACCTGAGGCTTACCAACGGAATTTGGCATGTTGAAGAGAACCGCAGGTTTCACGCTCATAGAACTACTCATCACGATGGTCATTCTCGCGATCATTGCGACTGTTGCGCTCCCCGGCTTTGGCAGGCTGATAGAAAGCAATCGGCTGGTAACCGGCACGAACTTGCTGGTGTCATCCATTAAACTTGCAAGAACAGAAGCCATCAAACGCGGCACAAACGTCACGTTCAGTACCGATGGTGGCCTGGGGGGCGGTTGGTGTGTGCACGAAGGCGATGACGCCGGGGACTGCGCCAATGACCAGATTCGCGGGTTCGAGTCACCTGGTAATCTTACCTTTACTGAAAGCGTAGGCGATCTGGTGTTTGACCGGCGCGGGTTTCTTGTTCCACAAGCTGCTCAAACCTTTACCGTCGCTCCGGTCGGCTGTGCCAGTGGTGACATATCCTTCCGAAGGATCCGGGTAAGCCCGGTTGGACGAACCGAAGTAGATGACGGAGAAGTATGCCCGTGACTCCAACTATGACTCAGACATCTAAGCACCGCTCCGGCCTGGCTTCCCCGAGACACCAGTCCGGTCTTGGAATGATCGAGATCCTCATTACTGTCTTGGTCCTTGCCATCGGCATACTGGGCGTTGCTTCAACACAGGTCGTTTCCCTGCAAATGAACTCTCAGTCCCAGAGCCGGAGCCAGGCGGTCCTGCTCGCGGAAGACCTGCTGGACCGAATTCGTGCGAATTCCGACAATCCCGGTGACTATGCCCTGGCTCAGGACGACGCGCAGGGCGCTGATGGTGGTGGTTGCGCCACATCTTTCGTACCGGCAAATGCAACCGTTGCAGCCAACGACATTGCCGCCTGGGAAAACAGCCTCGCCTGCCTTCTTCCAGAGGCTGAGCGTACCGTTGCAGTCGATCCCTTAACCAACGTGGTTACAGTCACCATAGACTGGAACCAGAACGACCAGGCCATGAACCCTGTAGTAGTGAGGACTCAGATTTGATCATGTCAAAGTTCCGCGCTCCCTCTGCCCCCGATACTCGTCCTGGGGCCAGCCAATCAGGCCTGTCGCTGGTTGAGCTGCTGATTGCAACAGCTCTCGGCCTCATTCTTACGCTTGGAGTAATCCAAATTTATCTGAGCGGGAATGAGACCTATCGTCAGACGCAGGGCCTTGCCCACGCGCAGGAAAGCACCCGATTTGTTTCCGCCGTCCTGACACCGGATCTCCGTTCTGCCGGCAGTTTTGGCTGCCTTGCAGAAATGGGCAGACCACTTGACCAGGTTGTCGACAACCGCCTGAATGGCGGCCTGGCGGTACCACTGGATCAGGCACTCCAGGGCTGGGAGTACACGGGAACCGGCCCGGGAGATAGCGTCACGCTGGCAAACGCCATGGCAACGCCCGGCGCCGGTAACTGGGCCTCAGGAACCGCTGGTGCGAACCTGCCCGCCGATCTTGCGGGTTCCGTGATCACCAATTCCGATGTCATTATTGTCAATGCCCTGACTTCTATTGGTGTGCCGTTAAACCCCGCCGTTCCCCAGAATGGTAACAGTATTAACCTTGCTGACGACTCAGGAGTGGAGGCCGGATCCGTCGTTCTGGCCACCCGTGGCGATTGCTCTGAAGGCGAAATGTTTCAGAAGAGCAACAATGCCAATTCCAATTCCATCGTAATGGCTGGCGGCAATGTCAATCCGGGCAATAACGGTAATAACTTCAATCTGAATTACGACCCTCAAACCAGGGTCTATCAGTTTACGTCAATGGCCTATTACATCGGCCAGGGCACCAACGGAGAGCCTGCCTTATTCCGGCGCATGATGACACCGCTCCAGAACCCCCAGGAGCTGGTCTCCGGCGTTGAAACATTGCAGATCCTCTATGGCGAAGATACCGGTGGAACCAGCGCCGCGGATGATTATGTCCCCGCCGACGAGGTAGTCGACTGGAACACCATCGTGAGTGTTCGATTCTCGGTCATGACCCGCAGCCAGGACGAAGTGCTGGAAGAAGAAAATAATCGCAACTTTGACATGCTTGGCAGTGAAGTCTCCCAGGCAAACAACGGGGACCGACGTGTTCGGCTTATCTCCGTCAGCACCACTGCACTCAGGGGGAGAATGTAATGAAAGCGACCCGGAATCGAGTGAAGCCGCCTATGGTAGACGTTAGCCCTCATACTAAACGCCAGCGCGGAGCGACCTTGATCGTGGCCCTTGTCATGCTGCTGATCATTTCTCTGCTAGCCATCGGCGGCATGCAGGGATCCGTGATGCAGGAACGCATGGCGAGCAACGCTCACGACAGTGCGATTTCGTTTCAGGCTTCAGAAGCGACGTTACGACAGAGTGAAAACGATATTCTGAACACCCCAGGTACCCGTGTGACAGCCTTCAGCGAGGCAATGCTCGACAGCCCGTGGGATTGGGATGGCAACAACCCTGCCCGATCTGGCACCGGGGTCGCTGGTCCGGATGTAAGCGCACAACCTGCCTACCATCTCGCGCGTCTTGCGGATGTGTGCCCGATCGAACCCGGACAGCCCTGCTTCGAGCGCTACCTGGCAACGTCTCGGGCCCAAGGGGGAAGCGATGAAGCAGTCACAGTACTCCAATCTACGGTTTTGTTACCACCAGAGTAAATGACGGCGTGTGTTAAAAACCGTCGCCAGACAAACATCACAATGAATTGCTGACTCCAACTGGAGAGTTTGCCATGAAAACGTTCAAGACAGCATCACACAAGCGCTCGCGCTACTCGAAACTAAGCGTCTTCAGCACCAGCCTTGTGTTTTCAATCTGCACAATGCAATCCGCCATGGCACAGGTCAACCTGGCTCAGGTGCCACTGTTTCTGAAAGAATCTGTCGATTCAAACCTGGTGTTTGTCTATGACGATTCCGGATCCATGGCGTGGCGTTACATGCCCGATGACCTTGATGGGCATGGCGGCAACCGGTATTACTACTCCAGCCGTGTGAACAAGATCTACTACGACCCAACAATAACGTATCAGCCGCCATTCAAGCCAGACGGCAGTAGTCGTTATCCTGACTCGGATTATAACAACGCGTGGGTAAACGGGTTTGATCAATCCGATGGAAGGGATGATCTTCGTGACGATATACGTTTCGATAGTATCGGGAGCATCGAAGAAGGTTTCTACATGCAGTTCAACTCCTCCACGAGTTGCGACAGCAACCCCCGACAAAATGATTGTTACACCCCCGTTCTTCTCAATAATGCATCCGCCGAGATCAAGCAGAACTATGCGAACTGGTTTTCCTATTACAGCACGCGGACCCTGGCGGCCAAATCGGGGATCACGGAAGCCTTCTTTGATCTTCCAGACAATATCCGGGTTGGCTATGGCGCCATTAACGTCAACAACAACACCATTGATGGCGTAAACGACACAGATACCCTTGTCAGTGGAGTGCGCCCATACACAGCTGCTCGACGCCAGCAATTTCTAACCTGGCTTCACAACAAGAGTGTAAACGGCGGCACCCCACTGAGAACGGCACTCAGGGATGTCGGCAAGTACTATTCCCGTACTGACAATCGGGGCCCGTGGGGAGAAATTCCTGGCACCAATGACAGTACCGCACATATTGAATGCCGCCAAAGTTTCTCCCTTATTATGACCGATGGTATCTGGAACGGAAGCAGCCCCTCTGTCGGAAATGTCGACAATACGCCGGGACCGTCCTACACCAATCCGGACCCCGATGGCTCCGATTTCAACTACACAGCCGTGTCGCCATTTACCGACGGGCATTCCAACACTCTGGCGGATGTTGCGATGCAGTACTGGAAAAACGATCTGCGCACAGACCTCGGTAACAAGGTCCCCGTCACATCGACCGACCCGGCATTCTGGCAGCACATGACAACCTTCACGATCGGGCTAGGCGTCACAGGCGACATCAAGGAAGCCGATGCACTTGCTGCACTCGACCCGGACAACAACATCACCATCAACTGGCCCGAACCTGGCTCGAACCGAAGCCCTGCCAACATTGATGACCTGCTCCATGCGGCGATCAACGGTCGCGGTGGCTATGCCAGCGCGCAGAACCCGAAGGAGTTCGCCGACGAAATCAAGAGTTTCCTTGGTGATGTAATTGCTCGCTCACAGACATCTGCCTCATCCGCAGCTGTCAGTTCGGCAGTCTTGCGCGCTGACTCCCTGGGTTTCTTTGCGGGCTTCCGCAGTGAAGACTGGTCCGGCACTTTGTCAGGGTTCAGCTTCGACCAGGGCAAACAGCTCTGGGATGCCGAAGAAATTCTGCGACAGACGCTCCCGACAGACCGGAAATTGATCACCCACAATGGAAGTAGCGGCATTGATCTGGAATTCGCATCGGCCAGCTCTCTTTCTAACCTCTCGGCTGCTCAACGCGATGCGCTGAATGCCGACCCAACACTGAACGCCACTCAAGATAACCTTGGCCATAATCGACTGGCCTGGCTTCATGGCGACAATGACGCTCACGCAACTCTCCGAAGCAGGCAGGGCACTGACGCTGGAGGTAATACCGTCCTCCGGCTTCTGGGTGATGTCATCAACGCGAACCCGCAGTTCGTCGGTAAAACCAACTATGGGTTTGCACGCCTGGGTGGTACCGAAGGGAGCGAATACGGTTCATTCCGATCTACTAATACTTACCAAACCCGGATCGATGCACTGTATGTGCCTGCCAACGACGGCATACTGCACGCCTTCGATGGCGAAACCGGCAAAGAGCTCTTTGGCTACATTCCATCAGAACTGCTGCTCCCCTCGGGCTCAAATACATATGCCCGCATTTCAGAGCTGATGAAGCCCAACTACACCCACCGATACTTCATGGATGGCACACCACGAGTACAGGATGCCTATATTGATAAGGACGGAAACGGTTCCGAGTGGCGAACTGTGCTTCTGGGAACTATGGGCAAAGGTGGCAAAACAGTATTTGCGCTTGATATAACCGAGCCAGGCTCATTCTCTCCAGCAGATGATGTGCTGTGGGAGTTCCAACATCCGAATCTCGGATACGGAGTGACCGATCCGCAGATTTCCCGCCTCGACGATGGAACCTGGGTAGCCATTTTTGGAAATGGCTACAACGGGGCCAGCGGTCAATCCAGTCTGTTTGTTGTTGACCTGGAAACCGGCAATCTCGTCAAAGAACTCCAAACCGGAGCCGGTAGCGCTGCGAACTCAAACGGCCTTGCCTCCGCTACCATCACCAGTTTTCCGGAAACAGATGCCATCACCCGTTATGCCTACGCTGGCGATCTGTTAGGCAATTTTTGGCGATTCGACCTTACTGGAAACACTAACAAGTGGGACGCAACCAAAGTATTCACCGCCGAAAGCCCTGACGGTAATAGTCAACCGATCACTGTGGCTCCCCGGGTCGCGCTCAACCCCAATAACAGTGACGAACTCGTAGCAGCGTTCGGTACCGGTAGCTTCCTGCGAAACGGCGACGAAGGTGACTACGATGTCCAGACACTGTACGCCGTAAAAGACGATCTGACCGCGTCAGGGCTGGAACGAGATGACCTGGTGCAACAGACCATCACCAGACAGGAAGATGTCGTTGTGAATAGGGCGTCAGGGAACGGTACCAACAGCTTTACGGTCCGGGAAACCTCCAGCAACCAGTCGACAAATCAGCAAGGCTGGTACCTGGACCTTGCCTACAACTCAAACAAACAGGGAGAGCGAGTTATCAGCCGGGCAACCTTCCCGTTTGGTGTAAACCCGGATCGGGTTCGATTCACTACCGTCATCCCTGATGATGACCCCTGCGGAAGCGGGCGTACCGGGTTTATTATGGATCTTAAACTGACAACCGGCGTTCCTTCTGAGACCCCCGTGTTCGACCTTAACAGCGATGGCACCTTCAACGCGGGTGATATCGTAGGCGGCTATGCGCCAAGCGGCATCCAGGTGGGTTACGGCGGTGAAAACCGTACGATTGCGACCGAAGACGGCGACGCAGAAGTAGTGATACCGGGCCTGGATCCCAACCAGTTGTCACCGGGAGATCCATGCGAGGATGGACTCTGTGCCCGTTCCCTGGACTCAAGCATCGGCCGACAAACGTGGGAGCAGCTTCGCTAAGAAGCTGCCTTGGCCGATCACGAGCTAACTATCTTTTATTTGAGTAGCAGGAAAATACTATGATTACTCGCTTACTACTGAATCAACCACGCAGAGCTCTTGCCGTAGCCCTAATCGCATTGGCGGCAACAATGACAAGCGGCATGGCATTCGCCCAGGCGGACGATGAAGTCATGGAGGGCAATCCGATATCCCTCGAGAACGTTGTTTTTGAGGGAACCGTGAACTTTGTCCACCCCGATTCGTTCATGCTGGTCATTGACGACTATTCTTTCGTACTTGAGCGCGTCATCACGTTCAACGGTGGCACCTGGTCACGGGAACAGGTCGTCCAACGGCTCGCACAGGGTGATCGTCTTAAGCTGGAACTCGGAGGGATAGCGGACCAGAGATCTGGCGCTCGACTGGTGCAAAAAATTGAAGTTCTGAACTGACCATGCGGGAATGGCGACCACTAGTAAACTAAGAGGGATAACGATTTTGAAGACTCACTCGAACTCAGGTTTTACGTTGATCGAGATGATGATTGCGGTCGCGATCATTGCCATCATCGCAGCAATAGCGCTTCCTCTTTATCAGAGCCAGATGGAGCAAACCCGACGAACAACTGCGCAGGCAGACCTGCTAGAACTCACCCAATGGATGGAGCGTCGATACTCCAACGGTTTTGATTATCGCGATGGGGGTAATAATCCTGTTTTGCCATTCGATCAGTCGCCGCAGAACGGAGACGCGTTCTACGATATCAGCTTTGTGGGGAACGTAGCCCGGAATGCGTTTACCTTGCAGGCAGTTCCAACCGGACCTCAGACAGACGATGATTGTGGAACTCTTACGCTGGATGAACAGGGTAATCGCGGCGCAGACCAGGCAGCAGGGTGCTGGTAAACGAATATGACACGAACGATGCCATCACAATCAGACTTCGATGGCATCGATTCGCAATTCTTTAGGCATCGAGAAAACGATATTCTCCTCCCTGCCCTCAATCTCTTCGGGCACCTCGCCGCCAAGTTCCCTTAAACGCGCAATTACCTCATTGACCAGTATTTCCGGGGCAGACGCGCCAGCAGTCACGCCAATGGATTGCTTGCCCTCGAGCCACGTCGGATCTATTTGATTTGATTGGTCTATAAGATAGGCAGGCGTTCCCATGCGCTCTGCCAACTCCCGCAATCGATTGGAATTGGAACTGTTCGGCGAACCCACTACCAGCATTAGGTCACAGTCACCGGCCAACTGCTTCACAGCATCCTGACGGTTCTGCGTGGCGTAGCAGATATCGTTTTTGCGAGGGCCCTGAATGTCCGGGAACTTTTCACGCAAGGCATCGATGACTCGGGCGGTGTCGTCCATGGAAAGCGTGGTTTGAGTTACATAAGACAGCCTGGACGGATCTTTCACGACCAGTTCGGCAACGTCTTTCTCGTCTTCCACAAGATAGATATCGCCACCGTTGCCATGGTCATACTGCCCCATGGTGCCTTCCACCTCTGGATGACCATGGTGGCCAATGAGGATGCATTCACGCCCATCGCGACTGTACTTCATCACCTCGAGGTGAACCTTGGTTACCAGAGGACAGGTTGCGTCGAACACCTTCAACCCCCTGCGCGCGGCTTCATTCTGCACCGCCTGGGACACACCGTGGGCACTGAAGATCACCAGCTTGTCGTCCGGCACCTCTTCCAGCTCATCCACAAAGATAGCGCCGCGGTTGCGCAGGTTGTCCACCACAAATTTGTTATGCACCACTTCATGGCGCACGTAAATGGGCGCACCAAAGACATCCAGGGCACGGTTCACTATTTCGATAGCGCGGTCGACACCGGCACAGAAACCACGAGGATTAGCGAGTCGGATTTGCATAGAATTGCCCTGAGATATCAAACAAGTTTGCAGAAGCCTGCGGGAGGACCAAAATGCGTTTAGTGGGCCCGACCAACAGGCTCCACATCAATAATTTCCACTTCAAATGTCAGTGTACGCCCCGCCAGAGGGTGATTAAAGTCCACCTCGACCTGATCTCCTTCCACACGACTAACGACGCCCGGCAACTCACTCTGACGCGCATCCGCGAATGAGATCATAACCCCCTTTTCAAGCACCATGTCCGCGCTGAACTCACTCCGCTTGAACGTTTGCACGTTACTCGGATTATGCTGCCCAAAGGCCTTTTCAGGAGGTACTTCGAAGCTATTGCGGTCGCCCGCCGTCATACCCATCAGGTAGGCCTCAAAATTTTCCGGCAGGCTCTCGTCACCAATCTCCAGTGTTGCCGGTTCTTTCTCGAAAGTGGAATCAATGATCTCACCGTCACTGAACTTCAACGCAAAATGAAGCGTAACGCGAGTGCCCTGATCTACGGGAAGTTCTTTCATCAGCGATTGTCGCTCCTGTTGTCCGCATCCGGTTCCCGGGGCTTGCGGAATATATCCAGAATCATCATACCGGCACCAATGGTGATGGCCGTATCGGCGATGTTAAAAGCGGGGAAATGGTAGCCGTTCCAGTAAAAATGCAGGAAGTCGACCACGTAGCCATGAACAACACGGTCGTAAACGTTACCCAGAGCGCCGCCAAGGATTAATACGATGGCAATCGCCGACCAGGTTTCATGGCGCCGCAGGGATTTCAGCCATACAACCAGAACTACACTGACCACCAGTGCCAGGGAGACAAAAAACCAGCGTTGCCAACCTGCGGCACCGGCCAGAAAGCTAAACGCCGCACCGGTGTTGTGCAGCAAGGTCAGATTGAACAGTGGCATTACCGGTACCGGGTTGCCATAGGTCAGCATGGCCGTAGCCATGGCCTTGCTCCCAAGGTCCAGCACGATAACGAGCACCGCCAGCCAGAGCCAGCGGAGCTTGGAGCCGGTTTCTTCCGTATTGGTCATTACGCTTTCCACAAGGTGACGTCCATCAGGCGAACGAGCGGGACTCGCCCTGCCCTTCCACGTTGGTCACACAACGACCACACAGGTCGCCATACTGCTCACTCTGACCGACATCGGCCCGATGATGCCAGCAGCGTTCACACTTGGCGTGTCCGGCGGGGTTTACTTTTACAAGCAATCCCTCGTGGGACGTCGGCTCCGCGTCGCCGGCGTCAGACACCGGTGCTACCGTGGCTTCCGAAGTAATCAGCACAAAGCGTAACTCTTCACCAAGGTACTGCAGATCCTTGGCAAGGTCGCCTTCGCAGTAGAGAGTCACTTCCGCACTGAGGGAACCTTTGATTTCTCCCCTGCCACGAACCTCTTCCAGGCACTTATTCACCGCTTCTTTAACGCTGTAAATACGGCTCCAGTAATCACGGCCCAGTTCGGCGTCGTCCGGCAGTGCTGTCAGGCCTTCATACCAGGTTTCGTAGAACACGGTATCGCCACGCTTCCCGGGCAGGTGCTGCCAGATTTCATCGGCCGTGAAACTCAGGATCGGCGCAATCCAACGCACCAGCGCTTCTGCCACATGGAACAGGGCCGTCTGACAGGAGCGACGCTCGCGGCTGTCGGCCTGAGTGGTGTATTGCCGGTCCTTGATAATATCCAGATAGAACCCGCCCAGGGTGGCCTCGCAGAAGTTGTACACCTTCTGGTAGATGCGCAGGAACGCGTAATTCTGGTAATCCTCATGCAGCTCCGTCTGCAGCTGCAGGGCCTTGTCGACCATCCAGCGGTCCAGCGCGATCATATCCTCTGGCGCAACGGCATGCTGCTCCGGATCGAAACCCGTGAGGTTGCTGAGCAGGAAACGGGCGGTATTCCGGATACGACGATAACCGTCCGCAGTCTGTTTGAGGATGTCCTTGGAAACCGTCATTTCACCGCTGTAGTCGGTCGCGGACACCCATAGACGCAGGATATCGGCACCCAGCTCGTTCATCACTTCCTGGGGCGCGATCACGTTGCCCAGGGACTTGGACATCTTGCGGCCCTTACCATCGACAGTGAAGCCATGGGTCAGCACCTGCTTATACGGCGCCACGCCGTTCATCGCGATGGAGGTTTTCAGGGACGACTGGAACCAGCCACGGTGCTGGTCTGAACCTTCCAGATACATATCTGCCGGGAACTGACCCAGTTCGGTGCGGGGACGCAGCACGGATTCGTGGGTTACTCCGGAATCAAACCATACGTCCAGGGTATCCAACACCTTTTCATACTGGTCGGCATCACTGCCCAGCAGCTCAGTGGTATCGATGTCGTACCAGGCGTCAATACCGCCCTTTTCGATTTCCTTCGCTGCCGCCTCAATCAGATTCTGGGTATCCGGATGCAGTTCCTGCGTTTCCTTGTGGATAAACAATGTGATCGGCACGCCCCAGGTACGCTGGCGCGAGATACACCAGTCCGGGGATTGCCTGAACATGGCCTCGATGCGGTTCTGCCCCCAGGCAGGCACCCAGCGCACACCCTTGATGGCTTCCAGGGCGTCGTCACGGAGGTTTTCCTTCTCCATGCTGATAAACCACTGAGGGGTGGCTCGGTAGATCAACGGTGTCTTGGTACGCCAGCAATGGGGGTAGCTGTGGCTGAACTTCTCCGCCCGGACCAACTTGCCCTCGCGTTCCAGAGCTGAACACACCGGGTCATCCGCCTTGTAGACGTGAACGCCAGCAAACTCACCGGCGGCCTGGGTATAGGTGCCATCGGCCTTGACCAGGCTGATGGTATCAATGCCGTAGGCCTTCCCCACTTCAAAGTCTTCCATGCCATGATCGGGGGCCGTGTGGACGGCGCCGGTACCAGCGTCGGTGGACACATGGTCGCCCAGGACCAGCGGCACCTGCTTGTCATACACCGGATGATGCAGATCCAGTTTTTCCAGCGTGGCGCCTGGCACAGTCGCCAGTACCTCATAGTTCTCAACACCCCAACGCGACATGATGCCATCCACCATGTCCGCGGCGAGGATCATACGCTCCCGTCCATGTCCGGCATCGGTCTGTACCAGGGCATATTCCAGCTCAGCGTGCAGTGAAACAGCTTGGTTGGCGGGAATGGTCCAGGGTGTCGTCGTCCAGATAACAACCGACACATCACCCTCGCCCTTGTCGGTACCAAACAGGTCGAGCACGCGCGCCTGGTCTACGACCGTGAACCGCACATCGATCTGTACTGACGTCTTGTCCTGGTACTCAACTTCGGCTTCCGCCAGTGCAGACTGACCGACCACGCTCCAGTACACCGGCTTGAACCCGCGCACCAGATGGCCTTTGGCGACTATTTTGCCCAAAGCACGCACAATGCCCGCCTCGACCTTCGGGTCCATGGTCAGGTACGGCTTTTCCCATTCACCCATCACCCCAAGGCGGATGAAATCGGCCTTCTGGCCGGCGATCTGTTTGGTAGCGTAATCACGACAGGCCTGACGGAAGGTCTTGTAATCCACCTTCACACCCGCCTTGCCAATCTCCTGCTCCACCTTGTGCTCAATTGGTAAGCCATGGCAGTCCCAGCCCGGCACATAAGGCGCGTCGTAACCCATGAAGCTGCGGGATTTGACGATCATATCCTTGAGGATTTTATTGACCGCATGACCGATATGAATGCTGCCATTGGCGTAGGGAGGGCCATCATGGAGGATGAACTTATCCCGCCCCTCACGCTGCTTGCGCAGGTTGCCGTATACGTCCAGGTCCTGCCAGCGCTGGAGCATGTCCGGCTCGCGCTTGGCCAGGTTACCGCGCATGGGAAAGGCGGTTTCAGGCAGATTCAGAGTGTGCTTGTAGTCGCTCATGGTAATGGTGCGTAGCTCAGGTTGTTAAATGTCGGTCAACGTTCGGTGGCTGAGGAGCCATGGCCTGCAATCCAAGCCCGCGCATCGTCAAAGTCACGGGCAATCTGCTCCTTGAGGTCATCCACCGAGTCGAATTTCACCTCGTCCCGCAGGGCATGGCGGAAAACCACATCAAGACGCTGGCCATAAAGTGTGCCAGCAAAGTCAAACAGGTGCACTTCCAGGGACGGCTGCTTACCATCCACTGTGGGGCGCAGACCAATGTTGGCTACGCCGTCCAGAACACGGCCATCCTCAAGGGTTGCGCTTACCACATAGACCCCTTTCAGCGCCGGCATATGAGGTAACAGAATGTTCGCCGTGGGCGCGCCAATCTGCCGCCCCAACTGGCGGCCATAAACGATTCGCCCTCGGATGCGGTAAGGATGGCCCAGTAAATCCTCGGCGTCGTTGATCCGGTTCTCTGAAAGCACACCTCGAATTCGGGTACTGCTGACACGCTCGCCGTGCACCGTCACGGTACGGGTATTCTCCACCGTGAAGCCGCGTTGCTCACCCACTGCCCGCAACAGCGAAAAATCGCCGGCCCTGTCGCAACCGAAACGGAAATCGTCCCCTACCACGAGATGGCGAACTCCGAGGCCATCTATCAAAACGTCTTCAATAAAGCCCATACCAGAGTAACTCCGGAACCGCTCGTTAAAACGCAGGCACAGGACAACGTCGATGCCAGACGCCAGCAGCAATTCAAATTTCTGCCGGAACGGCATCAACCGTGGGGGTGCGTCACGGCCCTGGAAGAACTCACGGGGTTGGGGCTCAAACACCATCACCACGGAAGGCACGCCGAGCTCCAGTGCTTTTTCATGAACCTGGTCGATGATGGTCTGGTGCCCAAGATGCACCCCATCGAAATTCCCGATGGTGGCAACGCACCCGTTCGCGAGCGGAGCTTCGTCCTGCTGCGAAAGGCTTTTCAGGTTGGTCAGGCCCCGGATCAGACGCATGTAAAGCGAACCCTTGTTTGCCAGCGGTGTATGGTTTCACTGGTGAGAAAACGCGCGATTATAACCTACCTGTGGCGAAAATGTCTTACCCGAACCCCAGCCAATGCCAACACAATAAAGTACACCGCGACGCCCGAGACTACGAGAATACCCATATCCGTGGCCCGCTGGAGACCGCCTGCCATCAGCCACTGACCCACTGGCGGCTGTAGCCAGAGGATGACCGCAGCCAGGGCCGCATTGGCTAGTCCGATCTGAACCAGGAAGCGGGCCCACCCCGGCTGCCATTTCCAGGCGCCTTCACGGATAAGGCCACGCCACAGGAGCGCCGTGTTCAACCACGCAGACAGCGAAGTTGCCAACGCCAGCCCCGCATGCGCCAAGGGGAAAATCAGCGCCAGGTTAAATACCATATTGGCCACCATCGCGATAATGCCGATTTTAACCGGCGTTTTGGTGTCTTGCCGTGCGAAATACCCCGGCGCCAGCACCTTGATCAACATGAAGGCCAGCAATCCGGCGGAGTATGCTCGCAGGCTTTGGGCCGCCATGGTGACGTCGCGATCGGTAACTTCTCCGTAGTGGAACAGAGTCGCAATCAGTGGCTCAGCCAGAAGAGCGAGGGCCAACGCGGCAGGCAAACCTATAAGCAGCACCGCCCGCACAGCCCAGTCCAGCGTTGCGGCAAACTGGTCTGCCGATTCCGCTGCGTGTTTGCGAGACAGACTGGGAAGAATCACCGTGGCAATAGCGATACCGAATACACCCAGGGGCAACTCCGACAGGCGATCCGAGTAGTAAAGCCAGGACACACTGCCGGTCTGCAGAAACGACGCAAGAACCGTGTCCAGAAGCAGATTGATCTGGCTGACAGAAACCCCGAACAACGCCGGCACCATCAGCTTCATGATGCGACTGACCCCTTCGTGCCTGTAATCCACTTTTGGCCGCGGCATCAACCCTAACTGCATCAGGAAGGGTAACTGAAAGAACAGCTGCAACGCCCCGGCGATAAATACCCCCCAAGCCAAAGCGATGACAGGCGTTTCCATCAGGGGCGAGAGAAATATGGCCGCGCTGATCATCGCCAGATTGAGCAACACTGGCGTAAACGCGGGAACGGCAAAACGGTCGTAGCTATTGAGAATACTACCCGCAAACGCCGTCAGGGAGACCAGCAGCAAATACGGGAAGGTAATCCGCAGCATATCGCTGGCCAGGCCGAACTTGAGGTCGTCATCCAGAAAACCTGGCGCAAACACTGCGGTCAGAAGCGGCGCCCCCAGCATGGCAACTGCCGTCACGCCCAACAGAACCAACCCAAGGACGCCTGCGACCGCGTTAACCAAACGCCGGACTTCGGTGATGGACTCCTGCTGCCGATACGAGGAAAGCACCGGCACGAAGGCCTGAGCGAACGCACCCTCGGCAAACAGGCGGCGGAGAAAATTAGGGATTTTGAAGGCGACGAAAAACGCGTCGGCGCCCGCCCCGGCACCAAAATAACGCGCAATCACCATATCCCTTACCAAACCGAGGACCCGTGACAGCATCGTCATTGAGCCAACGACTCCAGATGACCTCAACAGCCCTGGTGGTTTGGGCAACGCCTTTGGTGTTTCTGTCTGCTCAGGTTCGGACGACATTCTAGGCCTGGACAATGGTTCGGTAGTTTCTGGATGTACCCGGGATGTAGCAGGCCATATTTCGGTAATTCCTTAGGGCCTTAACGGGACTCTCCGGCGATGAGCGGCGAGTTTACCACAGGGGCCGGAGATACCGGGATGAAATAGCGTTGAGCCTTGACATTTTGGGGCTTTGGCGGCATAGTTCCGCGTCATTTATTTCGACGCGCTGGTTTTGGCGCGCCCGCGATTTTTACGAATCGATTCACAACGAATTTCGGATTTCACAGATCTCAGGAGTTATACGGTGGCAAATACCCCGCAAGCCAAGAAGCGCGCACGTCAGAACGAGAAGAACCGCAAGCACAATGCCAGCCTGCGTTCCATGGCGCGCACTTACATCAAGAAGGTCCAGGCCAGCATTGAGGCCGGCAAGCCAGAAGAAGCACAAGCTGCTCTCCAGAAGGCTCAGCCGATTATGGACAGCATGGTCAACAAAGGCGTGTTCGCCAAGAACAAGATTGCTCGCCAGAAGAGCCGTCTGAGCGCCCGCATCAAGGCTCTGAAGAGCGCGTAACGCTTCTTCGGAACCTGAATGAAAAAACCGGCCTGATGGGCCGGTTTTTTTGTGCCTGCCGATTATCTTACCCGCCTACACAATCACCATGTTGTCGCGATGGACCATTTCTTCGTCAGAGATGTAACCCAGAACCTCTGTTATACGGTTGCTGGAGCGGCCAGCGATGGCTCTGGCTTCGTCAGCATCGTAATTGACCAGGCCGCGGGCGATTTCTTTGCCGCTTTCGTCGACGCAGGAGACCATTTCACCCCGACGGAACTGACCGGAAACGCTTTTTACGCCAACCGGTAAAAGACTGCGACCACCGCGGCAGAGGACGTTGACCGCGCCCTGATCAAGGGTGAGCTTGCCGCGGGTCTGGAGATGGCTGGCGAGCCACTGCTTGCGGGCGGCGATTCGACCCTGTTCGGGGAGCAGCAGGGTGCCGATGCTGTCGCCGTCGCGCAGGCGAGAGATGGCTTTTTCGATTCTGCCGCCGACGATGACGGTGAAGGCGCCGGATCGGGCAGCCAGGCGGGCGGCACGGACCTTTGTTTGCATTCCGCCGCGGCCCAGCACGCCAGCACCACCACCCGCCATGGCATCGAGCTCGGTGTCGCTGGCGCGCCGTTCGTCGACCAGCTGGGCATCGGGATTTTTGCGGGGGTCTTTGTCGAACAGGCCGAGCTGGTCGGTGAGGATGATCAATCCGTCGGCTTCGATCAGGTTGGCCACCAGCGCGCCCAAGGTGTCGTTGTCGCCAAAACGGATTTCGTCGGTGACAACGGTGTCGTTTTCGTTAACGATGGGCACCACGCCGAAATCGAGCAGCGCTCTCAAGGTGCTACGGGCATTGAGGTAGCGCTTGCGATCAGAAAGGTCATCGTGGGTCAGCAGGACTTGTGCGGTGTGCAAATCATGTCGTTTGAACTGGGCTTCCCAGGTCTGCACCAGCCCCATCTGACCAACGGCGGCTGCAGCCTGAAGTTCATGCAGTTGCTCAGGGCGAACTGTCCAACCCAGCCGGCTCATGCCTTCAGCCACAGAACCCGACGACACCACCACCACTTCAACGCCAGCAGTGACCAGCTCTGCAATCTGGTCCACCCACAACCCGAGAGCAGCAACATCCAGACCTCTGCCATCGTTGGTTAGCAAGGCGCTTCCGATTTTTATTACCAGGCGACGGGCATGACGTAATTGGGTGCGTGTACTCATTACATTCCAGCTCAGGGAGCGGACAGGCGGGGGCCTTGCTGGCGGATACGCGGTGAATACGTCCATGTACGCTCGACAAAAACATCCATGTTTTTGTCGATCCACCAGCAAGGCCCCCGCCTGTCCGACAATACTTTGGCAGTTAACTCTGACGACATAACCCGCTACTCAGGCGCGTAGACCACTTCTACATCGTAATCATCGTCATCGAAGTCGTCGTCATCCTGACGGGCTTCGCGGCGGATCTGCCGCTCGGCTTCAATTCTCGCTCGCGCCTCTTCGTCCATTTTCCGGCGGCGCGCAGCTTCGCGCTCGGCAAACTCGGGGTTCTCCGCTTCTTCCTGGGCCTGATCTTCTATCCAGCGCATGACAGCTTGAGTCAACGGCTTGGTGCCTTCGCCGCTGAGTGCGGAGATGCTGAATACAGGACCTTTCCAGTCAAGTTCATCGATGATGGCCCGACAGTGCGCCTCACGGTCTTCTTCAGAGACCATATCTACTTTGTTCAGAACCAGCCAACGCTCGCGACTGGCGAGGGTTTCGCTGAACTTTTCCAGCTCGTGCTCAATGGCACGTACGCTTTCCACTGGCGAAGAACCGTCGTAAGGCGCCACGTCCACGAGATGCAGCAGCAAGCGTGTGCGCACCAGGTGCTTGAGGAAACGGATTCCCAGCCCTGCGCCTTCCGCCGCACCTTCAATCAAGCCCGGAATGTCAGCAATGACGAAGCTCTGATGGGCCTGCACGCTGACCACGCCGAGGTTGGGCACCAGGGTGGTGAACGGGTAGTCCGCCACTTTCGGGCGGGCGGCTGATACGGAACGGATAAAGGTGGACTTGCCGGCATTGGGCATGCCCAGCAGACCGACATCCGCCAGCACTTTCAGCTCCAGCCTCAGATTGCGAAGTTCGCCCTCGGAGCCTTTTGTGGTCTGGCGCGGAGCGCGGTTGACAGAGGATTTGAAACGGGTATTACCCAGCCCATGAAAACCGGCCTGAGCCACTTTCAAGCGCTCACCGGCACGGGTCAGGTCCCCCAACACTTCGTGGGTATCCATATCCACAACGGTGGTGCCTACCGGCACCGGCAACACAAGGTCGTCGCCCTTGATGCCAGTGCAGTTGCGGCCGGAGCCTGGCTGACCATTCTCGGCTTTGTGTTTACGCTGGAACCGGTAATCGATCAGTGTATTGAGCGCACTGTCGGCCTCCAGGTATACAGAGCCGCCGTCGCCACCGTCACCGCCATCGGGTCCGCCTTTGGGCACGTATTTTTCACGACGGAAACTCAGGCAACCGTGGCCGCCCTTGCCCGCTTCTACAATGATGGTGGCTTCGTCTACGAACTTCATCAATCAACCCTTTGCGCCCTGCGCATAAACTAAAAAGCCCCGCAGCCTCATGGAAGCTATGCGGGGCTCCAGGTGACCCTGATATCAAATCATATCAGGGCCACCGAAGGTTCGACAGAACCCGAGATCGCCGCTGCTTACGCAGCCGGAACGATGCTCACGAACTTACGGTTCTCCGGACCCTTTACCTCAAACACGACCTGTCCGTTTGCAGTTGCAAACAGCGTGTGGTCCTTGCCAAGGCCAACGTTGTGACCCGGGTGGAAACGGGTGCCGCGCTGACGAACGATGATGCTGCCCGCGGATACAGTCTCGCCGCCGAAGCGCTTCACACCAAGTCGTTTCGACTCGGAATCGCGACCGTTACGGGTACTACCTGCTGCCTTTTTATGAGCCATTACAAGCCTCCTTATCTAAGGGGTTACTCGAGGGTCTTAGCCCTGGATACCCGTGATCTTGACTTCAGTAAACCACTGACGGTGGCCCTGACGCTTCATGGAATGCTTCCGACGACGGAACTTGATGATCTGGATCTTGTCGTGACGGCCGTGGCTAACCACTTCCGCAGTCACTTTGGCACCATCAACAACCGGTGCACCAACCTGAACTTTTTCACCATCAGCGATCAGCAGAACGCGGTCAAACTCGACGTTGCCGCCTGTTTCCACTTCCAGCTTTTCCAGCTTCAGAGTTTCGCCTTCTTTTACACGGTGCTGTTTACCACCGCTAACAATAACTGCGTACATTAACGTTCTCCGCGATTGACCCATCCCTGCTCTTATCCACCTGGTTCTAAGGGAAGCGCTTCGGCAACCCTATAGCAGGGAGCGCAGGTTGGGATGAGTTGGGCGCGTGATTGTACGAAAACCGCCACCGCTTTACAAGCCAAGTTGACACCGATCACTGCAATACCTAGCATTGCGGCACCCGCCTATTTTTTCCAACGAAAACACCAGACAAGGGATCGGACCAGCCGAATGACAGCCCAGCGTATTTACGACACCGTCGCGGACGACTTCAGCCGCGTCAACGATCTGATCATCAAACGGCTTTCATCTGACGTTCCCCTGGTCGAAAAAATCGCCCAGTACATAATCGAAAGCGGCGGTAAGCGCCTGAGACCATTGCTGGCATTACTTTCAAGCCGCGCGCTGGGCTATGAAAGGGACGATCACCTGAAGCTGGCCGCGGTCATCGAATTCCTGCACACCGCGACGCTCCTGCACGATGATGTGGTGGACACCTCAGACATGCGCCGCGGCCGCAGCACCGCCAATGCCCGCTGGGGCAACGCACCCAGCGTACTGGTAGGTGATTTCCTCTACGCCCGGGCCTTCGAGATGATGGTGGAGCTCCAAAACCTGAAAATCATGGACGTGCTTTCTCACGCCACGGCCGTGATTGCCGAAGGGGAAGTCCTTCAATTGATGAACGTTAAGAACCCGGACGTTAGCGAAGACAAGTACATGGAAGTGATTCACAACAAAACCGCCATGCTGTTCGAAGCAGCGTCCCACACCGGCGCGCTGTTGGCAGGCGCAGAGGAAGATCAGGAGCAGGCAATGAGCGCCTATGGCAAACACCTGGGCCTGGCGTTCCAACTGGTGGACGACGTACTGGATTATCGAGGTGATGCAGAAGCCATGGGCAAGAATGTTGGCGACGACCTGGCCGAGGGCAAACCCACCCTGCCACTGATTTACGCCATGGCCAACGGCAGTAATGATGAGAAGCAGCTCATACGGCAGGCTGTCCGCAAAGGTGGACTGGAGGACCTACCCAGTATCCTCGACATCGTAAACCGTTCGGGCGCTCTGGAATACACCATGGAACGCGCGAAAGCAGAAGCCCAGGCAGCCCTCGACTGTCTGAAAGACATTCCCGAATCTGACCACCGGAATGCGCTTGCGCTACTGACCGAAGTTGCGGTCGCGCGGGTCAGCTAATCATCCAGGAACACCCTTAGCCCTCGAAACCAGGCCCCAGCGCTTCCCGGTTGTGGGCCGATGTGAAATCCAGCCCTGGCCCCACCGGCACAATCTGCGTCGGATTGACCGTGCGCTGACTGACGTAGTAATGCCGCTTGATCTGCCGAATATCCACCGTATCCGCCACGCCAGGCACTTGATACAGATCCCGCAGGTACCTGGAGAGCGCCGGAAAGTCCGCAATTCGCTGACGATTGCATTTGAAGTGGCTGAAATACACTGCGTCGAACCGAATCAACGTGGTAAACAACCGCCAATCCGCCTCAGTCAACCGATTGCCAGCCAGATAACGCTGCCCTGAAAGGCGATCCTCCAACCAATCAAGAGACTCAAACAACGCCGCATACGCCTCTTCATATTTATCCTGGGCCGTCGCAAATCCGGCCTTATAAACGCCATTGTTCACCGTGTGATAAACCCGTTCGTTCACCTCATCGATCTCACCGTGAAGTTCTTCAGGGTGAAAATCCAGATCACTCCGAACGCCATCCAGCCCATCGAATGCCGAGTTAAACATGCGAATAATATCCGCCGATTCATTACTGACAATTGTCTGCTTTTGTTTGTCCCACAGCGTCGGCACCGTCACCCGCCCGGAATAATCGGACGCCGCTTTCAGATACACCTCGTACATGAAGCGCTTGCCATTGGCCGAGTCCCGATGCGCCTCTTCATCCGGCCGGAACTCCCAGCCACTCTCAAGCATATCCGGATGCACAACCGACACCGAGATATGCTTCTCCAGCCCCTTCAGTGCCCGGAAAATCAACGTTCGATGGGCCCAGGGACACGCCATCGACACATACAGGTGATACCGGCCCGACTCCGCTGTAAAGCCACCTTCCCCAGCGGGCCCCGGCGAGCCATCCGCCGTGACCCAGTTCCGGAACCGGGCGGCCTCACGCTCAAACTTGCCGCCGGTTTTCGAGGTGTCGTACCACTGATCATGCCATTTGCCGTCGACGAGAAGTCCCATAACCCTATACTCCTGAACCTGATGTTTTGAGAAGGCGGCTGCGATCTGACTCCGAGCCTTCAAATTTCTGAACAAGCCTTAAATCTTTAACAGGAAGAATACCGGCCACCCTGCTACGCTCTCAAACAATCAATTCTGGCCAACACATTCAGATAATTCGAACATGCACACAGCCATCACCATAGACGCCCTCAAAGTCCTCGATGCCATCGACCGCAAAGGCAGCTTCGCTGGCGCAGCCAACGAACTCTTCCGCGTTCCTTCGGCAATCAGCTACACCGTCCAGAAACTCGAAGAAGACCTCAACGTCGCCATCTTCGACCGCACCGGCCACCGAGCAGCCCTCACCCCAGCCGGTCGCTATCTGCTGGAAGAGGGCCGCACCCTGCTGGAAGCTGCTGAAAACCTGGCCCACACTACCCGCCAGGTGGCACAGGGCTGGGAAACCCGCCTGCGAATCGGATTCAACTCCCTGCTACCGGCCGAATGCCTGTTTCCCGCCGTAAAAGAGTTTTACGAACTCGGCGTGCCGGTGGAGGTGCAACTGGTGGAAGAAGTCTTCGCCGGCTCCTGGGATGCGCTGCAAAGCCGACGAATTGATCTGGTTGTTGGCGCCGACCAGATGAGCAAACCTGCAGGGTCTTTCACCACAAAACCGCTGGGAAACATGACGTTTGTCTACGCAGTCGCACCAGACCACCCTCTGACAAGGGCCTCTCAGTCTCTAAGGGAGGAGGATATTGCTCGCTTCCCCGCAGCAGTAGCCGCAGACACTTCCCGCTCCTTGCCCCCTGGCCACGCCGGCATATTCCGCCGTCAGCGAACCGTGACCGTTGCCAATATCGACCAGAAGATCGCCGTGCAAAAAACCGGCCTTGCGGTCGGATGGCTTCCGGAAGCACGCGTACGCGACCAGCTAGCAGATGGCAGCCTGAAAGCGCTCAGGGTTCATGAGCCCAGACAGGCCATCCAGCTTCATCTGGCCCGCCACGCTGAGGATCAGGGCAAGGCACTGATGTGGTTCTGGGAAAAGCTCGGAGACTCACCAGACATTGCCGCCTGGCTACAACCCTGAATGACAGCCAAAAATAGTCCTGACTTCACAACACAGGCCTCCCGGGCAAAACAGCCAACAGAATAGCGGCACAGTCGTTTATACTGCCCCCACGCAAGAACCTGTGAACGGAGCTCAAACCATGCGGCAGCTGTCGGAGCTGGATGCCTCATTCCTGTACCTGGAGTCCGAAACCGCCCCCATGCACATTGGCGGCATCTATCTTTTCGATGCCCGGGAGCGCGACAAACCCCTGGCCTTCAGCACCTTTGTCGCTTATCTGCGAAGCCGGCTTCATGTGGTCCCCCTCTTCCGCCAGCGCCTGAAGGAAATACCCCTGCGGCTGGGGCGTCCCTACTGGATTGACGATCCAGACTTCAGTATCGAGCGGCACTTGGCTTATGTGAACCTCGGCAACCACGGCAAAGTCGATAGCCTGATGGGACTGGCCTCGCGAATTCTGGAAGAACCGCTCAAACGGGATCGCCCGTTATGGCACATCACTTTTGTCGACGGATTCCAACTCGACGACGATGCAGACAGCAAAAGTTTCGCGCTCATCGTAAAACTGCATCATGCCGCCATTGACGCGTTCAGTGGCGAGGAAATCATTGGCAAACTTCTGGAATACTCACCAAAAGCGAGAGCGATAGAAACACCGCGCCCCTGGTACCCGCAGCCGGAACCGTCGGAAGAAAGGGTTATTCTCCAGACCGGTGCAAACCTGCTGCGCAAACCCTTGCAAGTGACGTCCCTCGCCATAAGTGCCGCCGAAGCCACTGCTCGCGGGCTCATACAAAAACAGATGCGAAAACTGCCATTGCCGTTCCCCCTGTTTTCCGCGCCTCACAGTCCGTTTAACCGCCAGATTACCGCCAACCGCAAGATCGTTTCGGCCAGCCTGGATCTGTCCCGGCTAAAGGCCATCAAGGCGGCACTCGGTGATGTAACCCTGAACGACGTCGTCCTCGGCCTGTGCGCTGAAACATTAAGCCGCTACTTGGCCAGGAGTGACGCCACAACGGAACGCTCGCTGGTAGCGATGACACCGATTTCCGTGCGGTCAAGCAGCCTTCGTAAGGCCACCGGCAACCAGATGTCCGCCATGTTACTGGATCTGGCCACCACCGAGCCCAATCCGGCCGAACGAATTCGGCGGATACACTGGAATGCGGTGGAATCCGAGCCCTACCGTGAAGCCATTGCAGCAGACAGGCTGACAGAACTCCTACCCTCCACCATGCTGGCACTCTCCGCGAGACTGTATTCCGAACTGCAGATTGCGCAACGGTATCAGCCGGTATTCAACCTTCCGATCACCAACGTACCCGGGCCGCAGGTACCGCTGTACTTACAAGGTTCACGGTTGGTGAGGCAGTTCAACTCCGCCCCGCTGTTCGACAGCATGGGATTGGTGATTGTCGCAGTGAGCTATCAGGGCAGTCTGACGATCAATTTCACCCTGTGCCCCGACGTAGTGGCTGATGGCGACTCACTGCCGGAACTGCTTGAAAGCAGCCTGAAATCGATCGAATCGGCGGCCGAGACTCTGCCACCGTATGAAGAAGACGCGCGCGAGCACCCTGACAGTCATCCTACTCTGACTGACGAGGCACTGAACATCATGGAAGGTGTTCTACGGAGAACGTTCAGGCGATTTCGCAACTGAACGACAGTGACGAGCGGCAGACAGAGTCGCCGCCCATCAGGATTGCATATTACTCGAAGGCCCAACGCAGGAACGCCCGCCTCTCTTCCTCATTGGCCTGACCCCAAAGCGACTTGAGCTCACCCAGGGTACTCACTGAGTCGGCGCTCGCGCCTCCGACACTTTCTTCTTTGCCACCAGAGCCGACGGGTGCCCTTGCAGCAGTTCGGGTGCCGGCAGGCTGGCCATCCCAGGCGCTGGCGGTGGCTACAACATTACCGGACCCATCAACCACATCAGCAGTGAAATTGTTGGCGAACGCCTCGGCATCGCTCTTGTTGGCGGGAGGCTCGAAACTGAAACGGTAGGTATCACCCGGTTGTGCGTTGATCATCACGGCCTGGGGCGCTGTTTCAACGACGTGCACTTTGGATTCGCCATTACGGACCACGCCACTCTTGGCCCAGATCGTCTTATAGGTAAACACAACCTGATTTTCGCCCGGTAAAAGCTCGTAATTCAGGGCCAGGTCATCCATTAGAAAGTTACCGAGTTTGCGACCATTCACCTGCTGCACCCGGATTTCGCCCGGGGATTCAAGAACGGCGGCCTGTGAGGAATCCACAGCGTCACCCTCCCAGGTTTGGACGTTGCTCATGGTAGAGCTGCATCCCGCGAGCAAAGCCACGGCAACAAGGGCCATTGCACCGAATCGTACTTTCTTGAAAAAGACTAAAACGTGATAGATACTCATGCTATATCCTTGTGCTGTTCGCCAGCGTCCACTGGCGGATAATCACTTGTGGTTGAAAGGCATTTTGAAGAGTGGCCGAGCCGAGGGCAAGACATGCAGCCTGTTTACAGTAACCCGATGACACTCCGGTTACGAAGAAGGCATCAAGTCTACCCAAAAAATGTAAAAAAATGTTGAATTCGGCAGGAATTGATTTAATTTTAAACAGTCAGAGAATTGAAATAGCGCCCACCCGGTGTCACAAATGCACCGAAGGGCTCAGGAGACAACATGGATACCCAACGTCGGTCCGGAGAAAACGGCCCCGCACCGTTCCGAAGCAGTCGGTTCTTCTGCGTCGGGAGCAAGTGGTATTTCACTACCCGGGAGGGCTTCGACAGCGGTCCCTTTGCCTCCCGACAACGCGCAGAAACCGGCCTCAGACGTTTCCTGCATGTTGTGCGACTTCTTCCGGAAGAGCAACAGGTCCACTGATCTGGACGGTCCTCCCGTCTCAGAACGATGTTCAGACAATGATCGGCATCAACCACCGGTCGATGGCGAGCAGGCACAGTAATGCCATGAAACCCGCCACGACATCGTCCACCATGATACCCAGCCCGCCCGGCAAATACTCATCCAACCAACTGATGGGCCAGGGCTTGAGCACGTCGAAAAGCCGGAACAATGTGAAGGCCATCAGAACGCCGTAAATGTTGTCCGGGAAAAGCCCCAGCGCAATCCACATGCCCACAAATTCGTCCCAGACGATGCCCCCATGGTCATGAACCTTGAGATCTTCTGCCGTCTTGCCACACAGCCAGATCCCAACCACGAAGGCCAGCAGGACAATCGCCCAGTAAGCGACGGGCGGCAACCAGGCAAAACAGAACCAGAGGGGAATCGCCGCGAGACTGCCCCAGGTACCAGGCGCCCTGGCAGCGGTACCACTGCCAAATCCAAACGCCAACAGGTGGACCGGATTACGAAGAAACCCTGGCGGCAGTAGTGCTTCAGTGAACTCCGGTTCCTGGAGGTTATTGTCGCTGCTCATGAATCAGTTCCTGAAATGATCGTACCCTCCCGCTGAGAGGTTCTCGATATGATCCCCCCAGTCAATGGTTACACCCTCCCCGGCAACGACCTTGCCAATAACGGTCAACTCACGCCGGACATCCTCGGGGAGAATAGACCAAACCTGTGGAGGCAGCGTAACGCATAACTCGTAATCGTCTCCGGCATTCAATGCCAGGCCAGCAGCAGACTGGCCCACAAGGCGCTCCAGGTGTTGCGACAGTGGCAGCCGACTCGCATCGATACTGGCCGCAACTCCAGAGGCCTCGAGGATATGCCCCAGGTCTGCCACCAGGCCGTCAGATACATCCACGGCTGCAGTGGCGTACCCACGCAGAGCGGCTCCAAGTGCAAGCCTGGGCTCAGGGAAGTGGTATCTTCGCAGGACCGACTGCGCATCCGACCCGGGATCATCCCTTTCAAGATAGCCCAATGCCGCTCCGGCCTCTCCCAGCGTTCCGGAAACACAGATGTAGTCCCCCACTTGTGCGCCAGACCTCAGGATGGCCTCACCTTTCGGTACCGTACCATGAACCTGCATGCTCAGGGTCAGCGGGCCTCGCGTAGTGTCGCCGCCAGCGAGCGACAGGCCAAAATGTCTGGCAGCGCTTGCCAGTCCGCACGCATAGGCGCTCAGCCAGTCCGGGTCTGCATCGGGAAGCGTTAACGCGAGAGTAAAACAAACCGGATCGGCCCCCATGGCGGCAAGATCACTCGCGGCCACGGCAAGGCTTCTCCAACCGAGCTTTTCGGGGTCATAGCGATAGGGAAAATGCACGCCCTCAACCAGGGCGTCCACAGAAAAAACCAGGTCCAGGCCTGACCCAACACGCTGAATGGCGCAGTCATCACCGGGCCCCAGCACAACCGCGGAGGCGTTTCCGACCTCGGCAATGGGGAAGAAATAACGGCGGATCAGCTCGAATTCACCCATCGCTCAGCGGGGACGGGTCTCGGCCAGTCTCAGGCGTTGACTGAGCTTGTCCAGAAGGCTGTTGACGAACTTATGGCCTTCGGTACCACCAAACCTCTTGGCCATCTCGATGCCTTCGTTGATCACCACTTTGTATGGAACGTCCAGTCGATGTTTGAGCTCGTACGCACCCAGGCGCACGATCGCCAGTTCGATGGCATCCACCTCATGGATCGGGCGATCCAGGAATGGCTCCAACAGACGATCCAACTCAGCCTGCTCCCGGTGAACGCCCCTGAGGAGATCGCGAAAATAGGCCGCATCCACTTTCGACATGTCATTGTCGACGATGAATTCGGATTCGATATCGGTGATCGAGCTCTTGCTGAAGTGGCGCTGGTAAAGGCCTTGCATCGCAAGCGCCCGAGCCCTGCGCCTATCGCCTGCCTTAGGTTGGCCCGCGGGGGCCGGTTGCGCGGCACTGTCTTCCGATGCGCTCATTATTCACCCAGCTTTTTGAAGAGGCTGACCATTTCCAGGGCCGTAATCGCTGCTTCGGCGCCTTTGTTACCGGCCTTGGTACCAGCACGCTCGATTGCCTGCTCGATGGAGTCGACCGTCAGCACGCCAAACGTCACCGGCACGTCGGTTTCGAGGCTAACCGCACCCAAACCACTGGAGGCTTCGCCTGCCACGTAGTCGAAATGTGGTGTGCCACCCCGAATAACCGCACCCAGTGCAATGATCGCGTCGTGGTTGCCGGTTTCCGCCACACGCTTGACCGCCAGCGGCATCTCATAGGCGCCGGGAACCCGCACAATCGTGATATCGGAATCGGCGATACCATGACGACGCAGGGTATCAACCGCACCCTCCACCAGGCTCTCAACCACAAAACCGTTGAAACGGCCGACGACCAACGCGTACTTACCACTGCAGTGAGTGAAATCGCCTTCTATTACTTTAATATCTGCCATGCATGGCTCCTTCATTGGCAACCCCGTCGTTACGATACGGGGCTGCCGGGGTTCATTATTCGGGTGTGTAGGGCACGTATTCCACGACTTCCAGCTCGAATCCGGAAATGGCCGAAAACTTGATGGGCGGACTCAGAAGGCGCATTTTGCCAACACCGAGATCCCTCAGAATCTGTGAGCCGGTACCAACGGTAAAATAGACACCGGAGCTGCCCTTACCCGCGGACTTTTTATCCTGCTCGAAAAATTCGTGGATACGATCTTCAAGATTGTAGCTGTCTTCGGCGCTATTGAGCAGGACAACGACGCCGCGACCTTCACTCGCCACCTTCTCCAGAGCATGATGCAATGGCCAGCTACGGGAATCTGCGCGGCGGGCACCGAGCAGGTCACGCAGAGTATCGGTGATGTGCACACGCACCAGCACCGGGTCCTCGGCCGCAATATCCCCCATCACCATGGCCAGATGGGTGGAACCCTGGATATTGTCGCGATAGGTGCGCAAGTTGAATACACCGTACTCGGTATCCAGGTCGTACTGCTCAACGCACTCAATGGTGCGCTCGTTCAATGTCCGATAGTGGATCAGATCCGCAATCGTGCCGATCTTCAGGTCGTGAGTTTCGGCAAATTTTTCCAGATCTTCACGGCGGGCCATGGACCCATCGTCGTTCATGATTTCGCAGATCACGCCAGCGGGCTCGCAGCCGGCGAGGGCTGCCAGATCACAGGATGCTTCGGTATGGCCGGCTCGGCTGAGCACCCCGCCCGGGTCCGACATCAGCGGAAAAATATGTCCCGGCTGAACCAGATCCGACGCTTTTGCATCGCGGGCAACAGCAGCCTGGACAGTTCGCGCACGGTCGGCGGCAGAGATACCCGTCGTTACGCCTTCAGTCGCTTCAATGGACAGGGTGAACTTGGTGCCAAAACCCGATGCATTCTGCTGCACCATCAACGGCAGGCCAAGCTGTTCGCAACGATGGCGCGTCATCGGCATGCAAATCAGCCCACGACCGAAGCGGGCCATGAAGTTGATAGCCTCTGGCGTACAATGCTCTGCGGCCATCACCAGGTCACCTTCGTTTTCCCGGTCCTCATCGTCCATCAGGATAACCATCTTGCCCTGACGGATATCGTCGATAATGTCTTTAATGCTGTTCAGTGCCATACCGTATTTGCATCCTGTTGGTCTGTCCGCCCGAGTGTCGGTGCCGGCAGCCATGAATTTAGTAACCGTTACCCCGGCGCGAGGATCAATCGCTGGTCCTCGCCCAGCTGACGGCGATCCAGCACTTTCCATTGCACCTTGTCCGCCATGGATTCCAGTGGCAGATTGGCCGTTGGCCGGCCAGTGCTGCCCAGGAACACCGGCGCCTGGTAGAGCCATAGCTCATCTACCAGACGCTCGCTGATAAATGTACCGGCCAGCGTTGGGCCAGCTTCCACCAACAGTTCGTTGATGCCCAACTCCCCCAGTGAGTCGAGCAACTCGCGAACATCAATTCCATTATCCTTCCAGGCCACACCCGTCAGGCCCACGCCCAACGCGGCAAGGTCCTGTGCCGGTGCGGTTGCCAGTGTTGGGGAGGCGCAATACACCTGGACATTGCCACCCTGCAGGATCGTAGCGCCCGGGGGCGTACGCGCGTCCCGGTCCGCGATCACGCGCAGGGGCTGGCGGGACGGCTCCGTGGCGTCACCAATGTCACCCAATTCAGTCCGACGAACGGTCAGTGAAGGATTGTCAGCGAGAACCGTCCCCACCCCTGTCAGAATGGCATCGCTGATGGCCCTGAGACGCTGGACATCGCGGCGGGACTCCGAGCCGGTAATCCACTGACTTTCGCCGGAGGCCATGGCCGTCCTGCCGTCAAGGCTCGCAGCCATTTTAAGCCGAACATAGGGCCTGCCAACGTTCATTCGCTTCATGAACCCGGGATTCAATCGCACGGCCTCTTCCGCCAGTAGGCCTTCCGTTACACGAATGCCTGCCTCTCGGAGCATATCCAGGCCGCGACCGGATACCGAGGGATTGGGATCCTTGGTCGCCGCAAACACATGGGCGATGCCCGCTTCTATCAGCGCTTTGGCACAAGGCGGTGTACGGCCAAAATGACTGCAGGGCTCCAGCGTGACATAGGCCGTTGCGCCACGGGCATCCGGCCCAGCCAGGCTGAGCGCGCGCGCTTCTGCGTGAGCCTCGCCTGCTCGCTCATGCCAGCCTTCGCCCAAAATCTTGCTGCCTCGGGCGATGACGCACCCCACCCGCGGGTTGGGATGCGTCGAATAGCGACCACGCCAGGCAAGCTGCACCGCCCGTGCCATAAACGCCGTGTCCTGAGCGTCGATCATGCCTGCCCTTCGGAAGAATGGTTATCCGCCAGGGCCTTGGCTACATCCACCGGGTCTTCGCCCGAGGTCGCTGAAAGGCGCTCGATCTCTTCCTTGAACTCGTTGACGTCCTGAAAGCTGCGGTACACAGACGCGAAGCGCACGTAGGCCACTTTGTCCAATTGACGCAACTCCGTCATCACTTCTTCACCGAGTTGCATGGACTTGACTTCACGCTCGCCGGTCGCCCGCAACCGGAATCGAATGCGATTCAGTGCCGCCTCAATTTCCTCGATGCTCACCGGACGCTTCTCCAGGGCTTTCATCAGACCGGCCCGGAGCTTTTCCTCATCGAAAGGCTGACGGGTGCCGTCCTGCTTGACCACTCGAGGCATCACAAGCTCAGCCGACTCGAACGTTGTAAAACGCTCACGGCAGGACAGACACTCCCTGCGGCGACGCACCTGATCACCCTCGGCCACCAGCCGGGAGTCGATTACCTTGGTATCCGCTTCACCACAGAAAGGACAATGCATACTCAGAAGCTCCTGCAAACCATCGGGCCAGGCAACAAGGCCTGCCCGAGGGCGCAATCAGGCTATTTAGCCGGCGTAAACCGGGAACCGCGAACACAGGCCTTCAACCTGCTCACGAACCCGGTCATTAACGGATTCATCTTCCAGGCTATCCAGGATATCGCACATCCAGCCAGCCAGATCACGACACTCGGACTCCCCGAAACCACGAGTGGTCACCGCGGGCGTACCGATGCGCAGGCCGGAGGTTACGAACGGCGAACGCGGATCGTTAGGTACTGCGTTCTTGTTCACGGTGATGTGCGCTCGGCCCAGGGCTGCGTCTGCATCCTTACCGGTGATGTCCTGCTTGATCAGGCTGACCAGGAACAGGTGATTCTCTGTACCACCGGAAATCACATCGAATCCGCGGGAGACAAACACCTCAGCCATGGCCTTGGCATTCTTGATCACCTGTTTCTGATACACCTTGAACTCGTCGCTCATGGCTTCCTTGAAACAAATCGCCTTGGCAGCAATAACGTGCATCAAGGGGCCGCCCTGGCCGCCAGGGAATACAGCGGAGTTAAGTTTCTTCTGCAAGTCGGCATCGTCACAGGCCAGGATCAAACCACCACGGGGGCCACGCAGGGTCTTATGGGTAGTCGTCGCAACCACGTGGGCATGAGGTATCGGGTCTGGATAAACACCAGCAGCCACGAGACCTGCCACGTGGGCCATGTCCACAAACAGGTAGGCGCCAACCTTATCGGCAATCGCGCGGAATCGGGCAAAGTCCAGCTCCTGGGAGTAGGCTGAGAAACCGGCGATGATCATCTTGGGTTTGTGCTCAACGGCAAGGCTTTCCACCTCATCGTAATCGATCAGCCCCGTGTCCGGGTTCAGGCCATACTGGACGGCGTTGTAGATCTTGCCGGAGAAGTTGACGCTGGCACCATGGGTCAGGTGCCCACCATGGGCCAGGCTCATGCCCAGAACCGTATCACCCGGCTTGAGCAGCGCCATGAATACGGCAGAGTTGGCCTGTGAGCCGGAATGCGGCTGCACATTGGCGTAGGCAGCACCAAACAGTTCTTTGGCCCGGCTGATGGCCAGGTCCTCGGCGATGTCGACAAACTCACAGCCGCCGTAATAACGTTTGCCGGGATAGCCTTCGGCATACTTGTTGGTCAGCGCACTACCCTGGGCTTCCATCACCCGGGGACTGGTATAGTTCTCAGACGCGATCAGCTCGATATGAGCCTCCTGGCGTTTCTCTTCCGCCTGAATGGCGTTCCAGAGCTCGTCGTCAAAACCGGCGATTTTCATATCACGATTAAACATGGATGCGCTGCCCCTATGTGCTTAGCTGCCCGAAAAAATGGGCCGCTATTCTATCTTACAAATGGGTAAAAAATCACCCTTTATGCCGTCCGCAGATACCGACACGCCGCCGCCTGCGCTTTTTGCTCAATTGCTATCCCCGGTTGGTTTCGATACCTTACTCGGTCAATATTCATTGGTTGCGGCTACTAGCTATTGGCGTTACGGCCATCGGTCAGGGCGATCCGGGATACGCTGTGAATACGTCCCTGTACGCTCGACAAAGTCATCCTTGATTTTGACGATCCCGGACCGCCCTGACCGACGGCCTTAGTCAGACACCATCAGTAATTCCAACACTTACACTCGCAAGAAGGATTCCGACACATGGCGCAATACGTATACACCATGAACCGCGTGGGCAAGGTGGTTCCGCCCAAGCGTGAAATCCTCAAAGACATTTCCCTGAGCTTTTTCCCAGGCGCGAAAATCGGCGTACTGGGCCTGAACGGCGCTGGTAAATCTACGTTGCTACGTATTATGGCCGGTATCGACCAGGATTACATTGGTGAGGCCCGCCCCCAACCCGGCATCAACGTCGGCTACCTGCCCCAGGAACCGGAACTGGACGACGCCAAGACCGTCAAGGAAATTGTCGATGAGGCGGTCTCGGGCGTCCATGACGCACTGGCGGAGCTGGATCAGGTCTATGCCGCCTATGCCGAGCCGGATGCCGACTTTGATGCCCTCGCCAAGAAACAGGGCGAACTGGAAGCCTTTATACAGGCTTCCGACGGCCACGATATTGAGCGCAAGATGGAAGTGGCTGCCGATGCCCTTCGCCTGCCGGCCTGGGACGCCATGGTGAAAAACCTCTCCGGCGGTGAGCGCCGCCGCGTGGCGCTGTGCCGTCTGCTGCTGTCCAGCCCGGACATGCTATTGCTGGACGAGCCCACCAACCACCTGGATGCCGAATCTGTAGCCTGGCTGGAACGCTTCCTGCACGACTACACCGGCACAGTGGTTGCCATCACCCACGACCGCTACTTCCTGGACAACGTGGCCGGCTGGATTCTGGAACTGGACCGCGGCCAGGGCATTCCGTTTGAAGGCAATTACAGCCAGTGGCTGGAAAACAAGGAAAAGCGCCTGGAAGTTGAAGCCAAACAGGAAGCGTCTCGCCAGAAGACCATCAAGCACGAGCTGGAATGGGTGCGCAGCAACGCCAAAGGCCGTCAGTCCAAGAGCAAGGCCCGCCTGGCCCGCTTCGAGGAAATGAGCTCCCAGGAATTCCAGAAGCGCAACGAAACCAACGAACTATACATCCCACCAGGCCCTCGCCTGGGTGACAAGGTGATTGAGATCGATGGCATCAGCAAGTCCTTCGATGACCGCCTGCTCTACGAAGACGTCTCGCTCAGCGTTCCTCCGGGAGCGATCGTTGGCATCATCGGCGGCAACGGCGCGGGCAAGTCCACGCTGTTCCGGATGATCGGCGACTACGACAAGCCCGATTCCGGCACCATTACCGTCGGTGAAACCGTAAAACTGGCCTACGTGGACCAGATGCGGGACCTGAACGGCGACAACACCGTCTGGGAGGAGCTCAGCGACGGCAACGATATTATCAAGATCGGTAACTACGAAACCCCGTCGCGAGCCTATGTAGGTCGTTTCAACTTCAAGGGCTCCGACCAGCAGAAGCGTGTGGCCGACTTGTCGGGCGGTGAACGCAACCGCCTGCACCTGGCGAAACTGCTCAAGGAAGGTGGCAACGTGCTGCTGTTGGACGAACCGACCAACGATCTCGACGTGGAAACCCTGCGTGCCCTGGAGGAAGCCCTGCTCAACTTCCCAGGCTCCGCTTTGGTGATCTCGCACGACCGCTGGTTCCTGGACCGTGTGGCCACTCACATCCTGGCGTTTGAGGACGATGGTGAAGTGGTCTACTTCGAAGGCAACTTCAGCGAATACGATGAGGATCACAAGAAGCGGAAGGGTGACTCTGCCATGGTGCCCCAGCGCATGAAGTATAAGAAGCTGGCCTGATGGCAAAAGCAAAAACCGCCTATGTCTGCTCCGAATGCGGTGCGGATTATTCAAAGTGGCAGGGGCAATGCACCGCCTGCCAGGCCTGGAATACGATCAGCGAGGTCCGCGGCATCAGTGGCGGCAACGCCAAGGGTGCCCGCGGCGCCCGCTTTGAGGGCTTTGCGGGCAGTCTCTCAGAGGTAAAAAGCCTGGACGACGTCAGCCTTGCCGAACAGCCGCGCATCAGCTCCGGCATGCAGGAGTTTGACCGCGTTCTGGGCGGCGGGCTTGTGGAAGGTTCCGCCATCCTGATGGGCGGCCATCCTGGCGCTGGTAAGAGCACCCTCTTGCTTCAGGCGGTCTGCCACCTGGCGTCCAGCGTTCCAGCCCTGTACGTCACAGGCGAGGAATCGCTGCAACAGGTCGCCATGCGCGCCAAGCGCCTGGGGCTGCCCACCAAAGACCTGAAGATGCTCTCGGAAACGAGTGTCGAGCGGGTCATGCAGGTTGCCGAGGCTGAAAAGCCGCGCATTCTGGTGGTGGACAGTATCCAGGTTATGCATGTCGCCGAGTCGGAATCCGCTCCGGGCAGTGTCTCCCAAGTTCGCGAAAGCGCAGCTTACCTGACCCGCTTTGCCAAGCAGACCGGCACCATTCTATTCCTGGTGGGCCACGTTACCAAGGATGGCAGCCTGGCTGGGCCGAAAGTACTGGAGCATATGATCGACTGCTCCATCCTGCTGGAAGGCTCCAGCGATAGCCGTTACCGCACCCTGAGGGGCATCAAGAACCGCTTTGGCGCGGTTAACGAACTGGGCGTGTTTGCGATGCTGGAACAGGGCCTGAAGGAAGTGAAGAACCCCAGTGCCATCTTCCTGAACCGCGGCGAGGAGGCAGCTCCCGGCAGCGTGGTGATGGTGGTCTGGGAAGGCACTCGGCCTATGCTGGTGGAGATTCAGGCGCTGGTGGATATGGCCCAGGGGGGATATCCGAGACGCGTTGCTGTGGGCCTGGATCAGAACCGGCTGGCGATGCTGCTGGCGGTGCTGCATCGCCATGGTGGCATGCATGTGTCGGATCAGGATGTGTTTGTGAATGTGGTGGGCGGCGTGAAGGTTAACGAGACCAGTGCGGATTTGGCGCTGCTTGCGGCCATCGTGTCGTCCTTCCGCGACCGTGCCCTGCCCCAGGATCTGGTGATCTTCGGTGAGGTTGGCCTTTCTGGTGAGATTCGGCCGGTGCCCAGTGGCCAGGAACGCATTTACGAAGCTGCCAAGCACGGGTTTACCCGCGCTTTGGTGCCTAAGTCTAATGCGCCTCGTAAGGCTATTGAGGGGATGAAGGTTATTCCCGTGACCAAGCTTAGTGATGCGTTGTCGGCTTTGGAGGAGCTTTGAGACTTGGTTTCTAGCCTGGTTTTTTGGTGCCGGGCAGGATTGGAAGGGCCTTTCCAAAAAACGCTTCAAGCACATCCATGTGCGCTTGGGCTCCGCCATCCATGGCTCCGCACATTTTTGGAAAGGCCCTTCCAATCCTGCCTACCAGCTTCGCAGTTACCTCCGGAAATCCCTAGCCTCAATCAATCAGGTGTGCAAACTCCCTCTCCAATAACGCTTGGTCCCCCAGATTCAGTTCCACCAGGCGTTTTAGGTGGGTCGCACTTTCAAGATCGATATATTGGCATTTGAACCCCAACCGCTCTTCCTCAATGTGCCGTAACTCCACCGCCATCACGATCCCGGTTTCGTGATCGTCGAGATGGATGATCACTTCGCAAGGCTGCTTCAGCGGAACCCTCCACTCCAACGGCCGCTTTACCAGTACGCCCTTCAGTGAAATATCCAACACCTCACTCACCCACACTTCGTCCTGCCAATGCAGTTCGCATTCGGCATCGAAGGAGATTCTGTGGAAGCGGCGTTTTTCGGGGGCTTTGGTTGGCAAGGGTTACTCCTGTTAACCGGTCTCGTCTGTTATGACTATAGACCGCACAGAAGCTTCTATCTAGCGCTAACACCAAACAGAGGCTCTGCGGAGCGTTAACGCAGAAGTCGGACAGAGGGCGGTTGTTGGGGCTTTCCAAAACCGTGGAGCGCCAGGGATGGCGCGACCGAGCCCTACATGGACGTATTTACGGGCGTGTTTTGGAAAGCCCCAATAACCGCCCGCTACTCCCAACCATCAGTCTTGCAGGTGATACTCCGGACTCAGCTCAGTCACCGCACGGATAAACGCCCCGGCGTGCTCCGGATCAACGTCCGGGGTAATGCCGTGCCCGAGGTTGAAGATATGGCCCGGGCCGGTGCCGTAGCGGGACAGGATATCGGCCACTTCCTGGCGAATCCGCTCCGGCGGCGCGTAAAGCATGGCCGGATCCATGTTGCCCTGCAGGGCAACCTGATCGCCAATGCGAGCACGGGCTTTGCCGATATCCGTTGTCCAATCCAGACCGACCGCGTCAGCACCGGATTCCGCTATCGACTCCAGCCACTGGCCGCCATTCTTTGTGAACAGGATAACGGGTACGCGACGCCCGTCGTTCTCTCGAATCAGGCCGGCGACGATTTTTTTCATGTAGTTGAGGGAAAACTCCTGATACGCCCAACTACTCAGCACGCCGCCCCAGGTATCGAAGATCTGGACCGCCTGGGCGCCGGCTCGAATCTGTCCGTTCAGGTAATCAATCACCGAGTCCGCCAAATGGTCCAGCAACTGATGCATTACCTCCGGCTGGCCGTACATCAGCTTCTTGGCCTCGCGGAAGTCCTTGGAGGAGCCCCCTTCAATCATGTAGGTGGCGAGCGTCCAAGGGCTACCAGAGAAGCCGATCAGCGGAACGCTGCCATTAAGTGCGCCACGTATGGTGGACACGGCATTCATCACGTAATCCAGGTCTACTTCCGCATTGAGTTTGGGCAACGCGGCTACGTCGGCAGCGGAGCGGACAGTGTTACGGAATTTCGGGCCCTCCCCAGTTTCGAAGTACAGGCCAAGCCCCAGCGCATCAGGAATGGTGAGGATGTCTGAAAACAGGATGGCAGCGTCCAGCGGGAACCGCTCCAACGGCTGTAACGTCACTTCACAGGCCAGCGGTGTGTTTTTGCACAGACTGAGAAAGTCTCCGGCTTTGGCCCGAGTCGCTCGGTATTCCGGCAGGTATCGACCTGCCTGGCGCATCATCCACACTGGCGTGCGATCAACGGGCTGACGCATCAGCGCACGCAGGAAACGGTCATTTTTCAGCTCGGTCATAGCATTCCCAGTCTGCTGTCTGTCAAAGTTTAGGAGGGCAATGATACCCGGTTTGTGGCAATAAAAAAGGGCGGCCCGCCGTCTGCAAGCCGCCCTTCCAACCCGGATGAAACCGGGGGCTGTCAGATATCCAGGTAATCCATGATACCTTCCGCCGCCTGGCGACCCTCCCAGATAGCCGTTACGACCAGATCCGAACCACGGACCATATCGCCACCGGCAAATATCTTGGGATTGCTGGTCTGGAAGCCGAACTCCACTTCCTCCGGAGCGCTGACACGGCCAGAGTCGTCGGTGTTTACCTTCAACTCGTCAAACCAGTCGGCCGGGCTCGGACGGAATCCGAAGGCCACCAGAACTGCATCGGCCGGAATCACTTCCTCACTGCCAGCGACCACTTCCGGACGACGGCGGCCGTTTTCGTCGGGCTCGCCGAGGCGAGTCTGAACCACCTTGACTCCCTCAACCCGGTCTTCGCCAATAATGGCGATCGGTTGACGGTTGAACATGAACTTAACGCCTTCTTCCTTGGCGTTGGACACTTCCCGGCGCGAGCCCGGCATGTTCTGTTCGTCACGACGGTAGGCACAGGTAACACTCGCTGCCTGTTGACGAATCGAGGTGCGGTTACAGTCCATGGCGGTATCGCCGCCGCCGAGCACAACCACTCGCTTGCCTTTCATATCGATAAAATCGTCGGCGTCTTTCTCAAACCCAAGACGACGATTCACATTCGAGACCAGGAAGGGCAGTGCATCATGAACGCCTGGCAGATCTTCGCCCGGGAAACCGCCTTTCATGTAGGTGTAGGTTCCCATCCCCATAAAGACAGCGTCGTACTCCTCGAGGATGTCGGCCATCATCACGTCCTTGCCCACCTCCGTGGACAGACGGAACTCCACTCCCATTTCCTCGAACACTTTGCGGCGACGGGTCATGACCGACTTCTCAAGCTTAAACTCGGGGATCCCGAAGGTCAGAAGGCCGCCAATTTCCGGGTAAATATCAAACACCACCGGCTTTACACCGTTGCGCACCAGGACGTCAGCACAGCCAAGGCCGGCCGGACCAGCACCGATCACTGCCACTTTTTTGTCGGTCCATTTGACGGCGGACATATCCGGCTTCCAGCCCAGAGCAAAGGCTGTATCGGTAATGTATTTTTCCACCGACCCGATGGTTACTGCGCCATAGCCGTCGTTCAGGGTACAGGCCCCTTCACACAGACGATCTTGGGGGCAAACGCGGCCACAGACTTCCGGCAGGGAGTTGGTCTGGTGACAGAGCTCAACTGCCCTCATGATGTTGCCTTCCGACACCAGCTTCAGCCAGTTCGGGATGTAGTTGTGTACCGGGCACTTCCACTCACAATACGGATTGCCGCATTCCAGGCAACGGTGCGATTGCGACGCGGCATTATCCTGGGTGAATGGATGGTAAATTTCACCAAACTCTTTTCTGCGCTTCTTTGCCGGTACTTTTTTCGGGTCGACACGCCCTACTTCGACAAACTGGAAGTCGTTACTCAGTCGTTCTTTCATTGTGACGCTCTCATCAGACTCAATTTCGACGCGGGCACTGCAGCAATGCCCTCTACCTGTTTCAACCGCCTTTACTCGGGACGCGCCCGGGTGCTGGCCAGCAGGCTGCGAAGGTTCGCCGCCTTGGGTTTGACCAGCCAGAAGCGGCCAATGTAGTCATCGAAATTGTCAAGAATATGCTCTGCCCACTCGCTCGCGGTTTCAGAAATATGCTCGCGGACCACACCGCGCAGGTGATTACGGTAGGACTCCATTTCCTCGCTGGATATCCGCTGAATCTCGACCAACTCATGGTTGTACTTGTCCACGAAGGTGTTGTTCAAGTCCAGCACGTAGGCAAAACCACCCGTCATGCCAGCACCGAAGTTGTGACCGGTGCTGCCAAGAACTGTGACCAAACCACCCGTCATGTATTCGCAGCAGTGATCGCCCACACCTTCTATCACCGCATGGGCGCCGGAGTTACGAACACCGAAGCGTTCACCGGCGGTGCCAGCGGCAAACAGTTTGCCACCGGTTGCACCATAGAGGCAGGTGTTACCTACGATCGAGGTATCCTGGGTTTTAAAGTCGCTTCCGGACGGTGGCCGAATCACCAACTTGCCACCGGTCATGCCTTTGCCGACATAGTCGTTGGCATCGCCTTCCAGAAGCAGGTTGAGACCGCCCACGTTCCAGACACCGAAGCTCTGGCCGGCGGTGCCAGTCAGATCCAGAGTGATGGGCGCCGAGACCATGCCCTGGTTGCCGTGCAACTGGGCAATCTCTCCGGACAGGCGAGCACCAATCGACCGGTCACAGTTGGTAACCCTGTAGGACCAGGTACCACCAGCCTTGCTGGCTATCGCATCCGCTGTGTCTTTCACCATCTGCTCGGCAAGCTTGCCTTCATCAAACGGATGATTGCGCTCCACCTGACAGGTGTTGGGCTTGTCCGCCGGAATGTGGTCGTTAGACAACAGACGCGTCAGATCCAGCTTCTTCTGGCGCGGGGTGTCGCCGGGCAGACGCTCCAGCAGATCAACACGCCCTACTAGTTCTTCCAGGTTGCGAACGCCCAGCTTGGCCATCCACTCTCGGGTCTCGGTCGCAACGAACCGGAAGAAGTTCATCGCCATTTCAACGGTGCCTTTGAAGTGTTCTTCCCGCAGGTGCTCGTTTTGGGTCGCGACGCCGGTGGCACAGTTGTTCAGGTGACAGATACGCAGATACTTACAACCCAGAGCCACCATTGGCGTGGTGCCGAAACCGAAGCTTTCAGCGCCCAGAATAGCGCCCTTGACCACATCCAGACCGGTCTTGATACCGCCGTCCGTCTGCAAGCGGATCTTGCCCCTCAGGTCGTTAGCGCGCAGCGCTTGCTGGGTTTCACTCAGGCCCAGTTCCCAGGGCGAGCCGGCGTAACGGATGGAGGTTAGCGGGCTGGCCGCTGTACCACCGTCGTAGCCCGAAACCGTGATCAGATCGGCATAGGCTTTGGCCACACCAGCAGCGATGGTGCCTACACCAGGCTCCGACACCAGTTTTACAGACACCAGTGCGCTCGGGTTAACTTGCTTGAGATCGAAAATCAGCTGCGCCAGATCCTCGATCGAATAAATATCGTGGTGCGGTGGTGGCGAAATCAGCGTCACACCGGGCACTGAGTAGCGCAGGCGGGCAATCAGGTCATTGACCTTGCCACCGGGTAGCTGACCGCCCTCACCGGGCTTGGCACCCTGGGCCACCTTGATCTGCATGACATCGGCACTGCGCAGGTACTCAGCGGTGACGCCGAAGCGGCCAGACGCCACCTGTTTGATCTTGGAACGTTTCTCCGTGCCATAACGGGCCGGATCTTCCCCGCCTTCACCGGAGTTGGAGCGACCACCCAAGGTGTTCATTGCTACCGCCAGGGCTTCGTGAGCCTCCGGAGACAACGCACCCAAGGACATGGCCGCCGAGTCGAAGCGCGGGAAGATATTCTCCACTGGCTCCACCTCGGACAGATCAATCGCCTTGATATCCTTGCGGAACCCAAGAAGGTCCCTAAGCGTGGACACCGGGCGCTCGTTTACCAGCCCGGCGTACTCCATGTACTGCCCGTAATCACCACTGGTCACGGCTTCCTGGAGCTTACCCACTACATCCGGGTTGAAAGCGTGGTACTCCTGACCGTGGACATACTTCAACAGGCCACCCTGGGTGATGGGCTTGCGATGCTTCCAGGCCACCGCCGCCAGCTGTTCCTGATCCTGCTGGAAATCAAAGAAACCGGCGCCCTGGATACGGCTGGGAACACCTTTGAAACACAGGTCCACCACATCATCTGCCAGGCCAATCGCCTCAAATAGCTGCGCCCCCCGGTAGGAGGTGATGGTGGAGATCCCCATCTTGGACAGGATCTTCAGCAGGCCCTTGTTGACACCCTTGCGATAGTTGTTCTTCGCATCAATGGGGTCCATCATCAGTTCGCCGGTGCGAATCAGGTCGTTAAGCACCTGGTAGGCCAAGTACGGATAGACCGCCGTAGCGCCAAAGCCAAACAACACAGCAAACTGGTGCGGGTCTCGGGCCCAACCGGTTTCAACCAGGATGTTGGAGTCACACCGGAGGCCTTTCTTGACCAGGTGATGGTGAACGGCGCCCGTTGCCATCATGGCATTGACCGGCAGCTCCCCCTCTTTCAGATCCTTGTCGGTCAGGATCAGGATCACCTTGCCGCTGCGGACTGCCTGCTCAGCCTCGTCGCACACGTTACGCACAGCTTGTTCAAGCCCCATTTCCGGGCTGTAGCTCATGTTGATCCGAGCAACTTCGAATCCGGGCCGATCATTGTTGGCGATCTTCAGGTACTTGGCCGGCGAGAGCACCGGTGTTGTCAGGATGATGCGGTTAGCGTGCTCCGGCGTTTCCTCGAACACGTTACGCTCCGCGCCAATACACGTCTCCAGGGACATCACGATGGACTCCCGAAGCGGATCGATGGCCGGGTTGGTCACCTGGGCAAATTTCTGACGGAAGTAGTCAGCCACGTGCCTGACACGGCTCGAGAGCACGGCCATGGGCGTATCGTCCCCCATCGACCCTACTGCTTCCTGGCCGTTCTCAGCCAGAGGGCGCAGAACCTGGTCACGCTCCTCGTAGGAGACCATGAACATTTTCTGGTGTATATGGAGCTCGTCGGACTGCATCAGCTTGAAGTCAGGTGTGTCCTGATTCAGCGTGGTTTCAACCCGCAGGGAGTTCTCCCGCAGCCAGCGCTTGTAGGGCTGGGCCGACTTCAGGCGATTATCCACGTCTTTCGTATGCAGGACTTCGCCGGACTCGGTATCAATAGCAAGCATTTGCCCCGGACCGACACGTCCCTTGGCCACCACGTCTTCGGGCTTATAGTCGTAAGTACCGATCTCGGACGCCAGGGTAATGAAGTCGTCTTTGGTGATTACCCAACGAGCCGGGCGAAGTCCGTTCCGATCCAGCATACAGACGGCGTAGCGACCGTCGGAGAGAACCAGGCCGGCTGGACCATCCCACGGTTCCATATGCATGGAGTTGTACTCATAGAATGCCCGCAACTCGGAATCCATGGTATCCACATTCTGCCAGGCAGGCGGGATCATCATTCTCACGGCACGGAACAGGTCGACACCACCGGCCAGCAGTACTTCCAGCATATTGTCCATGCTGGAGGAATCTGAGCCCGTCAGGTTAACCAGCGGCTGCAGCGTCTGTAGGTCTGGCAGTTCCGGTGCGCTGAATTTGGCGGCACGGGCAATCGCCCAGTTACGGTTGCCGTCAACGGTATTGATCTCGCCATTGTGGGCGAGATAGCGGAACGGCTGCGCCAGCGGCCAACGCGGCATGGTGTTTGTGGAAAAGCGCTGGTGGAAGACACAGATAGCGGTCTGCAGGTCCGGATCGCCCAGATCCTTGTAGAAGTTCGCCAGGTCCGCCGGCATCATCAGGCCCTTGTAGGCCAATGTTCGGTGAGACAGGCTACAGATATAGAATTCGGAGTCATCGGCCATGTCCCGCTCAGCGTGGCGGCGCCCAACAAACAGCGAGATGGCGAATTCCTGCTCGGTTTTACCGGCGGGAACCACAAACACCTGCTCAATCCAGGGCAAACAGTCAAGCGCCATCGGCCCAAGGCAGCTGTCGTCCGTTGGCACCTTCCGCCAACCCATGATTTCCAGGCCCTGCTCTGCGAGGCGCTTTTCCACGGCAGCACGGCCGGCAGCGGCCTTGTTCTCGTCCGGGTTAAGGAATACCTGGCCCACAGCGAACAGCTCTTCAGGCTCCTTGCCAAATTCCGCTTTGGCGGCCTTGCGCAAAAAGGCATCCGGGCTCTGGATCAGGAGGCCACAACCATCGCCGGTCTTTCCGTCTGCAGCGATACCACCACGGTGGGTCATGCAGGTCAGTGACTCGATGGCAGTTTGCAACAACTTGTGGCTGGCCTCGCCCTTCATATGGGCGATCAGACCGAAGCCGCAGTTGTCCCTGAATTCGTCGGGATGATACAAACCTGTCATCATAAGCGTTCTCTCGCGTAGAAATGCTTTTCAATCAAAGGGTTATTTGCATACAGACAATAAACTCACCCTTCGACACTGAAAATGGGGGCTGGCTATTTTACACGCGTAGAAATACGTACTCAAACCAAAGCGTTTTTATTTTAGGGGGCAAGCACGTTCAATACGAATGCTGCGCCAGACAGCGCACACCATAAAACAGAGAGTCAGGTTATTGTTTTTATAGAATAAAACACGAAAAAAGGCAGGCACAGAAAATCAGAAATCGCGTGATTGCCTGATCCAGGGAGACTGGTCCCGCAGGGCCTGGGGAAGACGCTCAACTGCTTTTCGGGCCTCATCACGCGAGGAAAACTCGCCGTAGAAGCCAACAAACCAGTCCTGCCCCTGCCTTTGGGTCTGGGTGTAGAGTATACCGGAAATGGATTCGTACTGATCCATCAGATTCAGCACCGTTTGTTCCTGATTCCCGGCAATTAACTGAACTGTCCAGCCTTCACGCGCCCTTACGCTCTCAAGATCCACAAATGCAGATGGACGGGAGGGAGAGAAACCGGGCTCTGGCTCTGGCTCTGGC